>NZ_JBHXFI010000027.1:0-110211 GCF_042724075.1 Streptomyces sp. NPDC127097 | reverse complement strand
GTATATGTGCCCGCACGCCCGCCGGCGGCGTTTTGGCGGCGGGGCGGGGCCGCGCGCCGGTGCCGTGCGCCCCCTCCGACCTCCCTCTTCTCCCTATTCTCGGCAGAAGGGGCGCACGGGGCGCACCCCCGCGAGAGGATTGTCAGTGGCTCCCGGTAGCGTTTTGGTGAAAACGAGGAGCGGGCGGGCATCGGCGGAAAAAGACCATGTGGGGTCAGCTGCTGCGGCACGCCCCGGAAAATGCCGTATCCGCTGGAGGCCGAGGCGAGGCGGCATGGAGCGTCGGAGACAAGGAAGGACGGCGAACTGCCGTGTATCGCTGGGAAATCACCCGGGCCGCACTGGCGCAGCGTGTTTTCGCCATCGTCCGTAGCCGGACCTATGACGAGGCCAGCGCCACTGCCGACACCCTGCTGTCCGCGGGCATCACCAGCCTGGAGATATCCCTCACCACCCCTTTCGCCCTGGAAGCGGTCACCACGCTCACCCGCGAGCTGGGGGACGACGCGGTCATCGGCGCCGGCACGGTCCTTGACGCGGTATCGGCCCGGATGGCGGTCGACGCGGGTGCCCGGTTCCTGGTCTCGCCGAGCCTGGACGCCGAGGTCATCCGTACCGGCCACCGCTATGGCGTCCCGGTCTTCCCCGGGGTCTCGACGCCGACCGAGATGGTCCGCGGGCTGGAGCTCGGGGCGGACGCGCTCAAGCTGTTCCCCGCCTCGGGACACGACCCGGCCTGGCTGACGGAGGTCCGTGCCGCGCTGCCGCAGGTGCCGCTGCTGCCGACGGGCGGGGTGACGGTCGACAGTGCGCCGGAGTGGATCGCCGCGGGCGCCGTCGCCGTCGGCATGGGTGCCGCGCTCTCCGACGGCGATCGTGACACCGTTGCCAAGCGCGCCGCCGATCTCCTCACCCGCCTGGAGGAGGCCGCCCCGGACCGTCCGGCGTTCCACGGCGCCGCGGACTTCTGAGCGGACCGACGGCGGGCGCGGGGGCGGTAGGAGGGCGGACGGCTCGTCGGCGCGCGGCAGCCCTGGCCCCCTGAGCGGACCGAGGGCGCGCATGCCGTACGAGGACTGACGGCGCGTGGGTGCGCCGCCGCCCCGGCCCCTTGAGCGGACCGAGGGCGCGCATGCCGTACGAGGACTGACGGCGCGTCGGTGCGCCGCCGCCCCGGCCCCTCCGGCCGTCCCGCGGGCCGGTCGGGGGGTTCACCCGGGCCCCGGGCTCTGCCACTCTGAGCGCTTCGATCATGCGACCGAGTCGCCGCGTACCGGAGTCACAGGAGCCCCCATGAAGCGCGCCGCCACGCTCTCCGCCCTCGCCTGTCTGCTCGCCGTCACCGCCGCCGCCCCGGCGGCCTCGGACACCCCCGCCGCCGTACGAGGAGCCACCGCCGCCGCCGGGAAGGCGTCGGCCCTCGATGCCGTCCCCCGGCGCGGGGTGCTGCGCGTCTGCACCACGGGCGACTACCGCCCCTTCACGCACCGCGACCCCGCGACCGGCAAATACAGCGGGGTGGACATCAAGATGGCCGGGGATCTCGCCAAGAGCCTCGATGCCACCCCGCGTTACGTGGCCACGACCTGGGCCCGGCTCGTCGGCGATCTGGCGGCCGGCCGCTGTGACATCGCCATGGGCGGTGTCTCGGTCACCCTTCCGCGGGCCCGCGCGGTGTACTTCAGCGAACCCACCCGCACCGACGGCAAGACGCCGCTCGTGCGCTGCACGGACAAGGACAAGTACCGGACCCTGGCGCAGATCGACCGGCCCGGCACGCGCGTCATCGTCAACCCGGGCGGCACCAACGAGGAGTTCGCCCGTGCCCATATCCACCGCGCGACCCTCACGGTCCATCCGGACAACACCACGATCTTCGACGAGATCATCGCGGGCCGCGCCGATGTGATGATGACCGACGCCGCAGAGACCCGCTATCAGGCCAAGATCCACCCCGAACTCTGCTCGCTCCACCCGGACAAGCCCTTCACCTTCTCCGAGAAGGCATACGCCCTGCCCCGCGGCGACGACGAGTTCAAGGCGTATGTGGACCAGTGGGTTCACTTGGCCACGCACGACGGGACGTACCGGAAGTACGAGGACGCCTGGATGAAGTGAGGAAGTAGCGAGGCGGAGGCGGCCGCGTGCCGTTGTGGAGGGTCGGCTCTCCTGTCGGGTCGGGTCTACGGATGCCGGGCGAGAGGCACAGGCGAGAGGCCCCAGCACGGGTTCGTGCACGGCGGGGTGTTGTCGTACGCCGCCGACAACACCCTCACCTTCGCCGCGGCCACGGCCCTGGGCCCGGCCATCGTCACCGGCGGCTTCTCCATCCAGTACGTGCGCCCGGCGCGCGGCCGGACGCTGCGGGCCCGCGCCCAGGTCGTCCAGGCCGGGCGCCGGCAGGCCGTGTGCCGCTGCGAGCTGACCGTGCTCGACGGGGAGGGGGCGGAGACCGTGTGCGCGGTGGCGCAGGGGGCCGCCATGCCGCTCAACGGGCCCACGGGCGGCGGCGCCGAGGCGTAGGGAGGGCCGGCCGTTGGAGGCCGGCAGCTCAGTCGCTGCCGGTGCCGCCCGCCGACGGCCGGTGGCCGAGGACATTGACGACCCGGCCGTTCGGGTCCCGGACGAAGAACCGGCGGACGCCCCACTCCTCGTCCTGGAGCGGCCGTACGATCGGCGCGCCGGCGGCCAGAACGGCGGCGTAGGCCGCGTCCACGTCGTCGACCTCGATGCTCATGTCGGGGGTGACGGGGGCGGTCTCGTCGTGGGTCATGAAGATGAGCTGGGCGGTGGGGTTGGCGGGGGAGGCGAGGGTCATGACCCAGCCCAGGTTCATGACCTCCTCGAACCCCAGCAGGCCGTAGAACGTGCGGCTTCCGTCCAGGTCGTCGGAGTGGATGTCGGGGACGACGCGGCGAATGGGCATGAGGGCTCCTCCGGGACGTGCGGGTGGTCGGGGCGCGGGCGGGGCCGCCCGGCCCGGTGTGCGGTCACGGCTGTCCTCGGCCCAGTATTCCGGCGTACGGACGGCCTGTACGGGCGACCGCACGCGCCGCGCCCCGTTTCCCGGCCGGGCGGGCGGCGGAAGGCCCACGTGGTCCGTCTTGTCCGGACAATGTGACCTCCGGACTTCCCGTCATCTGCCGGGGCGGATACGCTCGCGAGCGTGGGGAAACGCGAGACAGAACAAGCCCTGGGCGCCGACGGCCCCGTCCAGTTCAGCGTGGACCGGAGCAGTCCGGTCCCGTTGTATTTCCAGCTGTCCCAGCAGCTGGAGGCCGCGATCGAGCACGGGAAGCTGGCACCCGGCAGCCTGCTCGGCAATGAGATCGAACTGGCCGGCCGGCTCGG
Organism: Streptomyces sp. NPDC127097; assembly: GCF_042724075.1. Classification (NCBI taxonomy): domain Bacteria; kingdom Bacillati; phylum Actinomycetota; class Actinomycetes; order Kitasatosporales; family Streptomycetaceae; genus Streptomyces; species Streptomyces sp. NPDC127097. The sequence continues at coordinate 106,860 of NZ_JBHXFI010000027.1, read as the reverse complement.
CCTGTCCCGGCCGACGGTGCGGCAGGCGATCCAGTCGCTGGTCGACAAGGGCCTGCTGGTGCGCCGCCGCGGTATCGGCACCCAGGTCGTCCACAGTCAGGTCAAACGCCCGCTGGAGCTGAGCAGCCTCTACGACGACCTGGAGGCGGCCGGGCAGAAGCCGGCCACCCGGGTGCTGCTCAACACCACCACCGAGGCCGACGCCGAGGTCGCCGCCGCGCTGGGGATCGCCGAGGGGGCGGAGGTCGCGCTGGTCGAGCGGCTGCGGCTGGCCCACGGCGAGCCCGTGGCGCATCTGCGGAACCACCTCCCCGCCGGGCTGATCGAGCTGAAGACCGCCGAGTTGGAGGAGACCGGCCTGTACCGCCTGATGCGGTCGGCCGGGATCACCCTGCACAGCGCCCGGCAGGCCGTCGGGGCCCGCGCCGCGACCGTGGAGGAGGGTGAGCGGCTCGACGAGCCCGAGGGCGCCCCGCTGCTCACGATGCAGCGGACGACCTTCGACGACACCGGGCGCGCGGTCGAATTCGGCTCGCACGTCTACCGCGCTTCTCGTTACGCCTTCGAGTTCCAGCTGCTGGTACGGCCCTGAGCGGAGCGGGCTCTGCCCCCGCCGGCCCCCGGACCGGTCACCCGGGTCCGCCTATCGTTCCCCTGTCCGTCCCCTCCCCCGAGCACGGTCAGGCACGCCGTATTGCCCGAAATGTCCCGCTCTATACGCCCCGCGCGACCCGCATTCGTCAGAATGTTCTGACAAACCATTGACGTGGCTCCGCGCGCGCCGTTACAAACTCCTCCAGCCGCATTCCGGCGGCCGGGAGAAAAGGCGGTCCCACGATGATCGGCGTGCGTACGACTGGCCCCCTCACTGTCCGCAGTGTCGCGCTGCGCAGCGCAGCCGCTTTACTGGCGACCGCTGCGCTCGCCACCGGGTGCGGCGCCGCCGGCGACCCCGATGCCGCCGGCAAGGACGCCGGTACCCCGCGCATGACCATCGGCATGGTCAGCCACTCCGGCGACGGCGACACCTTCTGGGACATCGTGCAGAACGGCGCCCAGCAGGCCGCCGCCAAGGACAAGGTGAAGTTCCTGTACGCGCACGACAAGGAAGGCGCCCAGCAGGCCGCGCTGATCCAGTCGTACATCGATCAGAAGGTGGACGGGCTGATCGTCACCCTCGCCAAGCCGCACGCCGTCAAGGCGGCCGTCCGCAAGGCCGTGGCGCGGGGCATCCCCGTCATCACCGTCAATTCCGGTGGCGAGTTCTCCGCGGCGTACGGGGCACTCACCCACATCGGGCAGGACGAGTCGGTGGCCGGCCGCGCGGTCGGCGCCGAGCTGAACGAGCGGAAGGCGAAGAAGGTGCTCTGCGTCATCCACGAGCAGGGCAATGTGTCGCTGGAGGACCGCTGCGCCGGCGTCCGCAAGGGCTTCCGCGGAACGGTCGAGAACCTCGATGTGGACGGCACCAACGCGCCGAACTCACAGTCCTCGATCGAGGCCAAGCTCCAGTCCGACCCGTCCATCGACGCCATCGTCACGCTCGGTGCGCCGATGGCGGCGATCTCGCTCAAGGCCAAGGAGGAGGCCGGCAGCCGGGCGCAGATCGCGACCTTCGACCTGAACTCCGCCGTCGTCAAGCTGCTCAAGGCCAAGGACCTCACCTTCGCCGTCGACCAGCAGCCCTACCTCCAGGGCTACGAGGCGGTGGATCTGCTCTGGCTCCACAAGGCCAACGCCGATGTGCTCGGCGGCGGCAAGCCGGTGCTCACCGGGCCCGCCCTGGTCACCGAGAAGGACGTACCCCAGCTCACCGAATACACCGGGCGAGGCACCCGGTGACGCCCCACGGAAGACGGGACCCCATGAACCGGGACAGATCACCGGTCACGGATACTTGGCCGGTCGGTCCCGGCCGGCAGGTACCGGTGGACCACACCACACAGCGGCCGGCCGGACCGGCCGGACAGCGAATACGACCAACGCAGCCGACACGGCAAGATCAGCGGGAAGGGCGAGTCCTCGTGGCACGGGTTCGGAGAAGGGGACGCGTCATCGGCGCCGTGCTGGCGGCGGCGCTGGGCGCCTCCCTGGCGGGATGCAGCAGCACCGGAGGTCTGCGCGCCGAGCAGGAGCGGGCCGCCAAGGCCGCCGGCGGCAAGGCCGCGGTGAACACCCCCAGGTGGACGTTCGCGATGGTCACCCACTCGGGAGACGGCGACACCTTCTGGGACATCGTGCAGAACGGCGCCCAGCAGGCCGCCGTCAAGGACAACATCAAGTTCGTCTACGGGCACGACAAGGAGGCCCAGCGGCAGAGCCAGCTGGTGCAGTCCTACATCGACCAGAAGGTCGACGGGCTGATCGTCTCGCTGGCCAAGCCCAACGCCATGAAGGACGTCGTCGCCAAGGCCGAGAAGGCCGGCATCCCGGTGATCACGGTGAACTCCGGCGCCGAGGAGTCCAAGGCGTTCGGGGCGCTCAGCCACATCGGGCAGGACGAGACGGTGGCCGGCGAGGCGGTCGGCGAGGAGCTGAACAAGCGCGGCCGCAAGAAGGCCCTGTGCATCCTGCACGAGCAGGGCAATGTCGGCCATGAGCAGCGCTGTGACGGTGCCAAGAAGACCTTCAAGGGCGATCTCCAGAAGCTGTACGTCGAGGGCACCAACATGCCCGATGTGCAGTCCTCGATCGAGTCCAAGCTCCAGTCGGACAGCGCCCTCGACGCCGTCGTCACGCTCGGCGCGCCCTTCGCCGCCACGGCCGTCAAGGCCAAGGAGCAGGCCGGCAGCAAGGCCGAGATCGACACCTTCGACCTCAACGCCCAGGTCGCGACCGGTCTGAAGGACGGCACCCTCGGCTTCGCCGTCGACCAGCAGCCCTACCTCCAGGGCTACGAGGCCGTCGACCTGCTGTGGCTCTACAAGTACAACTCCGACGTCCTCGGCGGCGGCAAGCCGGTGCTCACCGGGCCCCAGGTGATCACCAAGAAGGACGCCGCCGCACTGGAGGACTACACGAAGCGGGGGACCCGATGAGCCACGCGGACGCACCACCACTTCAGCCGGCCGGTCCGGCCAAGAGCGGCGACGAACGGCTGCTGCACCGCTCCCTCGCCCGGCGGCTGATGGGCCGCCCCGAACTGGGCTCCGTCGTCGGTGCCGCCGCGGTCTTCGTCTTCTTCTCGATCGTGGCCGAGCCGTTCCTGCGGGCCGCCAGCCTCTCCACCGTGCTCTACGCGTCATCGACGATCGGCATCATGGCCGTGCCGGTGGCGCTGCTGATGATCGGCGGGGAATTCGATCTGTCGGCCGGTGTCATGGTCGTCAGCTCGGCGCTGATCTCGTCGATGTTCAGCTACCAGATGACCGCCAACACCTGGGTGGGCGTGGGGGTGTCGCTGCTGGTCACCCTCGCCATCGGGGCCTTCAACGGCCTGCTGCTGACCCGTACGAAACTGCCCAGCTTCATCATCACGCTCGGCACCTTCTTCATGCTGACCGGCCTCAACCTCGGCTTCACCAAGCTGATCAGCGGCACCGTCTCGACGAAGACCATCGCCGACATGGAGGGCTTCGGCTCGGCCCGTACGCTCTTCGCCTCGCATCTGACCCTGGGCAGCGTGGACATCCAGGTCACCATCCTGTGGTGGCTGGCGCTGGTCGCGGTCGCCACCTGGATCCTGCTGCGCACCCGCGTCGGCAACTGGATCTTCGCGGTGGGCGGTAACGCCGACGCCGCACGGGCCGTGGGTGTCCCGGTCACCAAGACCAAGATCGGCCTCTACATGGGCGTCGCCTTCGCCGCCTGGGTCTCCGGCCAGCATCTGCTGTTCTCGTACGACGCGATCCAGTCCGGCGACGGCGTCGGCAACGAGTTCCTCTACATCATCGCCGCGGCGGTCGGCGGCTGTCTGATGACCGGCGGCTTCGGCTCGGCGATCGGCGCGGCCGTCGGCGCCTTCATCTTCGGCATGGCCAGCAAGGGCATCGTCTACGCGCAGTGGAATCCGGACTGGTACAAGTTCTTCCTCGGCGCGATGCTGCTGCTCGCCACGCTCCTGAACGCATGGGTCCGCAAGCGGGCGGAGGAAAAGGCATGACAGCGCTGGTCGAGCTGACCGACGTCAGCAAGTACTACGGGAACGTCCGGGCCCTGGAAGGCGTCTCGCTGGAGGTGCACGCGGGAGAGATCTCCTGTGTGCTCGGCGACAACGGCGCCGGAAAGTCCACCCTCATCAAGATCATCGCAGGGCTGCACCGGCACGACGCCGGCTCCTTCACCATCGACGGGGAGGAGGCCACCCTCGCCTCCCCGCGCGAGGCCCTGGACCGCGGCATCGCCACCGTCTACCAGGACCTCGCGGTGGTCCCCCTCATGCCGGTGTGGCGGAACTTCTTCCTCGGTTCGGAGCCGACCACCGGCGCCGGACCGTTCAAGCGGCTCGATGTCCGCACGATGCGCGAGACCACCCGCAGTGAGCTGCTGCGGATGGGCATCGACCTGCGCGATGTCGACCAGCCCATCGGCACCCTCTCGGGCGGCGAGCGGCAGTGCGTCGCCATCGCCCGCGCCGTCTACTTCGGCGCCAAGGTCCTCGTCCTGGACGAGCCGACCGCGGCGCTCGGCGTCAAGCAGTCCGGCGTCGTCCTCAAGTACGTCGCGGCCGCCCGGGACGCCGGGCTCGGCGTGGTGTTGATCACCCATAATCCGCATCACGCCTATCTCGTCGGCGACCGCTTCGTGCTGCTCAAGCGGGGCACGATGGCCGGCAGCCACGCCAAATCGGAGATCGCCCTGGAGGAGCTGACCCGCCAAATGGCGGGCGGCAGCGAGCTGGAACAGCTCAGTCATGAGCTGGCCCGCACCGCGACACCGGAATTCCCCGGCGGTCACCGGCCCGAGTGATCTTCACCGCGCCCCGCGCAGGCCCCCGGGCCGCGCGGGGCGCGTCACTCTCCGTCGCGGTGCGCGGAACGGTGCGGGTGATGCACAATCGCAGCGAACCAGCACATCGAGGCCCCGGCCTCCCGAGACCCGCAGGGACGACGACTCTTGCGAGCACGCAGCAGCCGCATGGGGGCACCACCCACGCCGTTCAGGCAGTGGGGGAGTACCGGCGAAGAGGTGGGTCGATGAGCATGTACCGGGACCGGGTGCACCGAGGATCCGCCAGAGCCACCGTGCTGCGCACGGTCGGCACCCGCGAGCGGCGCACGCTGCTGACCGCCCCCCGGGTGCCCACCGTCGGCATCGACATCGGCGGCACCAAGGTCATGGCGGGGGTGGTCGACGCCGACGGCGCCATTCTGGAGAAGGTCCGCACCGAGACGCCGGACAAGTCCAAGAGCCCGCAGGTCGTCGAGGACACCATCACCGAGCTGGTGCTCGACCTCTCCGACCGGCACGACGTCCACGCGGTCGGCATCGGCGCGGCCGGCTGGGTCGACGCGGACCGCAGCAAGGTGCTCTTCGCCCCGCATCTGAACTGGCGCAACGAGCCCCTGCGCGACCGCCTCGCCGGCCGCCTGGCCGTCCCCGTCATGGTCGACAACGACGCCAACACCGCCGCCTGGGCGGAGTGGCGCTTCGGCGCCGGCCGCGACCAGGACCACCTCGTCATGATCACGCTCGGTACGGGTATCGGCGGCGCGATCCTGGAGGACGGCGCGGTCAAGCGCGGCAAGTACGGCGTGGCCGGTGAATTCGGTCATATGCAGGTCGTTCCCGGCGGCCACCGCTGCCCGTGCGGCAACCGCGGCTGCTGGGAGCAGTACAGCTCCGGGAACGCCCTGGTGCGCGAGGCCCGTGAGCTGGCCGCCGCCGACTCCCCGGTCGCGTACAACATCATCGAGCGGGTCGGCGGCCGGGTCGGCGACATCACCGGGCCGCTGATCACCGAGCTGGCCCGGGAGGGCGACGCGATGTGCGTCGAGCTCCTCCAGGAGATCGGCCAGTGGCTCGGCGTCGGCATCGCCAACCTCGCCGCCGCCCTCGACCCGTCCTGCTTCGTCATCGGCGGAGGCGTCAGCGCCGCCGACGACCTGCTGATCGCCCCGGCCAGGGACGCCTTCCGGCGCCAGCTCACCGGACGCGGCTACCGTCCCGAAGCCACCATCGCCAAGGCCCAGTTGGGTCCCGAGGCCGGCATGGTCGGCGCCGCCGACCTGGCCCGCCTGGTGGCCCGCCGCTTCCGGCGTGCCAACCGGCGCCGCGTCGAGCGCCACGAACGCTATGAACGGGCCGGCCGCCGATGACCGACACCGACCTGCACTCCGTGCACGACGACCACCAGCCGCCCGCGCCGCCGCGCGCCAAGCGCCGCCGTCCGCTGCTGATGGCGCTGATCGTCTTCCTGCTGATCGCGATCCCGGCCGGCTATATCGTCATCTCCGCCGAGCAGAGCCGCGACAGCGGCGAGGGCAAGGAGCTGGAGGCCGCCGCCACCGGCCTGACCAACGCCTTCCCCTCCAAGGTCCAGCAGCGGATCTACAACGTCCCGGTCCCGGTCGGCTCCACCCCGGTCTACTACTACGAGACCAACTCCTGGCAGACCAGCGCGCTGTTCGTGCAGTTCCGGACCAACGAGTGGGGCCTGGAGCACTACCTCGCGGCCGTCGGCACCAGCACCGCCGCCCTCAAGAAGGACCGGATGACCATCCCGCCCGGCCAGGCGTCCAAGGTCGGCTGGGACCTGGGCACCGACGGCCCGTGGGCCGGCACGACGACCACGGACCGGGCCCCGCACCCCTCCCAGCGGATCATGGTCAGCTACGACGAACCGGGGCACCCGGTGGTCTACACGGTCTCCACCGTGAAGTTCTGACCCGCTCCGGAGGCGTCCCGCAGATCCGGGGCAGGCGCTTCATGCCAGGCCCTCAAGGTCGTCGAGGACTTCCGCGGTGATGCCGAGAGCGGTCATCACGGCCCGGGGGCCGCCGGCGACGACGAACGGTTCATCGCCGGCCAGCCGCGGGCGTGGAACATGGTGCCGTCCGGGAGCCATACGAGGTCCTCGGTGTGCTCGGCGCCGCAGTGGACTTCCGCCCGGCCCACGAGGCGAACGCGGCAGCCCGGGCGGGGTCGTTGGGCGGAGTTCCGCCGCCGTTCACGGTGAACGGCGGCTGGAGGACGGTCAGTTCGTAACGGATTCCGCTGCCGGTCGTCATGCGGTCCGCGGGGAGCGTCCAGAACGTGGGCTCGGGCATGGGGCACAAGGTATCGGTGTGACGGAGCGGCAGTGTGGCCTGATTGCCGGTGCGGACGGCCCGGTGGACTGCATAGGCTCGGACTTCGGCCCAAGGCGGGACCACGCCCCGGCTCCGCTCACGTCGCTGACAGGGCGGAAAGCTACCGGCGGAATCCCGTCTCCCCGGCTCCGTGACTGACCACCACGGGGCGCCGGACGGCGGCCACCCGCCGCGTGGGCTCACGTACGCAGCCTGACACAGGGGGAAGAACGATGGCGATGGAGACGATCTTCCGCAGTAGTGATGTGCCGACGCCTGACCGGTTCGATGTCTGGCGGCAACACCTGGCCAAGACGATCTGCCCCATGGAGACCAGCAGCGAGCACTCCGGTGACTTCGACGGTGAGCTGCGCAGTCTCCAGCTGGGGCCGGTATCGCTTGTGCCGACGAAGGTTCAGCCGGTCACGGGGCTGCGGACAGCCAAGTTGATCCGGCAGTCCGACCCGGAGTGCTACACCCTCGCGCTCCTCCTGCGCGGAACCGTGGGAATTCGCCACGGCGGCCACGAAGCGGCGCACGGTGCACAGCAGATGTATGTCGTCGACACCTCACGCCCCTGGGAGACCGTGGCCGGCGCAGTGACATCGGTCGGAATGGGCATCCCCAAAACGCTGCTGCCCTTTCCTCCCAACAGCGTTGACCGCCTTCTCGCCCGCTCCTTGCCCGGCCGGGAAGGAATCGGGGGCCTGCTCGCGCAGTTCCTCAGGCAGCTGGCCACGGACACCACGCCCTACCGGCCCGCGGACACCACCCGTCTGGGCACGGTGGCCCTGGACCTGCTCACCGCGACCCTCGCCCACCACCTGGAAGCCGACAACCAGGTACCCCCCGAATCCCACCGACGCGCGCTGACCCTGCGCATCCAAGCCTTCATTCAGCGAAATCTGGCCGACCCGGACCTGCGGCCCCCGACGATCGCGGCCGCCCACCACATCTCCACCAGCTACCTCCACCGCCTCTTCCAGCACGAAGAGACCACCGTCGCCGCCTGGATCCGCCGGCAACGCCTCGAACGCGCCCGCCGCGAACTCGCCGACCCCACCTGGCGGACCACCCCCATCCACACCATTGCCGCCCGCTGCGGTTTCTCCCACGCAGCCGACTTCACCCGTACCTTCCGAACCGCCTATGGCATGCCACCAAAGGACTACCGGATGGCGACCTGCCCCTCCACGCGGTAGCCAGGGGTTCGAGGCGCCGGCGTTCGGACGTGCGTGACCTGGGGTCTAGTGGTGGTGGTCCATGGTGGGGACCACCATGACGGGGCAGGCAGCCGTATGGAGAGCCTCGGCGCTCACGGAGCCGAGCATCAGCCTGCGCAGTCCTGTACGGCCATGGGAGCCCACCACGAGAAGCGAGGCGCCTCGTGAGGTCTCGGCCAGAATGGTCGACGGACGTACCCGCTCCACACGGGTGCGTACGTCGACTCCGGGGTAGCGTCCGGCGCGTTGGGCGGCCTCGGCGTCCAGGATCCGCAGAGCTGCCTCGTCGAGAGCCTTGAAGTCCGGCGCGACCATGCCTGGCCCGACCGGCATCTCGCTGAAGTGGAGGTTCGCGTGCACCATCTCCAGGCGTGCCCCGCGGAGTGCGGCCTCGGCGAAGGCCGCGTCCACGGCTTCCCCCGAGACGTCGTTGATGTCCACCCCGACGACGACCCTGGCCGTCGGGTTCTCGGCCGCTTCGCCCGGCCGGACGATGATGACCGGGCATTCGGCGTGGGTGGCCACCTGCCAACTGACCGAGCCCAGGGGAAGCCGGGCGAATCCGCCGGTCCCGCGGTGGCCCAGGACCAGAGCGGCCGCCTTGGCGGAGCGCGCAAGGAGTTCTTCGGCCGCCCGGCCCGGTGCCGTCCGCGCTGTCACCACCACATTCGGGAACTCCGAGTGCACCCACGCCGCGAGCGGTTCCACGACCGCTGCGCCCCGCGTCTTCTCACTCGCTGACCCGCTGTTCCCGTCCGAGGCTCCACCAGCCCCGCCGAGAACATGAAGGAGGTGCAGCGGGCTGCCGTGCAGCTCTGCTTGCCGTGCGGCGTGCCGCACCACGGCGCGCGCGGCGTCGCTCTCCTCCTCGACCCCCACCAAAACGGGGCGGCTTGCTGCTTCGACGTCATACATCACGGAGCTCCTCTCCTCCCGGTCGTGGGTCAGATCTCCCTCCGGGGCATCTGGCTCAGCCGAGTACCCGTGCCTCCCGTCTCTAAGCACGCCTGCGGTCCTTGCCCCCGCTTGGGTTCGGCGGCCTGCTGAAAGCCCCAGGCCCAGGCTCAGGCCGTTCTCGCGGCGCCGCCGTACACAGTGTCCGGCGCCGGGGCGCCTCCCTCGCATCCGAGGCGCCCCGACAGGCCGGACTGCTGAGGAGGGCCGCTAGCTCTGCGGGACGTCCTTGACGAACAGCAGGCCGTCGATGTCCGCCAGATGGGCCGGGGCGAGCGGGGCGTAGCCGAACCAGGGGGACACCCGGGGCGCGGGCCGGGTGTCGCCGAGGGCGGCGGTCAGCCGCGGGGCGTCGATGACGCAGCGGTCCTCCGGGAGCGCGTACAGGAGTCCTTCGACGGTGTCCGGCGGCGGGGTGTCCACTCCCTGGTGCCGGATGGTGCCGAGGGCCGTGGCCACGAAGGCGTACTCCTCGCCGAGCTGGGCACTCACCAGCGCACCGGCGCTCCACCACTCCACCGGCCCCTGCCACATCTGCATCGCGCTCTTCGGCCGCTGAAGATGGGAGTTGTGGGCGTGGACGAGTGCCGGGCACCGTGCGGCGATGGCGAGGAGATTGTGAGCCATCATCAGATCCCGCAGCGCGCACAGCCGGGTCATACGGGCCGGTGAGGTGTCGGCCATCCAGTAGTGGTAGCGCAGCAGGCCGGTCGCGGTGCGCCCGTACAGACGCGCCCGGTCCCCGTCCTCCCGCGAGGCCGTCGTGATCAGGTGCGGTATCCGGGTGTCGAGCAGCGCCACCAAGTCGTCGGCGAGCAGCCGCAGTTGGGCGGCCTCGGCCGACTGCCCCACGGACTGGGCCGGGTCCATCATCGCGTCGGGATTGGTCCACCGGTCGTCGGCGCCGAGCAGTCGGTCGAGCGTTTCCCCGGTGCAGGGGAGCAGGTCCGCGTCCACCCGGGCCGAGAGGTAGCCGTGGAGCGCGGTGAGGGCCTGCCGGGGGCTCGCGGCGCCGGTGATCTCCAGCGGGCCGTCGAACCCGGCGAAGCGGAGCTGCTCGGACGCGGGCCGGCCGTCGTTGTAGGCGCGCATCCAGCGCACGAGCTCACGGTTGGCGGCGGAGGCGCCGAACCCGTGGCTGAATCCGTGCTCCATCACTTCGTCGAGAGTGTCCGTGCCTGACGAGGTGACGTAGTCGTCCACGACCAGGCCCCGCAGGCAGTCGCTCTCGATCGCGATCGTCCGGTAGCCCTCGTGCTCGACGAGCTGCCGGAAGAGCTCGTTGCGCAGGTCGAGCAGAGTGTCCTCACCGTGGGTGGGCTCGCCCAGGGCGAGCAGTCGCGGCCGGGCCGGGAGCAGCCCCATGACGGCAGCGGCCTCGACGGCATGGACGGAGTCCTTGATGTCAGTAGCCATGCCTTCAACGGTATCGTTGAACCTTCGGTTGAAACTTTTCCACGATCGCGGCGGGACCATGGCACGAAACCTTCAAAACGGCGAACGCCTCAGGCCGGTTGACCTGGCACGTAAGCACGGTCTGTCCACGCAGGCGGTCAGGAACTACGAGGAGGCCGGCATCCTCCCGGCCGCCGGCCGCACACCCCACGGCTACCGCACCTACACCTCACTGCACGCGGCGGCGCTGCGCGCGTTCCTGGCCCTGGTGCCCGGCCACGGCCACCAGACGGCGACGTCGATCATGCGGGCGGTGAACGAGGGCGCGGCCGAGGAGGCGTTCCGCCTCATCGACGAGAGCCACGCCCAGCTCCTCGACGACCGCCGCACCCTCCAGGCCGTGGAGAGCGCCCTGCGCGACCTGGAGCCCGCGACGGCATCCGGGCCTGATGCGGGGCCCGAGCCGGCCGCGGCGCCCGGGGCCGGCGGCACGTTCATCGGGCCGCTGGCGGGGAAGCTCGGCATCCGGCCCGCGACGCTGCGCAAATGGGAGCGCGCCGGGCTGGTGCGTCCGCGCCGCGACCCGGTGACCGGGTACCGCGTCTACGACGAGGCCGACGTACGGGACGCCCGGCTGGCCCACCAGCTCAGGCGGGGCGGCTACCTGCTGGAGCAGATCGCCCCGCTGCTCGCCCAAGTACGGGCGGCCGGCGGGCTGGAGCCCCTGGAAGGCGCCCTGCGCGACTGGCACGGCCGGCTGTCCGCCCGCGGGCGCTCGATGCTGACCGGGGCCGCCGAGCTGGACGCATACCTCCGCGCACGCGGCTGAGGCTTCGGTCCTGAGGCTTCGGCCGCGGAGTGAAGACCACTGTCGTACGTCGCCATGGCGGGCCGCCTATCTGACTTACCATCAGCCACCCGCCAACGACGTCGCGATCAGCGATCAGCGATCAACGATTCAAGGATCAGGTAGCGGCAGTAACCGTGGCGATGAGCCCATAGTCCAGCTCCGAACCATCGACGAGCAGCGCCTCGACCGTGCGCGTGCTGGGGTCGATGTCGGCCACGATCCCGTGTCCGGCGTAGCGGGGGTAGCCCGAGGCACCCGTCTCGCCCGTCGCCTCGACGACCGCCGATCGCACGGCTGAGTCCTCCACTGAGGCACCGCCCCTGTCCTCAACATGTTCGGGAATCAACAAGATCGTGAAGCGCCGCGGCTTTGTAGTCACGCTCCGATATTTAAGTCTCTGCACCACCAGCCGTGGGACAGGCGCGCGGCATCGGAGCTGCGATATGAGAGTGTTCGTCGGACCCGGATACGGCCTTGAGGCCAGGAGGGCGACCGCGTCGGCGATGGTCACGGCGGTCTCCCCGCCGCTGCCTCGTTCTCGGGCTGTCGGCATAGCCGAGCACGGAGCGGATCACCTGGCGCGACAGACGGGTGAGTCCCGCGCCGAATGCGGCGATCTCGCGAGGGCTGGGCCAGCCCTTCCGAGCGCAGCCCCTCCCGGCGCAAGCAATCCCCCACCCCCTGCAACCAGAGACGTTCATGAGATGACGTCGCCGCCTGGCCGGGCGGCGGGAAGGGAAGTTCTGTGACTGTGTGGGAAGCCGAGGGGCGAAGCGGAGCCCGCTGGGCGCTGGTCTCGGTCGCGTTGGGTGTCTTCTGCATCCAGCTCGACTCCTTCGCCCTCAACCTGGCCCTGCCGCACATCAAGGAGGAACTGGGCGTATCCGCCGGGCAGCTCCAGTGGGCGGTCAGCGCTTACCTCCTGTCGTGCGGCACGCTCATGTTGGGCGCGGGCCGGATGAGCGACCTGTTCGGCCGGCGCCGACTACTGATCGCGGGCTTGGCGCTGTTCGGACTGGCGTCGCTGGGATGCGCGCTGGCGCCCTCGCTGCCGGTGCTGGTGGCGGCCCGCGTGGTACAGGGCGCGGGCGGCGCGTTGATCATGCCGGCCGGACTGGCGCTGCTGACGAACGTTTTCCCGCCCGCCGTGCGCGGCCGGGCCACGGGGTGGGCGCTGGGCATTGGCGGCCTGGCCACCGCCTGCGGCCCGTTCGTCGGCGGCGCCCTGACCCAAATGGTTTCGTGGCGGGCGGTGTTCTGGCTCAACGTGCCGCTGGGCGTGGTGGCTGCCACCTGCGCCCGCCGGGCCCAGGAGTCGCGGGACACCACGGTCTCCGGGCGCGTCGACCGGCTGGGGCTGGCCACCGGGACCGCTGCCATCGCGGCTCTGGCCCTCTTCATCGACCGCGGCCCGGTGTGGGGCTGGGCGTCCCCCGCCGGGGCCGGTGTGCTGTGCCTGGTGGTGCTGGCGCTGGCGGCCTTCGTACGGATCGAACTCCGCACGGCCGATCCGCTGATCGAACCCGCGCTCTTCCGCAATGGCGCCTTCGTGGTGCTGACCGCGGCGGGCGCGGTGGCCAACGCCGCGACCGTGGTGTTCCTCTTCGTCGTACCGCTCTCCCTCCAAGAGGGCCGACAGATGACGCCGTTGGTGGCCGGGGTGGCGTTCCTCGCCCCCGCGGCGGCGATGGCCGCCGCGGGGCCCTTCGCGGGCCGGGTGACCAGCGTGCGCGCCGTACCGGTGATGGCGACGAGCCTGGGAGCGGGCGCGGTGGTCCTGCTGGGCGCGGCGTTCGTCTCCGGGCTGCCGCCGTACCTCGCTGCGGTCACCGCCAGTGGGGCGGCGCTGGGCGTCGGCAACGCCCTGACGCTGACCGCCACCCAGGGCGTGATCCGGCCCGAACGCGCCGGTGAGGCATCCGGGTTGACCAAGACGGTCATCACCGTCACGGCCGGGCTGGGCGTGGTCGCCGCAGGCCCCGCGGCCGACCCCGACGGCACCGCGGTGACCGGAGGCAACGGGCCCCTGGCCGTGGCGGGAGTCGGCTGCCTTGCGGCGTGCCTCCTGCTGGCCCTGTGGATGTGGGCCCGGCGCCGCCCGAGCGCTCGGAGGAGGCCGCAAGAGTCGGTGCCTTCGGCGACAGACAGCGTGGTGCGCTGAACCGCCGGCGTGCCCTTGTGCTCCTGCCGCATGACTCCTCAGCGGTCCGGTATCGCGCCGGTAGCCGCCATGCAAACAATAGTTGACGCTGCGTCAGATAGTCCGGATAGGAACGACACCGGCACTACCGCCCGGCGCGATTGACCGTACGATGGCGTATGGAGAGGGTGTGCGGGACCGGACGACACGCATGCACATGCATCGCCGTGTCGGCGTTTCGCCAGGTCATGCGCACGTGACGGTGACTTATGGAGGGGGCCATGACAGTCGACGATGTGCGCATCGGTAATCCCGCGCAGCTGCGCAAGGCAGGCACCGGAGCGACCGAGGTCGCGGGGGAGACCAATACGGCGGGCAAGCATCCGGTTGATGAGACCAGGGATGCGTCCAACGCCTTCAGCTCCCACAACTGGGATGGCGGGCTGGGCGGGGCGCTGGCCGATCTGGTGGAGATCTGGTCGAGTCAGACGGCCGCCCTGGTCGGGAAGTGCCGTTCTCTGGGCGCTCAGTGCACGGACACCGCCGACAACTACACCTCCGTGGAGACGCAGAACAAGGCGGCCATCGCCAACGCGGGTGCCAAGGGATCGAATTCCCCGTCGCCCTTCGGATGACCCCCTGCTGTCTTCTCTGAGCCGCGCTTGTCAGTCCGCAACTTCACACGGGGGCAACGGAAATGCCGACGTACGAACAGCTCTACCACCTTGACCTCGGCGCTCTCAAGACCGCTGTCGACCGCTGGGCCGAGGTACCAGGGAAATTCAAGAGACTGCACACCTCCTTCAAGGACCGTGTGAAGCAGCCCTTCGATGCGGCCGCTTGGGTAGGGCCCATGCAGGTCGCCGATCAGGCGCGCAACAAGGTGGACGTGTGCGCCGGGGAGTACGAGGACGCCGGCCTGGAGGCCAAGGGCATTCATGGGATCCTCGCCGACGCGCACAGCGAGCTGAAGCAGGCCAAGGCCGATCTGCGCCATCTCGCCGATGTCGAGGCCAAGGAACTGGGGCTGCACGTCACCAGCAACGGCGAGGTCCTCTCCCGAAAGCTCCTGGACCAGGATGCGTCCGGAGCCGACGCCCCGGACCAGGCGGATTCGCTGAAGGAGCAGCAGAAGGCCGATGCCTTCGCCGAGCGCCTCAGGGCCGTACTGGAGCGCGCCGCCGGCATCGACGAGACCACCTGCTGGGCGCTGCGCAACGACCTCGGGCGTCACAAGAACGACTTCAATGACAAGGGAATCGCCAAGACCCTCGAGGACGCCGCCGCCAAACGTGCGGCGGAACGAGCGGCGGAGCGTGCGGCGGATCGGCGGGCCAGGGCCGACGCCAAGCGGGCCGCGGAGCTGTCCGAGAAGGGCGACCTTTCCGATGAGGAGCTCAAGGAGTTGCAGCGGCTTGTGCACCGCAATCGCGACTCGCCGGAATTCAGTACCCACTTCTACAAGGCCCGGGGTGCGGAAGGGGCCATGGACGATTTCCAGGGCCTCTCCTGGCGCCTGAAGCAGGACTTTCCTGCCATCTCCTGGGAGCAGAAGAAGCTCTACGAGGACCTGCAGAAGGACCTCGGCCACTCCCTGGCGACGGCCACCAACCCGGTCAATGAGCCGCACCTGTCGGAGGAATGGAACAGCGAGCTGCGCAAGGAAGGCGCCGAGGATCCCGCAAGGTACAACGCCCTCGGTGCCGTGATGCGGCACGGCGAATACGACCCGAGCTTCCTTCTTCCGGTGGCCGAGCATGTCGCGCAGCTCCAGGCCGCGAATCCCAAGTCCTTCGACAGCACCGGCTTCATGGACGCACTGTCGAACAGCCCGGCGGCCGCCGAGGCGTTCTTCACCGAGCCGCCCCATGCGTACAACGAAGACGGTACGCCGAAGGACGGAGCTCCCGATCTCGGCACCGATGAAGACGGGAAGCCGATCACCAACTACTTCGATATGTACACGTCCGACGACTTCGAGTGGGTGACGTGGGAGGACTCGTCGTACAGCGATGAGGTGTTCGACACCGGGAAGGGGGGTGAGGGGCGCGACGCCTTCGGCAAGGCCCTCGAAGCGGCGCTCACGGGGCGTACTCCTGGCGATGACACCGAGAGTGCCGGCCCGCCGCACTCCGCTGGTCAGGCCGCGCTGATGCACGACGTGGTCGAGAAATTCGGGAACGACCCCGACGTCCTGAGCAAGGAGGAGCGAGGACGCTTTGCCTGCATCAACGACAGCCTCGGAAACATCACGGCCGAGTACATGCTGGATGTTCAGCGGGCCATGGCCGGCGGCGGTGACAGCGCATACTTCCCGACCCATGGCCAGGATGCCGATCTCTCCGATCTGAACAACGGCCCGTTGGCGGACTTCGTCGGAGCGGTGGGCAAGGACCCGGATGCGTATGGCGCGATCTCGCATGCGCAGCAGGCAGCCACCACACAGGTGATCACGAAGGCCGTTGAATCCTGTGACAACGAAGCGGACAGAGCTGCATTGGTCAAGGATGTGGTCCGGCCCGGAGTCACCGTCCAGGGCATTCTCGCCGAATCCCGTGGGGTCGCGACCTATGACGAGAAGATCGCCGAGGACGAGGCGTACAACAAGGGGCTGGATGAGGGGAGCATGTGGGCGGGCCGCATCGTCGACGCGAGCGTCGGGTGGGTTCCCATCGCCGGCCCAATGATCGGCTGGGGAGTCGAGGAATCGCAGGACGCCGTCAAGGAGAACTACCAACGGGACTCCAGTGACGATGCCGAGCAGGACGCCGATTCGTATGTCGAATCGAATCGGGAGGGCACCGCACAGGCGGCCCGTAGGGCGGCGGAGACTGCCGCGAAGCAGGCTGGATTGTCCTCCAGCGAGGTGCAGCGACTCGGCCTCGCCGCCTACAACGAGGCCAACGACGGGTACGACGACGGGCGCGGGCGCGAGCAGGGAATCGGCCGGCACCAGCAGTAGAGCGGCCAGGTTTCCCGCGTTCCGCAGGAGGCCGGGATCACCTTCGGGCCGCGGTGTCGGAGGGGAGTTCGGCGAAGCGGTCGCGATATGCGCTCGCGAAGCGGCCGAGGTGGAAGACGCCCCACCGGTAGGCGATCGTGCCGATGGGGTCGGTGGAGGCGAGGATGTCCGCACGGATCCGGTCGAGCCGCAGGTTGCGTACGTAGGACAGGGGCGAGAGGCCGAGCCGGTTGCGGAACGCCGAGCTGATGGTGCGCGGGCTGCACTGGGCGGCCCGAGCGATGTCACCGAGGCTGATGTGCTCGGTGAGGTTCGCCTCGATGAACGCGAGGGCTGCCCGCACAGCACGCGGGTGGCCCGGTGGCGGACCGTCGCGCAGCTCGGCCGTGTGCGAGTGCGGCTGGGCCAGGAGCAGGGCGGTGACGAGGGACCGCAGCTGGCTGCGCTGCACGTCCGGGCGCTGGAAGACGGGGTCTCCCGAGTCCAGCTGTTCGAGGAGGGAGCGGACCAGTAGCCGCACCGCCCGGCCCTTGGGCGTGGCCAGGTCCAGGGCGAAGTCAAAGCGTATGGGGGAGAGCGGCGGGTGCCCGGTCAGCGCACTGAACTCCTGGTCGACCAGGGCGGCGTCGATGCGCAGCCCCAGGAACCGCGTCCCGTGGGTACGCACGGGACGCAGTTCCTGGGAGTCCCCGGGGTTGACGACTCCCGCCGTCGACGTGTCCAGCGTCGCCCGCAGGCTGCCGCGCGCTGCCGAGATCGCGCCGGAGACGCCGAGGTTGACGAAGTAGGACCTGCGGCCCTCGGCCGAGGCGACGCGTACATCGAGCGGTGAGGCGAAGTAGCCCACCGCGAAATCGTGGGCGGCCACGCCGCGCAGTTCGTGATCGCCGCCGCACAGGCCGTCCAGCGGCGATGTGGTGACAGAGCCGCCGAAGAGCAGGGTGGCGGCGTTCAACAGGTCGACGGGGTTCCGGGACTTGCTGATGAGGTAGGTGCGCAGCGGCTCGGGCACGGCGTTCGCCTCCCTTGGCTGTTCGGCGGGCGTGCTCACATCGGTGGGGCGACGAACAGCCCCGGGTCCACGTCGTTGTGGGACTTGGCGGCGATGAACTCGTCCATCTCGTTGGCCGTGCCCCACTGATCCGCGTTGGCGGGGTCGCGCAGGTCGTAGAGGTGGGGGTGCCAGGTGTCCTCGTCCAGGATTTCCAGCTCGGTGGTGTACTCGACGGTGTTGCCGGCCCGGTCGAGGAAGTAGCTGAAGGAGTTGTCACCGGCACGGTGCCGCCCCGGCCCCCACAGCCGCTCGATGCCCATCCGCCGCATCCGGCCGGTGCCGCGCAGGAACTCGTCGATTCCGCGCATCTCGAAGGAGGCGTGGTGGAAGGCCGCGTGCGGCCCGCGCGCGATGCCGAAGCTGTGGTGATAGGTGTTGCACCGCAGAAACCAGATGATCTCGCCGCGGCCGCCGAGGCACATGGTGTCCGAGAGGCGGAACCCCAGGTGCCTGATGTACCAGGCAACCGTGGCCTCGGGGGTGGGGGAGTTCATCAGGACGTGGGAGAGGCGCACGGGGATCGGCTCGCGGGCCTCGATCCTGCGGTGCCGGCGCGGGGTGACGCCGGCGGAGACCTCCACCACGCGGCCCTCGTTGTCGAAGAAGCGGACCGCGTAGCCGCCGCCGGGGGTGTCCAACGGCTTCGGTTCGTGGACCAGCCGCACGCCCTGCGCGAGCAGCCGCGCGGCCAGGGCGTCGACATCGCCGGGGCCGGCGGCGCCGAAGGCGATCAGGTCGGTGCGCTTGTGGGCGTCCTCGCGCAGCCGTACCACGTACTGCTCCGGGGAGCCCTCGGCTGCCAGGAACGAGACACCGGTGTCAGCGGCGGTCTCCGTCAGCCCCCACAGCTCGGTGTAGAACTGACGCTGCTCGGCGAAGTTCGGCATGGCGACATCGATGTGCCGTAAGTGGGTGATCGGACTGCTGCCGTTGCTCATGGTCAACTCCCTGGTCCCGTGGGTCACTTCGCGCCGGACGGTCACGCCGGCTCGGCCATGAGCCGGTGGCCGGCATCCATCAGCGGATACGCTTCGCGATGGCGCTGCACCCGTTCCAGGCCGGCGATCGTCACCGAGGTCTCCACGAGCGTTCGGCACCGCTGCCTGCGCCGTCTCACGAACGCCTCGATCCCTGCCCCGACCGACCGGTGCCGCCCGAGCTCTTCGGCCAGCACCAGCCCGTCCTCGATGGCGAGAGCCGCGCCGCTGGCCATGTGCGGTGCGGGCGCGTGCGCGGCGTCGCCGATGACGACGGCGTTGCCCCGGTTCCAGGCGCCTTCCAGGAACGCGGTCAGCACCGGGCGGCGCACCACCGACTCCGACCCGGACACCAGAGGGCGGATCTCCGCCACCCGGCCCGGGAAGGCTTCCAGTAACTGCTTCAGGCGCGGGGCGAGTTCGGCCTCGGGCAGAACGCTCTGCTCCACCCCGTTCTCCGTCAGGAACACATACGCCTGGCTGACCGAGATGGGCACCAGGCCGGCCGTGTCGGTCCTCCCGGCGAACTGGTGGATCCCGGTGGCCCACTGCGGGCGGGGCACCAGAGCCCGCCAGACCATCTGCCCGTGATAGTCGGGCGAGGTCTCAAGGCCCAGCAGGCTCCGCGTCGTTGAGCGGATCCCGTCCGCGCCCACCAGCAGCGCGACCTGCCGGACCGTCCCGTCCGACAGCTGCACGTGGACCAGCCCCCCGTCCTGGTCCACCGCAGTGACGGTCATTCCCTGATGGACGACCACGCCGCGCTGCTCGGCTTCCGCGTGCAGGATGCGGTGCAGCACGGGGCGCGCTATCCCGGCCATCGCCGGTCGCCGCGCACCGAGCAGGCGCGGTGGCCGGGCCTGGCCAACGGGTTCGCCGTCCACGTCCAGGTGCGTGATCACGCCCATGCCGTAGCCCTCGGTCAGACAGGCGTCCGCGAGACCCAGCCCGGCCAGCGCGCGCAGCGCGGGACCGGTCAGGCATAACCCCCAGCCGGAAGTCGCCCTCGACGGGTTGAGCTCAGCGATCTCCACCTGCCATCCCGCGCCTGCCAGGGCAGCGGCCGCTGTCAGACCGGCGACGCCCGCGCCCACGATCATGGCCGTACGCGCACCGCGATAGCTGTCCATGTACGCCTCCAGAGCGGCTGCTTTTTCGAAACCGTACGCTCCGTCGGCGCTCCGCCTTGTCCGAATCAGGCGCCGAGCATCCGCTGTCCGCAATCGGCTGCCTGATGGGCGACTGCGTCTGGTGTGGAGGAGTTGATGTCCGGCCTGTCCCGGGATGTGTACGCATGCGGCGCGGCGCGACCAGCGTGGAGGAGGCACTGCGGAAGATCCTTGTGTGCCACAGATGTGCAGGAATGGTAGCCAAGAGTTTTGAAGATGTTACGGACCAGACATGCACAGCGTGCCTACCATGGCCAACTTGTTCAGACGAGTTATTCGCACGCGTCGCACCCCCCACGCGAATTCCCGTGTGACCCTTGTGCCCCGTTGTGTACCCCTCTGGAGAGACCGTGATCGAGACCCTGCCGAGATCCGCCGTCCTTGCCGGTGGCCTCGTCGCCGCCACATTCGTCCTCAGCGCCTGTGGCGCGGGCCCCGACGCGTCGACCAACGCCGACGGCGAGAGCGCGGCCACCGCGATCACGGCCAAGGACTTCGGGGGCATGGACGCGCTCGTCAAGGCAGCCAAAGCGGAAGGCACGCTGAACGCCATCGCGCTTCCCCGCGACTGGGCCAATTACGGCGCGCTGCTCGACGGCTTCGAGAAGAAGTACGGCATCAAGGTCAAGGTGGAGAACCCGGACGGCGCCAGCCAGGACGAGATCGACGCCGTCACCTCCCGCAAGGGCCAGGACGGGGCGCCCGACGTCCTCGACCTCGGCAGCTCCTTCGCGTACAGCGCCGCCCAGAAGGATCTGCTCGCGCAGTACATGGTCGCCGATTTCATTGACATCCCCGACGGCCAGAAGGACACGATGAGCCGCTGGTACAACGGCTACGGCGGCTATATCTCCATCGGCTGCGATGCCGATCGCGTGAAGACCTGCCCGACCACCTTCAAGGATCTGCTCAAGCCGGAGTACAAGGGGAAGGTCGCGCTCAACGGCAACCCCAACAAGTCGGGTTCGGCCTTCGGCAGTGTGTACGCGGCCGCCCTCGCCAACGGCGGCTCCTTCGACTACATCCAGCCCGGCCTGGACTTCTTCGCCAAGCTCAAGAGGAACGGCAACTACACGCCCGTCCAGTCCACCGCGGCCACCATCATCAACGGCCGGACGCCGATCGTCCTCGACTGGGACTACCTCAACGCCAGGTACACCGACGAGTTCAAGAGCAAGGGGCTCGACTGGGAGGTCACGGTCCCGGAGGACGGCAAGTTCTCGCAGTACTACTCCCAGGCCATCAACAAGGAAGCCCCGCACCCGGCGGCCGCCCGGCTGTGGCAGGAGTACCTCTACAGCGCCGAGGGCCAGAACCTCTGGCTCAAGGGCTACGCCCGCCCGGCCCTGATGGCCGCCATGGAGAAGAACGGCACGCTCGACAAGACCGCGGCCGCCAAGCTGCCGAAGGTCTCCGGCACGCCGAGTATCCCGAGCGAGTCGCAGCTGGACTACGCCAAGGCTGACATCGCCCAGGGCTGGGGCAAGGCCGTCTCCAGATAGCCGCGACCCTCACCAGGCCCGACGCGGTGCCCGCCGTTTCTCCGGAGCGGCGGCACCGCGCGGCCGGCTGCGCCGTGTGAGGCGGCGTGGGCGATCACCCGGGCTCGCTCCCGGATGCGGCAATCGGCGATGTCAGTGCCGGTCCACGACGCGCAGCGTCCTCACGGCCGGGTCCGCGGCGCCGCGTACGTGACCGTTGGGCGCTGCCGCGGTGCGGTGGAAGAACTCGACGAGCTCGGCGGTGATGACCTCTCCGGGCAGGACGTTGGGAATGCCGGGCGGGTACGCGGCGAGCGTGTCAGCGGACACCCGCCCGACGGCCTCGTTGGCCGGCACCGTGCGGCTGGGCGCGAGGAACGCCGCACGGGTGGTCATCTCGACGGCGCCGGGCGAGGGCAGCCGCAGCCGGCTCGCCGGAGCCTGTGGGCCGAGCGGGCTCGGGAGGGCATGCAGGGCCTCCATGAAGCGGTCGACGTCGGGCGCCGCGCCTGCGCCGACCACGGCGACGATGGCCGAGTCGGTGGCGACCTCGACCATGATCCGGTGATCACGCATCAGGCGCCGGCGGGCCTCGTGCCCGGAGATGCCGCCGGCCCGGGTGTCGAGGGGTACCCGCAGCGGGTCGGCGGAGACGATGTCGGGGAAACGCCCGAAGTCGTCGCTGACCACGCGGAACCGGCCGGCGGAGCGGACCTGGGAGCGCATCTTGTCCGCTGCGTCCAGGGAGGCGCTGATCCGGTCCTGGCCGGTCACGAGAGTCTGGCGGGCCACGTCGAGGGAAGCCAGGAGCAGTGCGCTGGCGCTGGTCGACTGGGTCAGGTGGAAGGTCCGCTGGATCAGGGGCTCCAGGGTGTCGGCGAAGGGTCCCTCGGCGAGGTGCAGCATCGCGGACTGGGTGAGGCTGCCGGCCAGTTTGTGGGTGCTGGAGATGACGATGTCGGCACCCTGTGCCAGGGCGTTCGCCGGGAGTTCGGGGTGGAAGCCGAAGTGCGATCCCCAGGCTTCGTCGACGATGAGCGGGATGCCCGCGGCGTGGGCCACCTCGGCGCAGGCGCGTACGTCGGCGACGGCGCCGAAGTAGCTGGGCGTCACCAGGTAGGCGGCGGCCGCTTCCGGGTGGGCGGCGATGGCCCGGGCCAGGTCTGCCGGGGTCACCCCGTGTGCGATGCCCAGGCCGGCGTCGACCGACGGATGGACGAAGGCGGCCTTCTGGCCGGAGAGGACCAAGCCGTCGATGACGCTGGAGTGGACGCTGCGCTGCAATCAGTGTCTCGCCGAGTGCCCGGGTGATCAGGGTCGCTATCCGATTCCCTTGGGAGGCGCCGTTGGTGAGGAACCAGGTCCTGCGTGCGCCCCAGGCGTCTGCCGCCAGAGCGAGCGCCTTGTCCATGGGGTTGCCGGTGCCCAGGTCGATGCCCTCCAGCAGCGGCGGCAGGTCCAGCCGTAGGGGGGCGTCGCCGACGAGCTGTGCGAGCGGGCCGAAGTGCGGTGCATCGGCGGAGTGTCCGGGGACGTTCAGCCGCAGCCAGTCCTCGCGGGCGTAGGCGTGAACGGCCTGGGCGTAGGGGGCCGTGTGCTGGGCGGTGCGCGTGGTTCGGTGAGTCACACGTCGCAGCATCACAGGGAGCAATACTGAGAGGAATACTCTGCTTTTATGGAGGGCTCCAGAGAAAATCTATAGCTCACCCTCCTCTCAGGACTGGTCCGCCATGCTCGAACTGCGCCATTTCCAGGTTCTGCGCGCCATCGCCCACGAGGGTTCCCTCGCCGGCGCCGCCCGAGCACTCCGCTACACCCAGCCGACGGTGACGTACCACCTCGCGACCCTCGAATCGCACTTCGGTGCACCGCTGTTCCACCGAGGACCCCGCGGGGCAGTCCTCACCGAGGTCGGAGAGGCGCTCCTGCCGCACGCGGAGGCGGTCCTGGAGCGCACCAGGCTCGCCGAGCAGGAGATCCGTGGCCTGGTCGAACGCGGCACCATGACCCTGCGCGTGGGGACCTTCCCCACGGCCGGTGCCTTGCTGCTGCCCCCGGCCGTCCGCACCCTCCACCAGCGGGGAGTCCATGTCACGTTGCGCGAGGGGGAGCTGCCGGCCCTGCTTGCCGCGCTGCGCTCCCGGGAACTGGACCTGGCCCTGGTCTTCTCCCAGCCGGGGGACCCGCTCGACCTGGGGGCGGAGTTCGTCGTCCATCCGCTTGTCGAGGACCCCCTGCTGCTGGTGCTGCCTGCCGACCATCCACAGGCGGAGCTGGCCCGCGTCCCGCTGACGGCACTGCGCGAGGACGGCTGGATCATGGGCACCACCGACTGGGACCCGTGCGACCGCCTGCTGTCCTGGGCCTGCGCCCGGGAGGGCTTCGAACCCGTGCGGGTCATGCGGACCGACGACTACGGGGTGCTGCAAGGATTCGTCGCCGCGGGTATCGGCGTCGCACTCGTCCCGCGTCTGGGACTGGGCAGCCCCCGAAAGGACCTCGCGATCCGGCCGGTCGACGGACCGGTGCTGGCCCGGCAGATCGGAGTCGCGGCGCTGCGCACCACCACGGCCGGCAGCGCCGGCCGGCTGCTGGCCGAACTGCGGACCGTGGCCGAGCGGATCCAGGCCGGGCACGGTGGCACGGACCCCTTCCCGGCGACCACCTCGGCCGGTGACTCCGCTGACTCCGCCGGGCAGCCCACCGTCGACCGCGAACCGCCGGGAGCGCCGTCCAGCAGGTGAAGAGCCGTGCCGGCGGCCTCGTCCGGCACGGGCAAGTCGCTTACACCCGCGGCCGGTTGAGCAGGCGGGAGAGGACGATCACGCTCTCGGTGCGGTCGATGACGGGGGCCTCACGGACCCGCTGAATGGCCTGCTCCAGGTGCGCGATGTCGGCGGCGAGCATGTGCAGCATCGCATCCGCCGCGCCGGAGACGGTGCACGCCTCGACCACTTCCGGGATCTCGTCCAGATTCCGTCGCAGTTCGGCGGGAGAGGGATTTCCCTTGCAGTACACCTCGACGAACGCCTCGGTCCGCCACCCCAGTGCCTGGGGGTCGATGAGCGCGGTGAACCCGCGAATCGCACCCGTGGCGACGAGCCGGTCGAGCCGGCGCTTGGCGGCGGGCGCGGACAGCCCGGCCGCTTCACCGATCTCGGCATAGGTACTCCGGGCGTTCCGCAGAACGCAACGGATGATCTCTTCGTCGACAGCGTCCACGCTGCCACCTCCCCAAGAGAGACGACTTCTGCGGTGGGAAAGAAATCGCCATAGCAGCCGTAAATAAGCAAGAAATCGAAGCTGTAAGGCAAGGTATGGCGATTGTTTGCACCGATGGCGCGAACATAGCATCCGTGGTCATTCGCTGAGTGCAAGGACAGGAGTGACCACATGACAGCAGTGCTCAGTGCCGAGGAGCGCGCTGCGCTGGAGGCGATCGACGAGACCGCCATCGCCGGGTTGCTGAGGGAGCTGATCGCGATCCCGAGCGTGACCGGGAGCGCTGCCGAGAGCGAGATGCAGCACCGGCTGGCCGGGCAACTGGACCGGCTCGGCCTCGACGTCGACCTGTGGCCCGTGGACCTGCCCGCCCTGCGCGCACACTCCGGCTTCCCCGGGACCGAGGCACCGCGCGAGGAGGCTTGGGGGCTCGCGGCGAGCACACCGGGCGGCGATGACGGGCCGACCATGATCCTTCAGGGGCACGTCGATGTCGTCCCGCCCGGCGACCTCCAAAAATGGGACGGCGACCCCTTCGTCCCGAGAGTGGTCGGCGACGTCGTCCATGGCCGCGGTGCCTGCGACATGAAGGCCGGACTCGTCGCCAACCTCGCCGCCCTGACGGCGATCCGCGCCAGCGGCGCCAGGCTGCGCGGCCGGGTGGCGGCCCACTTCGTCGTCGGTGAGGAGGACGGCGGGCTCGGAGCCTTCGCCACCCTCCAGCGCGGACACACCGGCGATGCGTGCATCATCACCGAGCCCACCGGCGGCACGCTGGTGACCGCGAACGCCGGCGCGCTGACCTTCCGCATCGAGGTCCCCGGCCAGGCCACACACGCGAGCACCCGCGACGCGGGAGTCAGCGCCATCGACGCCTACCTGCCCCTCCACCAGGCGCTCGACCGCCTGGAAGCCCGGCGCAACACGGCGACCGACCCGCTGATGACGGAGTACACCACCCCGTACGCACTCTCCATCGGCACGCTCCGCGCAGGTGACTGGGCAAGCAGTGTGCCGGACCGCCTCGTCGCCGAGGGCCGGCTGGGCGTTGCCCTGGGCGAGGACCCGGCCGAAGCCGTCGCCGACTTCGAGACCTGTGTGACCGAGGCATGCGCACAAGATCCCTGGCTGCGCGATCACCCGGCGATCGTGACCTGGCCCGGCGGCCGGTTCGCGAGCGGCCGACTGCCCGCGGGCCATCCGCTCGGGGCTCTGGTCCGGGACGCGCACGCCGACGCGGTCGGCGGGCCGCGGGTGCGCGAACGCGGCGCGCCGTACGGAAGCGACCTGCGGCTCTACGCCGCGGCCGACATCCCGACCCTCCAGTTCGGGCCCGGTGACGTGCGGCTGGCCCACAGCGCACAGGAGCAGGTCTCCGTCCCCGAGGTCGCCGCGGTGGCCCGCACCCTCGCACTCGCGGTGCTGCGCACCGTCGGCACCGAATAGCCACCACACGACAGCAGGCCACACACGGGCACGGTCCTCGATCTCGGGCCGGAGATCGGCCACTTGGCCGGGCGAGCCGCTCCTCCACACCAAGCCCCAGAACCCGTGCCCGATGCACCGACCACGGGGACCAGCCACCCGATCCGCGCCCAAGGCCCGGACAGACACACAGCGAAAGGGACGTCGCCATGACCTCAACGGAGGTTGAGCAAGGCCGGTTCAGTGACGAGGCCGCCGAATCCGCGCCGGAAGAAGGCTATCGGCGCGGGCTGAGTGCTCGTCAGATTCAGATGATGGCCATCGGAGGCGCGATCGGCACCGGGCTCTTCTACGGCTCCAGCACGGGCATCGCCATGGTCGGGCCGAGCCTGATCGCGTGTTACGCCGCCGCAGGCATCGTCATCTTCTTCATCATGCGGGCGTTGGGTGAGCTCCTCACCTACCGCCCCACCTCGGGAAGCTTCGCCGACTACGCGCGGGAGTTCTGCGGCCCGTTCGCCGGCTTCGTCACCGGCTGGTCGTACTGGGCCGCCTGGGTCGCCTCCTGCATGGCCGAGGTGACCGCCGCCGGCCACTACATCGCCTACTGGTGGCCCGCCATCCCCGTCTGGGTCACGGCCGCGGTGGCCCTGGCCGTGCTGCTCGCCGCGAACCTGGTGTCCGTCAAGGTCTTCGGCGAGCTGGAGTTCTGGTTCGCCACCATCAAAGTCGTCGCCATCACCGCGATGATCGTCATCGGCATCGGCGTACTGACCTTCGGCCTCTCCTCCCTCGGGCACACCGCCTCGGTCCAGCACCTATGGGCCGACGGGGGATTCGCACCGCACGGCGCCTGGCAGTCCATGCTCGCCATGCAGGGGGTCGTCTTCGCCTATCTGGGCGTCGAACTCGTCGGCCTCACCGCCGGCGAGGCCAAGAATCCCCAGCAGACCCTCCGCAAGGCGATCAACACGCTGCCCATCCGGATCGCCGTCTTCTACATCGGCGCACTGATCATCCTGCTGTCCGTGCTCAGCTGGACCAAGTACACCCCCGGCGTCAGTCCCTTCGTCCAGGTCTTCGCCGGGGTAGGCATCCCGGGAGCCGCCGGCATCATGAACTTCGTCGTGCTCACCGCCGCCCTGTCCGCCTGCAATTCCGGAATCTACTCCGCGGGCCGGATGATCCGCGGCCTGGCAGTCAACGGCGAGGCCCCGAAAGCCATGACGAAACTCAGCGACCGCCAACTCCCCGTACCCGCGGTGATGTTGTCCATCCTGGTCATGGCCGCCGGCATCGTCATCAACGTCATCTCCCCGGACAAGGCATTCGTCTACATCACCTCGGTCAGCGCCTGCGCCGGACTGTGGACCTGGGGCATGATCCTCACCGCGCACCTGCGCTACCGGTCCAAGGTGCGTGCCGGGCTCCTGCCCACCGTCGACTTCCGGCTGCCCGGCGCCCCGGTCACCAACTGGATCGCCCTCGCCTCACTCGCCCTCGTCGTCGTACTGATGGCCACCTCCAGCGACACCCGGCTCGGCCTGTACGTATGGGCCGCGTGGTTCGCCGCACTCACGATCGGCTACCAGGCCGTCAAACGGCGCACCTCACGGTCGGCTTCCGCCCTCCGATAGGACAGGCCCCAGCACAACGGCGGAGTTCCGTGGGCTTCGTCGGCGTGCTTCCCGCTCATGGGCGAGGTCCGCAGACGGAACTCGACAAGCCGGCCGAGGCCGCCGACCGCTACGTTCAAGTGCTTCTCGGACCGCCGCGCTGAGCCGGTGACCGCAACAGGAAGGGCTCGTGCAGCAGCCAAGCCGGTCAGCGAGGTCCCGAGAAAAGCGCGCCGTCATCCGCACATCAGGATGACCTTGCCGAACTTGCCTGGACCAGCGAGCCGGGCATAACCATCGGCGTACTGGTCGAGGGAGAAGGCCGTGTCTACCGGGACCCGCAAGCGGCCGTGTGCGAGCAGGGGAACGGCCGAGGTACGAACGAGGTTGGCGAGCAGTGCCTTTTCCGCGTGCGTGCGGCCGCGAATGGTCGTTCCGATCAGCTGGCCGCGTGCCAGCATGAGGTCGAACATCCGCAGCGGGACCGTGGCACCGGCCTGAACGCCGACGATGAGGACCTTTCCGCGGCTGCGCAGCAGGGTGACCCGTCGCAGGCAGTCCGGTCCGCCGACGAGTTCCACGATCACGTCGTACGGCCCATGCTGCGCCTCATCGTCGGGAGTGACGACATCGACGCATGCGCCGTCCGGGGCGAGCGACTTCACCTGGTCGTGAAGCTCGGGACGGCGCACGCTTGCCACGGTGTGCGCGCCGGAAACCGCGGCAACCTGCACCATGGCCGTTCCCACGCCGCCTGCCGCGCCGGTGATCAGCACACGGTCGCCCGCGCGGACCTGGGCCTGGGTGATCAGGGCGTCCCAGGCGGTGCTGAAGGCTTCCGGGAAGCCGCCGGCCTCCTGCCAGGACAGCGCATCGGGCACCGGAAGCAGGAGCTCGGCAGGGACGGTGATCCGCTCGGCGTGACCGCCGCCACCGACCAGTGCCATGACGCGTTCGCCGGTGGAGATCCCGGTAACAGCGCTCCCGACGCACTCGACCTCACCGGCGATTTCCAGGCCGGGCACGTCGGTTGGCCATCCCGGCGGCGCCGGATAGTCCCCCCGTGCCTGTTGCAGGTCGGCGGCGTTGAGACCCGCGGCGCGCACGCGGACCACCACCTCTCCTGGCCCCGCCACCGCGTCCGGCCGTTGCTCCAGATGGAATTGCCCGTCGGAGTCGATCACTACAGCCCGCATGATCGGCACTCTACGCGCACGTGAACGCCGCGGGCGGGCGCCAGGGCGCGGGGAAGCTCAGGAGGCGTTGTCGCTGAGGTAGCGCATGGCCAGACCGGGCAGGTCCTGGCTGAGCGTGTCCCAGTCGTTGTCCGGCGCCACCGCCAGGGGGGTGGTCACTCGCCACTCCAGGGTTGCCTGTACCGCGCGCATGGCCAGGGCGACCCGGCGCCGGTCGATCTCGTCCGGCCGGCCGGGGTGGGCCAGGATGACGTCGCACAGCTGGGTGAACACTTCCTGGAGCTTGTGGAGGGCCGTGTCCTGGACGGGCTGTCCGGCGTTGCGCAGGGCGAATTCGCGGATGAGGTCCGCATGGTCGTGGAACGTGCTGATCATGCCGGAGACGCATCGGGCGACCGTGTCCGGGAAGTCCGCTGACGTTTCGGTGACCGCGGTGCGGTTGGCCTGCTGGCGGGCGATGAGCTGGTCCAGCCACCGGTCCTGCACTGCGGCCAGAAGCGCGTCCTTGCCGGCGAAGCGGCTGTAGATGGTGCCGACGGCCACCTTGGCGCGGACGGCGACGCCGGCGATGGTCAGCGCGGCGGCGCCGCGTTCGGCCACGAGTTCCTGGGCGGCGCCGAGGATGCGTTCCATGGCGGCGCGACTGCGCTTCTGCTGCGGGGGCCGAGGGGTGCTGTCGGTGGTCACATCGCCGATTGTCGCATCTCGGCCGCGCTTACATGAACCTGAACTTTCATTCACGTATAAGTGCGCCGCTCCACGTCGGCGCCGCTCCCCGGAGCCCGGTGCGGGCCATGGCATCGGTCTGCCGAGCCCGCCCGGCCTCAAGACCGGGCGGACTCGGCGCGCTTGCCGCCGGCGGCCGCCACCTCGGGCGGTTGTGCTAGCCCCAGAAACCGAGGTGCACCGCAGCGGCGTCTTCGTAGAGGTACGGCCCCGACACCTCGACCGTGTTCCCGCCGGCCTCGAAGACCTGACGGCACGGGAGATCGAGCAGCGGCTCATCGGGCTTCGCTCCGGCGAGGACGTTCAGCTCCGTCGCCGCGAGCGCATAGACGACCCGGCGGATGCCGCTCCAGAAGATCGCGCCCGAGCACATCGCGCACGGCTCGGTGCTGGTGTACAGCGTGGCCTCGGTGAGCTGCTCCGGCGTCAGCGTGCGCGACGCCTGCCGGACCAGGTTCGTCTCCGCGTGACCGGTGACATCGTGCTCCGTGATCACGGTGTTCTCGGCCATGAGCAGGACCTCCCCGGCCGCGTCGGTCAGCAGCGCACCGAACGGATGGTTTCCGTGCCGGCGCGCGCCGGCCGCGAGGTCGATGGCTGCGAGGAGGTGAGCCCGGTCCCTGTCGGCCGGCGGGTTCGAAGCTGAGTGCATGGCGTGCTCCTCATAAGGGGGTGTGAGGCTGGGCGGCGAGCTGCCGCGGGCTGGGCCGTGGGTGTCGCTCGCGGTCAGCCCGGCGGTGGTGCTGGTGGTCAGGTTGTGGGTTCATCCGGTGCGGTCCTGGATCGGCGCGCCGCTCGGCCCGGCGGTGCCGAATCAGTCCGGCGGTGTCGAATCACCGTGGGCCGACGGACCGTTCGAGGCATGGTGGGTGCCGTCGTCCGGGCGACCGCGCCCCCGGGCCGCCCGCTGACGGTGACCCGGTCCCTCCGGTCGTGGTGGGCAGCTCCGCGGTCACATTTCCGTGAGCAGTCGGGTCAGGAGTTCGCCCATGCGGGAGGCCGAGTCGCGGCCGGCCTCCAGGACCTCTGAGTGGTCCAGGGGTTCGGCGCCCATGCCGGCTGCCGGATTGGTGACCAGGGACAGTCCGAGTACCTCGGCGCCGGCCGCGTGGGCGGCGATCGCCTCCAGGACGGTGGACATGCCGACCAGGTCCGCGCCGAGGGTACGCAGCATCCGGATCTCCGCCGGGGTCTCGTACTGCGGGCCGCGCCACTGTGCGTACACGCCCTCGGTCAGTGTCGGGTCGATGCTGCGGCACAGCTCGCGCAGCCGGCGCGAGTACAGGTTGGTCAGGTCGACGAAGTCGGCGCCGTGCAGCGGGGAGGCGGCGGTCATGTTGAGGTGGTCGCTGATCAGCACCGGCTGGCCGGGGCGCATGTCCGCGCGCAGTCCCCCGCAGCTGTTGGTCAGGATCACGGTGCGGCAGCCGGTGGCCACCGCGGTGCGCACGCCGTGTGCGACCGCTTCGGTGCCCCGTCCCTCGTACAGGTGGGTGCGGCCGAGGAAGACCAGGGCGCGGCGGTCGCCGACCGGGACGGAGAGGATGCGGCCGGAATGTCCGGCGACTGCGGACGGCGCGAAGCCGGGGACGTCGGTGAAGGCGAGGTCGTGCGTCGGGGTGCCGAGCGCGGCCGCGGCCAGGCCCCACCCGGAGCCCATGACCAGAGCGACATCGTGCTGGGCGACGCCGGTCAGCTCGGCGATGCGCCCGGCTGCCTGCTCGGCCGTGGCGGAGGGGTTGCCGGCGGAGGCAGCGGTCTCGGTGGCCGCTTCGGTGGTGGTGGTCATCGGGGTCGGGCTCCTATCGGTGCTGGGCGGTGCGTGGCCGTGTGCCTCGCAGGCCCGCCCGGGTTGTGTGCTTTTGTCGGGTAGCGATGCGTGGTGTGGTTCAGTGCCCGGCGGTGGGTACCGCCACAGCGGCCGGACGGGCGGACTCGCGCTCCAGCCGCTCGGGCGGCCTGGCCAGCGCGAGGGCGGCGATCAGCGCCAGGGCCAGCAGGCCGCAGCCGGCCCACATGGCCTCGGCGTACGCGGCGTGCCCGGTCTGCCCGTGGTGAGTTCCCGCGGTGATCAGTGCGGATGACAGCGCGATGCCGAACGAGGCACCGAGGCCGATACAGGCGCCGTTCAGCCCGGCCAGCGCGCCCTCGGCCTCCGGCATGGCCACCACGGAGTAGCCGTTCAGCGCCGTCATGCTCAGCCCGTTGTAGGTGATGCCGAGCAGAGCGAGCATGGCAACGACGGTCCACCGCGAGTCCAGGAAGGCGCAGGCGACGGCGAAGGCCACCAGGGTGCCGGTGGCGCCGATCCGCGCCGCGCGGTTCCAGCCGAGCCGCGGGCCGATC
Source organism: Streptomyces sp. NPDC127097 (assembly GCF_042724075.1). Classification (NCBI taxonomy): domain Bacteria; kingdom Bacillati; phylum Actinomycetota; class Actinomycetes; order Kitasatosporales; family Streptomycetaceae; genus Streptomyces; species Streptomyces sp. NPDC127097. The sequence goes on along the minus strand of NZ_JBHXFI010000027.1, from coordinate 74,895 downwards.
CAGCCGGCGATCGGGGCGCCGATCACACCGATGATCTGGGCCGGGGTGGAGAACAGCAGCGCCGAGGTGAAGGAGGACATCCCGAATCCGGCGTGCTTGTCCTGGGTGAACAGCGGAATGGTCAGCGCGAGCGCGGCGAACGCGCCGCCCAGCGTCAGCGCCGAGGTGACCAGCAGCGGCCAGGCGCGGCGCGAGCCGAGCAGGCTGATGTCGATGAGCGGCTTGGTGGTGCCGGTGCGCCGTGCGCCGCGCTGGGTGAAGCCGAAGGCCGCCAGGGCCGCAAGCCCGCCGAGCAGGCAGGCCATCGTGGGTGTGGAGGTCCAGCCCCAACTCTGGCCCTGGGCCAGGCCGATGAGCATGCCGGACAGGCCGATGCAGAGCAGCGTGGCGCCGCCCCAGTCCATCCGCCCGGCGGACGGGGCCGGGAGCTTCGGCACCGCGAAGATCACCGCGAGGATGCCGATGACGCTGACCACCAGGCCGGCGCCGAAGACGCCGCGGAAGCCGATGGTGTCCGCGATCTGCCCGCCGGCGATGGCGTCCACTCCGGCGAAGCCCCCGTTGACGGCGGTGATGACTCCGGCGGCCCAGCCGAACCGCTCGCGGGTCATCACCTGGTTCAGCGTGAGGAAGGCCAAGGGGAAGTTGGCGGCAGCGACACCTTGCAGAACTCGGCCGACGAGGAAGACCCCGACGTTGGGCGCGAGCATGCAGGCAAGGTTGCCGACCAGCAGAATCGCGCAGGCGAGCAGCATCGTCTGCTTGCGGCCGCGGTAGTCGCTGAGTCGGCTGAGGGTGACCTGGCTGAGTGATCCGAGCAGGAAGAACAGCGTCTGCGAGAGACCGGCGATGCCCGGGGTGGTGTGCAATTCCGTGATCACATGCGGCAGGGCCGGACTGATCATGGTGGCGTTGATCTGGTATCCGAGGACGGCCAGCACAAGGGCGGTCAAAAGCCCGAACTGGCGCCCAGCGGAACGGTCAACGACGGGGCTCGTCAGCGACATGACGACGCCTCCACCTTCGATAAGGGAACTGGGGATGGCGAGCGGCGCCTTCGCTCTCTTGCTTCACTTGTCAGACAAGGCGGCTCGCGAGACACTTCTAACCTGAGCGCGAGGGATGCGTCAAGGTGTGGAGGAGGTGCCGGTGGCTGCCAAACAGCCCCGACGACGGCCGGTGGTCGTGCTGTACGAGCGGATCGTGGAAGCCATTCACGAGGGCGTCTATCCGCCGGGTTCACCGATGCCCAGCGAGCCCAAACTCGCCGCTGACCTGGGAGTGAGCCGGCCGGCACTGCGCGAGGCGCTGATCCTGCTCCAGGAGGACGGCGTGCTCGACGCGCGGCGCGGCGTCGGCCGCACGGTCAACCAGCCGCCGCAGCGCGGGTTCGAGCAGCTGCGTCCTATGGAGCAGCTGCTCGGCGGCGGACGGCCGGTGCAGGCCACCGTGCTGCGGCACGACCTCGCGGAGCCGACGGACTTCTCCACCCAGCACCTGCTGCTCTCCGTCAGGGACCGGGTCCCCTTCTGGGAGGTCGTCCTGGAGCTCGACGGCCTGGCCTGCTGCCTGGCCCAGGAGTGGGCAGCCCCCCAAGAGAGGCTGCGCGAGCTGCTGCCCGAGCTCGCCGATGCGCTGAGCGGGCCCCCGGCGCCGCCGAGCTCCATGCTCAAAGTGCTCCTGGAGGTGGGGCGGGAGCTGCCGCTGCGCGGCTCGGCCACGATCGTGGCCTCCATGCTCGGGCAGCGCCGCGGTCAGCAGCTCGCACGCCCCGCGGACACCCCCGCCATGCTGGCCACGCAGGTCGTACAGGTAGGGCGGGTCCCGGTGCTGGCGGCCAAGTACATGCTGCCCTCCGGAGCACCTGCCCTGCCGGTACTGCAAGCCCGGTGAAACGGGGTGGCAACTCGCCGGTCGTCACCATCCCGCGCGAACTTGTCTGACAAGAGCGACCGCATTTTCCCCGAGCGCGCCCCGGCCGTCGGCGCCGCATGACGCTCTCCCGCACCCTGACCGGGCCGTGCGCCACCAGGACCGCCGACACCCGCACCTTGTCGTCGCCCATCACCGGAAGGCATCCCCCGGCGATGACGCCGGGGAAGCCCTTGAGGAAGGAATACCCGCCAACTCCCGCGGATTCCTGGGAACTTGACGCACCCGCCAGTAGCATCCGGCCGGCCAGTAGCACGCCGCCCAAGCAGCCATCCTCGAAAGGGGCTCCTGCATGCGCTTGACCTCGCGCGTCGCGCCCGTCGCCCTCGCCGTGGCCGCCCTCCTGCTCGGCGTCCTCCCCGCGCAGGCCCAGGCACACCCCGACCGCGCCCCCGGCCGTGCCCCGGACCGGGTCACGGTCGGTGACCGCACCTTCATCGCCGACGGCCGAGGCCGCGCGCTCCAGTGGCGCGGCTTCAACCTCGCCGACAAGAACAGCCGAGGCAGCAACGCGTTCGCCGACATCCACGAGAGCGACCTCAAGGACATGGCCGCCCGGGGCTTCAACCTCGCGCGCCTCGCCTTCTTCTGGGACGACCTCGAACCCACCCCCGGGCACTACGAGCGCGGCTACCTCACCAAGATGCGCCGCATCCTCGACTGGGCCAACCGCTACCACATCAAGGTCATCCTCGACGCCCACCAGGACGTATACGGCCCCCGCTTCGGCTCCCGCGGCATCCCCGACTGGGCCACCCGCGACGAGGGGCTGCCGTTCGAGCCGATACCCGACGACTGGTTCTCCGAGTACTTCGAGCCGTCCGTACAGACCGCCTTCGACCACCTGTACAAGGACGCCGACTTCCGGGCCGCGCACGCCCGCATGTGGATGACGGTCGCCGCCGCCCTGGGCAGGCACCCGGCGCTGCTCGGCTACGACCTGATGAATGAGCCGTTCGCGAAGTTCCTCGAAGGCGAAGACCTCCCCACCGCCGCGGCCCGCTTCGAGGCCACCGAACTCACCGAGCTGTGGAACCGCCTCGCCCGGGCGATCCGCCTGGTCGACCGCAGGTCGTGGGTGTTTGTCGAACCCACCGTCATCGTCGGCGTCGGCGTCCCGACCCGGATGGGTCACATCGACGACCCGCACGCCGGCTACGCGCCGCACTTCTACGAGACCGCGATGGAAACCGGCGCCGACTACGACCCCAACGGCACCTTCATCCCCGCCTACGAGGCCGCGATCAGCGACTATCCGACCCGTCACCGCATGCCGGTGATCGTGGGGGAGTGGGGCGGCAACCCCTACGTTCCGCACGCGAGCCAGTTCGTCACCGACATGACGGCCTCCATGGACCGCTTCGCCAGTGGCTGGACGTGGTGGCAGTGGTGCCGGGGCGGCGGCTACTGCTTCCTCGACCAGACGGGCGCCGCGAAGCCCAACGCCCGGCTGCTCGTCCAGCCGTACGCGCGGGCCGTCGCGGGCGACCCCGTCAAGTTCGCGTACGACCCGGCTACCCGCACCTACACCCTCACCTTCCGCACCCGCGACAACGCAGAGGGACCCACCCGGATCACCGTGCCCAGGGACACGTACCCCGGCGGCTACCGCGTCGAAATCCAAGGCGGCAAGGCCAGTTGGGACGGCCACGGCCATACCGTCACCGTGAACACCCGCGGCAGGGCCGGAGCCACCTACAGGGTCACGATCAGCCCGAGGTAGCCCACCCCGACCCGCTCGTTGGCAGTGCGACAACCCTCATACCTTCGGCTCGAACAAGGCTGAAGCTTGTCCGAAAATGGATCGTGTCGGTGATTGATCCTTTGTACGGTCGGAGAAATTTCGAACGGGGGGATCTTCATGATTCGTCGTGTTTCACTGGCCGCCGCCGCGTGTGCGGCCGTTGGTTTCTCGCTTGTCACCGTTCCGGCTCATGCGGCCGGAGCGGAGGCGACGCCCACCCAGGCGTCGCAGAAGGTGATGTCGGGGTCGGACCATGTCAAGTGCACCACCTTGAGCAAGGGTCAACTCTGCATCGTCATGGACAGCCGGCCCCAGTCCATCGATGTCATCTACACCAAAAAGGGTGGCGCGAACATCAAGGCGCAACTCGGGTACCGCATGAACGGTTCGTCGTCGTACGCCGGGCTGGAGACCATCAGCGACGGCGACCGGGCCACCAACACCTGGAAGATGAGCTGGCCCTGCAAGAGCGCCGTCGGCCTGCTCAAGGTCCAGGGGCAAGGGACCTTCGAAACCCCGTCGGCGACGTTCCCGGGCTGCTGATGAGGTAGCACAGGACAACAAGCGGAAGTGAGCTGAGGGGCAAGGCGGAGACCGTCCTCGTACTGGGCGTACTAGGGTGGCTCCGCCGCGCCTGCTCGTGTCCGAGAGCCGCCATGGGGCTTTCCCGTTCGGCAACGCCTGGTCGTACGTACTCCACAACACATGACGCAGATCAGCCGGAGAGGCGGGCGACAAGGCGCCTCAGCCCCTCCTGGCAGTTGACCCCCGTCTGAAGCGCCTTCCATGCCTGGGCGACCTGCGACTCGGACAGGTCGGGCAGGGTCTCGTCGATCCGTGTGCGCAGGTCCGGCATGGGCCTGGTGCCGATCAGGTCCTCGGGACGCATCGTGGCCATCAGCCCTTCGATCGCCGGCCGGTCGGCCTCGGCCGGAAGGTCGGGCAGGACCAGCGCGACCACGTCCACGGACGCGAACTCCCGGGCCGCCGTCTCGTCCTTGAGCAGCTCGTCGACGACCCCGCCGATGTGCACGAAGGGGGCGAGCACGTGCACGAGCCCGTTCAGGTCGAGCCCTGCGCGCAGGCGTTCGCGTTGGCGGTTCAGCCATGCGCACAGCACCTCACGGCCCAGGGGCGTACGGCAGATGCCCGGGGTGCTGCGCCAGCTGTTGAGTTCCGCTTCTCGGTGCGGGCGATAGTGACGGTGGTATGACACCCCCGCCTCCGGCAACCCTTCCAGCTCCAGTTCGGCGGTGAGCGCGAGGCGTAGTTCGCGGGCGCAGCGGGGGTCGGCGAGCAGCCGGGTCAGCTGCGGGCGCCGGTGGACGAGCAGGTGGGCGGCGCCCGGGCCGCCCAGTTTCGGCGGCGGGTCGGCCAACGGCACTCCTAGTTCGAGGAGTTCGTCCGCCAGGTCGAGCGGGATGAGGGCCCGCCTGCGGCCGGGCACGGGACAGGGCAGGCGCACCGGAACGGCGTCGGCCGCCAGACGTGGGGCGAGCCGCACCGCCAGGTCGTACAGCTCGTCACTACGCACCCGCCAGCCAGTCGTGCAGCAGGCGGGCCGCCTCACCGACGGGGAGCCCCGGGCGCTCGCCCGTCAACAGGGCCAGGGCGCCGCTTCGTCGGAGCAGCGACAGCCAGTCCTCCGTGCTGCTCGCGTCGTCGGGGATCAGCCGCAGTACGTCGTACACCGTTTCCGGGCGACGCTCGACCAGCAGATCCAGGGCCTTCCCCTTCAGGGCGTCGCCCCAGAACTTGTCCGCGTCGCCCGCGCACAGCCCGACCCTCGGCACGATGTCCGCGAGCATTGCGGCCACTTCGGACTCGGGATTCGCTCCCGCCGCCCGGGCCACCTTGCGCAGATCCGCGGCCATGCCCGGATACAGGTCGCGGGGCGTGTGGACGCGTCGCACCAGTACGTCGCGGAAGCGCCGGAGTTGGTCCGGCGAGACCACCGTGCCCCGGGGAGCCAGTTCCTTGGCACGCGCGCGTACTGCCCCGATGGCCAGCGCTCCATGGTCCGCGAAGGTGGCGTACCGGGCGTCAAGCCATCGCTCGTCGGGCTTGGTGTGGTGCTCGCGTTCGGCGTTCCTTGCGCGCGTGAAGTATCCGGTGGCGTGCTCCTTGTGCTTTCCGCCCGCCTTCAGGCACATGCCGGCGAGTTCGTCGAGGAAGGCGGGGAGGAACCCGGGTGCCGTCGCGGCCAGGTGCTCCAAGTCGTTGTCCAAGATGGACTTGTAGAGAAGCGGGCTGCCCCAAAGGCTCCAGCCGAAGGCGTAGGCCGCCTCCAGGGCCTCCTGCTCCCGGCCGGGGTGCGCCGCCATCAGCCGCTCGGGAAACGTGAGTTCGGTGTCCTCGGGAACCCGGATGCCGGTCGCGAACGTGTCCGTGAGCGCCCAGTCCTCCTGCGACGCCACAAGCGCGTCCCAGTGGCGTGCGAAGGAGGCCCTCAGGAGGAGCGTCATGGTGTGGTCATCGGGGTGGGCGTATGTCCGCGCGATCAGCGCCGCCTCGTCGACATCCGGTGCGGGAGGGCCTGCCACCGGCTCGACGCCGGCGTCGTCGAGTGCCTCGCGCCACACGGGGTCGGACTCGGCGAGGGCCAGGGGCACGCGCGTGCCTGCGGCGGCCCAGGCTTCGGCCTGTAGACGAGCGAGCCTGCGGTGCCCGGTCAGCGCCCGCCGCAGCCGGTACAGCCGGCGTACGCCTTCACTGTCCGCGAGCCAGTCGGGTACCTGCTGAAGCTTCTTGCCGCGTGGATTGCGGTGGACGACCTGGAAGCCGTCGTCCAACTCGACGGTGTAGCCGCCCACTTCGTAGCGCCGACCCATGTTCCGGTACTTCCTCCCCGTCTTTGCTGACGCGGCCGTCGCCGCGCGCGTGCCGACGCCTCGAAGACGTTAACGGAGACGCGGCAGGCCGGGCCGGACGGGGTCTTCTTCGCGTACGTGCTCTCAGGCCGGGGCAGCCGCGACGCGGTGCAGCACCACGAGCCAGTCGTCCTCGCTCGGCCAACCCGTCAAGTCGGCGAGCTGCCATGTCTCGTCGCCCACGCGGAAGGTCTCGCCAATGCGGAGGGTGTGGCTCCGCTCCTCGGCGGCGACGGTCACGAGCCGAACCCTGACCGAGGCGTCGGACTCCCGGTAGATATCGTTCACGGAGAAGCGGGCATGCTCGTGATGTCGCTGAATCCCGTGCCAGAGACCCATCGTGTCGGCACTCCTCACTCCTCATCCTCCAAAGACGCGCACTCGTATGCCGGCGGCGTGCCCCTCGGTGAAGAGATCGAGGCCGGGAAGCTCCGGTGCGGACGCAGCTCCCGCGACCTCCCCACAGGGCACCCAGAGGACAGCAGCGCCGTCCCCTTTCACAGGGGGAAAGGGGGCCGGTCCAGATGCGCCACGAAGACCCCGTCTTCCCCACGCACTTGACCCCGCACCGGCCGGGTGTTCCACAACATCGGAACCTACGGCGTGTCCAAGCTCCCGCTCGCCCACGCGGTGCGCAGCGCCTTCTTGTCCACCTTGCCGACCTTGGTCGTCGGCAGCTGGTCCAGCAGGACCGTCCTTCGGGGCGTGTACAACTCGCCCAACTCGCCGGTCACAGCCGCGCCGACCGCCTCCGGGTCGACGGCAGGGCCGCCCTCGGCCGTGGCCAGGAAGATCTGTACGGCTTCCCCGTACTCCTCGTCCGGCACACCCAGGGCCGCCGCGTTGCGTACACCGGGCAGCGTGAGCAGGAAGTCCTCCAGGACCCGGGAGTAGACGTTGTCGCTGGTACGGCCGGTGACGATGATGTCCTTGGCCCGGTCGACGAGGTAGAGGTACCCCTCGGCGTCGAGATAGCCCATGTCCCCGGTGCGCAGCCAGCCGTCCTGTAGCGCCGCCGCGGTGCGCTCCGGGTCCTCGTAGTAGCCGAGCATCACCGTCTCGCCACGGACGCAGACCTCGCCGACCTGCCTGACGGGCAGCGCCGCCGTGCTGTCTTCACCGCGGATCTCGATCTCGACATCGGATATCGCACGGCCGCAGCTGCGCCAGAGCTCGGGGCGCCCGGCTCCCTCCGAGGCGAGATCCTCCGCACCGAACGCGGTGATACCGAGCGCCTCCGACTGCCCGTAGCCCTGGCTGACCACGGGCCCGAACACCTCGACCGCCTGCTGTAGCCGACTGGGCGACGTGGCCGCACCGCCGACGACGATCCGCCGCAGCTCGGGCAGCGCGCCCGGCTCGCACTCCGGGTGGTCGAGAACCGCGTACAGCATGGGCGGTACGAACATGGTGGCGGTGATCCGCTCCTCCCGGAGTACCGTCAGCGCCGCGCCCGCTTCGAACTCGGGCAGCACGACGAGGGTGGACCCCGTCACCAGAGCCTGGAGCGAGGTGAGGTGGCCGCTGCCGTGCGTGAGCAGTGTGGCGGCGAGCACCCTGTCCGTGCCTTGGTCCATGTTCGGGAAGAACGTGGAGCCGGAGCCCTGCTGGGTGTCATCCACCAGGTCCACCAGCATGTTGTAGAGCCGGTGGCTGTGCGAGGCGAGTTTGGGGCGGCCCAGGGTTCCGCCGGTGTAGAGGACGGTGACGGCTTCGTCCGCTCCCGGGGCGGGCACGCCCTCGGGGCGCGTGTCCGGGCACTCGGCTGCCAGGGCCAGCAGGTCCGTGCACTGCTGCTCACACGGCCCGAGGCTGAGCAGTGCGGGGGTGTGGATGCTGCGGCCGGCCGCGTCGGCGGCCCGTTGCGCGAAGAGCGGGTCGGTGACCACGGCGCGCGCCCGGGACTGCTCGACCAGCGCGGCGAGTTCGCCGGGTCCTGGCTCGGGCGGCAGGAACACGACACGGCAGCCGATGAGATGGACGGCGAGCTGCACCAGGACGGAGTCCACGCGGTTGGCCAGGAAAAGGCCCACTCCGTCGCCGGGCGCGAGACCCTGCCCGCGCAGCGCATGCCCCAATGCGAACAGCCGCCGACGAGCCTCTCCCCTGGTCAGCCGCTGCGCCCCTTGGACGAGCGCCTCGGCGTCCTCGTCCTTGTACCAGTGCTCCAGAATGCGGTCTAAGTACGTCCGCGGCTCGGATGTTTCCTGTGCGTTAACAATCACCAACACATCCAAACATGCTGCTCAGAAGCCGTGGCCTCACGGGGGCCACCTTCGGCCATCAGCTGGCGAAGTACCATGCCCATGCCTTGATGGAAATTCGGTATTCGCAGCTCAGTTGAGCGCTTGAGAGCGCGCACAGTACGCCCGTCATCGTGGCCGGGGAACCGCTCCCCGTGGTGCACGGGTTGTGGCGGTGGCAGGTCGTCCAGGTCGTCGCCCTCGTACGGGTTGGCGGAGTGGGGCATTAGACCCTCTTCCCGACCCGGGTGTCAGGATCTTGTCAGAGGGTCGGTAGCTTGGCCCGGTGAGTGAGATGACCCTGCAACACCGGATCGACGGCCCCGACGACGCCCCCGTACTCATCCTGGGCGCCGCGCTGGGGACCACCTGGCACAGGTGATAGATCGCGGGCGCTCTGCACGGTCTTGGCCGGAACTGTAACTGGGTCGCCCTCGATGCCTGGAGAGGAGTCGTCTCTCTCGGCCTGGTGGCGAGCCCCGTCCGGTTGGTCTCCGCAACGGAAGAGCGCCGCGGCCGCTTCAGGGAGATGCACTCCGGATGCGGTTCTTCTCTGGGGGATGAGGTTGTGGCTGTGCCGCTCGCTTCTTGATCGTGCAGCTCAGCGGCTTGAGGCTCGACCTCAGCGATTGCGACAGGTGTGGTGCCATCGATGAGTCGGCTGACGTGTCGCGGCCTCGCGACTGGCATCGGATGCCACTCGCGTGCCCGCGCGGCGGTGTCCGGCGGGGTGTGGGTGGTCAGGGTCGCTGGGTGTCGCCGAGGGTGGTGAGGGTCTGCTCGACCTGGCGGGGGGGCAGGGGCGGTTCGGGCAGCGGGTGGGCGCGTTCGGCGCGGAAGGCGTCGAGCATGAGGTGGAGGTGGCGGCACCAGGCGTTGGGGGCGACGTCGCGGGTGGCCTGGATGATGCCTGCCTGGGACCAGATGAGGAAGGCCAGGTCCTCGGGGGTGATGTCGGCGCGGACGGAGCCGTGGCGCTGGGCGCGGCGGAAGATCTCCCGGGCGAGGCGGAGGCGCGTAGGCGTTCTTGGCCGGTGAGAGCTTCGGTGGGCAGGCGGGTGGCGAAGGCGCGGTCGCCGGCCTGGAGCTCGCAGAAGCGTTCCAGGTAGAAGCAGAAGCCCTCCCAGGGGTCGTCCATCGCTGCGGCCTGCTCGCCGGCCTGAACCCACTGGCGGAACTTCTCGGCGAACAACTCCTCGACCAGGTCCAGGCGGGTGGGGAAGTGCCGGTAAATGGTGCCGATGGCCAGGTGAGCCTGGCGGGCGACACCTTCGAGGGAGGTGTTGATCCCCTCCCGCTCGAAGGCGGCGCGAGCGGCTGCCACGATGGCGTCGCGGTTGCGCGCTCCCGCCCGCATTGCAGGAGCGGATGTCCACCCGCGCCACACAGGTCGAGCGTCTGAACACCGGCCACTCCCCATTCCTGTCCGCGCCCACCGAACTGGCTGCCCTCCTGGGCCGGATCGGCTCCAAAGCAGTCACGTCCGTGTCGTCCCGCAGGAGCTGACCGGCTGTTCTCTCTCCGTGTGCGTGGTCGGCCGGGCCTCGAACAGGGTGCTGGATCAGGTGAGTTGTCGGGTGCACGGGCATGGAGGAAGGGCCTCTTGGCAGCTCGCGGATGTCGAGTCCAGCGAGGAGCAAGAGGCCCTGTTGCCGAAGTGTCGCGTGGTCACGGTCGCCGGGTCCAGTCCGTCCACTCCTGGGTGTGGCTGTCTCGCCCACAGGTTCGGGAACGCGGCCGACCGGCCGGTGCGCCGGCCCCGGTACGGCTCGGACATGAGCGATGCCGAGTGGGCAGCAGTGCGGGACCTGACGCCGGTTCCGAGATGGCTGGCGACGCCAGCGGCTTCCAGGTCCTGTCCCGTCGCTGGGTGGTCGAGAGAACTTTTGCCTGGTGCATGCGCGGCCGGCGTCTGGTCCGTGACTACGAGCGGTGCACCGACACCAGCGAAGCCGTCGTCTTGTGGTCGATGACCATGCTTATGAGCCGGCGCCTGGCCGTACGGCACCGGCAGCGTCTTGATCCGGCAGAGGCAGCGTGAACCCGCCCGGCTTCTCTTCGACCAGCCAGCCCCGTTCCACCAGCCGCTTCAGTCGTCCGACCGGCCTCTTCTGCAACACCTCGCCGGCCACCACGGCGGGCGCACCCGTCTGCATGATCTCGGTCCTGACCGTCGTCAACAACCGCCGTCTTGGCGAGATCGATGCAGCCCGGCGGGGCGCCCTGGCCTGGTGACGCCGCCTCCGCGTGCGGATGGGGAATCTGGCGCTGCCATTGGCGAGTTCATGGACCGGATACTCCTGCTCTGCCACCCTTTCTGGCGACACCGGGATGGAGGCTGGATGTCGGATCAGGAGGGGCAGCGGCGGCAAAGGGTCTTGATGGCGCAGCGGCGGCCAAGGCCGCGCCGAGTGCGGGACCGCCAGCAGGCTCGGCGTTGGTGGAATCGGATCGACTGGGGTAGGGCGGGAACCATCTTCACGATCATCGCGGGGATTGGGAGCCTGCTGTTCACCGGAATCGCAACGTACTACGGAGCGGCGGTATCGAAAGAACAACTTGACCAGTCGCGAGAGGACGCCGACCGCAAGGAGCGCGAACAGGCCATGCGCGTCGCGACTTGGATGGATCAGGATGGCGACGGCGCGCAGCGCCTCCACCTCATGAACAGGTCACCAGACCCGATTGCTGGGGCGGTCTGGGACATCAAGGTGGACCTAGGGACGTCCAGTTTCGGGAACAGGGTGTTTATCCGAGAGGCGCTGTCTGGGCTTGGGCCCTGCTCGGAAATGGTGATCAACTGGACCGCGTTGGAGTATCAGGAGAAGTGGGGTGGCAAGTACCGAAAGGTGCCCGGCACCTACGCCATGCAGATGGCCGTTGCGTTCACCGACCGCAACGGCACGGTGTGGGAGCGATACGGAGGACGCCTGACCGAGATAACGGATTTCCCTCACGTTGGCCCACTGGACCGCCAACCTCACGAGAAGGTCCGGATTGGAAGGATCGTAGGTAAGCCGTCGCTGAAGCAGGCGGCATCCTGCGGTTACGAGGACGCTCCGGGCGCAGGTGGTACTCAATGAGGAACCATCTGATCCGTAGCGGCAATCTGGATCGGTCGGCAGCAGTCACACCGGCTGGGTGATGTCCCCATCGTCAGGCCGATGTGCCAACCGTCGCAAGTAACCTGTGCGTCGACGCCGGATGAGCAGGAGACCTGCCACCGGCCCTACCGCGGCGGTGACGAAGCACATGCTCAACAGCGGCCCGCCGTCGTAGTCGACCCCAGCGGCGATCAGGCATACGGCGAGGAAGCCGAGGCCGAAGCCGTACATCCCCGGTCCGTGCACGGCCGGCTGCCACAGTGCGTACGGTCCGACCGCGCGCAACGGACGGGAATTCGGGAGGGGTGGGTCCACCGTCTCGCCCTGAGGACGGCCCGAGCTTCCTTGGGGCGTCAGTCCGTAGACGTATCGGTCGTCATCAAGGACCAGCAGAGCCCCGACGCACCTGTCCGCTGGGTGCTCCGCCTTTGGCGCCCAGTAGAGCCACCCGCCCCGGCCTTCAAGGGCCCTTGCGAGGGCCTGAGGGTCCAGGCACCGGTCGATGAACAGGTCGCGGCAGCCTTCGGGTGACGAAAGGCGCAACACGGGGGAGAGCTGGGTCTCGCGGTCGCTGGAGTCCTTCTTGGGATCAGGCGATCTGAGGCGTTGCCCGGCGGTCGCTCCCGCGATGTGCACGCGCAGCCTGTGCCCCGGTCTGTCGCCGAGCACTGACTCGGGTGTCATCGGTTTTGCCCTGGGCTTGGCGCACATAAGGAACAGGGCGACCGGGATGGCGCTGTAGATGGCCAGGAGAGTCATCTCGCCCGGCGAGGCCGGGCCTTCCAGGAGCGAGGCGAGGTGCCGGCGGGGGGTCAGGATGATTCCCAGGGACGGGGCATCCGGGACGTAGAGCCCGCCCAGGCGGTCGCCGGTTGTCAACCGTTCGGATGTGGTTGCCTTTCCTTTCAAGCGCAGTGCCTTGCTGTGCCTGCCGTTTCCCGGTGCCTCGACGGTGACCACGGAGGTGTACGTCGTGCCGGTCTTGGACGAATTCTGATGTGTGTGATGGATTTTCTTGATCGTGACGGGTGTGTAGCGGTGGTCGCGCTGGGTGATGCGGGCCAGTTGGGGGGAGTTTTCCTCCGTCGAAAAACTCAGCAGAAAGAAGGGGACGAGCAAGGCGCAGGCCGCGATGGTCGTATGGACGAGGCGCAGCGGTGGCCACCACTGTCGGCCCATCGCCAGGCCGAGCGCCGGGGGTACGACCCTTCCCAGCCGGGAACGCCACCGTCCGGTTGCTCGCAGCCACCACGCCAGGAACGCCACTGCGGAGAACGCCAGACAGGCCAGCAGATCCCAGCGCGGATACGGCGCGATCTTCCGCACCAGCAGACAGATCAGGAACGCCGCGGCACCGGCCCATGCCAGCACCGACGCCGCAGCGGTTCCAAGGTCCCGCTCTCTCACCCGAAAACGTCCTTCACTGACCCCTGCTTCCGGCCCCGTGGCGTGTCGGCGGCTTCGCTCTTCGCCTCGTCCGGCTTCTCATCAGGCGGCCAGATGGCGTCGTGCACCGGCTTGGCGATGGCTCCACCGACGCCGTAGCTGATTCCTTGGGCAACACCCTCAATCGGAAAGTGCGGGCCCCGACCGGATGGCACCTGCGTGTTCACGCCGTGGACGGCAGCCCCGCCCGCGCCGCCTGTAATGCCGTTGACGGCGGCATCCCAGCCCATCTCGACGTCCTCGCCGTTCGCTTTTTTGACGCCGTCCACGGCCAGACCGCCGACGACGCTGCCGGCACTGCCTCCCACCACATCTTGGGTCCACCCAGACCCAGCGAATCGACTGAACGCTTTGGCGGCTGTGCCCTCCGCTTCCCCGGCCATTCTGCCCAGAGCAGCCATACCGCGGGCCGCACCCAGCCCCGGCCCCGTCCCCGCGAGCGAGGCCAGGCCGCCTTGCCAGACCGCGTCGCCCACGTTGGTCTCCTGCCCGGTAAGGGCGTTGGTGATGACGGTACCGCCGGTGTTGCTGGTCCAGTTGACCAACACGTTTTTCAGGAAACGGTGTTCCTTCGCCATCCGGGAGATCCACTGGAAGGCTCTGCCGACCTTCTGGAGGATGGTGCCGAGAGTTTTCGCGAGTTTAGCGGCCTTGGTCGCGAGCTGGGCGGCTCGGGCGGCCCCCGCGGCCGCCGAGAAACCCATCGTCAGGAACGACATACCGACCGAGATGCCAATGGAGATACCGATCTCCAGGTAAATCTTGTGGATCTCGTCGTTAATCTCCTCGATGGCGTCCGCTGCCTCGTCGAGACCTTTTGCCGCCTGCGGCAATTGCGGCAGGCTCTTCTTCATTCCCGCGTTGAGGTTTTTCCAGTGTTCCGCGAAGGAATCGGCTGCCGCGCCTCGCCACCGGGAATCCAGGGTCCGTTGCACCTCACGGTCCAGCGTCTGGAACATGGACTGGAGGTTGTCATGGAGGTCCCGCCAGCCCTTGGCGGCCGAGCGGAGGGTGTCCGGATCGCCGCCGGGGTTGATGATCTCCAGGCCGGCCTCGAAGACCTGCTCCGCTATGGACTCGTCCCCGCTCATGCGTGACGTCCTTGGTCAAAACCGGTCGACAGGGTCTCGTCCGTCGTGGTGGCGTTCTGCTGGACCTGGCGCAGCCCCTGGCTGATCTGGTCGATGTGCTTTCGCAGTTGGTGCAGCGTCTCCACCATGTCGGTGGACATCTCGATGTACGCGGAGGTGACCTCCTCGGATTCGGTGAGGACGCCGAATCCGTCATGAATGACCTCGGAGTCCGTTTTTCCCTGGAATTCCTTGATGTAGCTCTCCAGGTCCGACCCGTGGCTCTCGAAGCTCTTCGACAGCCTGGCGAGAGCCGCCGCATCCACTAACGACTCGCTTTTGGACATGAGTCCCCCTTACTGCTCCCGAAACGGCCGACGGCATGGCGCCGCCCTGACGCCCTCACACTGGTGAGGAACCGTCGTGCTGATCGAGCGTAAGGAAAGATGATCACCGGGACAGTGGCCGAGAGTTTTCTTGTCGCCTCCTTGTTGGATTCTTTATACCTGCGGGGGAGTTGAGGGGCGCGGAAAGGTGCGTGCCATCGCCGTCCCGTTCGTCGCGTCTTGCGCGCTCAGGCGTCCACCGGTCGGACTCCCCTGCGTCCACGGACGGCCTCTGGCGGTGCTCAGCCGAGGCCGGGGATCTGGGAGATGAGCAGGTCGATGAGTTTGATGCCGATGAACGGGGCGATCAGGCCGCCGAGTCCGTAGCGGGTGAGGTTGCGGCGGAGCAGGTCGTGGGCGGAGGCGGGGGTGTAGCGGACGCCGCGCAGGGCGAGGGGGATCAGGGCGATGATGATGAGCGCGTTGAAGATGATGGCGGAGGTGATGGCGGAGGTCGGGCTGTGCAGGCCCATGATGTTGAGGTCGGCGAGGCCCGGGTAGGCGCCGGCGAACATGGCCGGGATGATCGCGAAGTACTTGGCGACGTCATTGGTGATCGAGAAGGTGGTCAAGGCGCCCCGGGTGATGAGGAGTTGTTTGCCGATCTCGACGATCTCGATGAGCTTGGTGGGGTTGGAGTCCAGGTCGACCATGTTCCCGGCTTCCTTGGCGGCCGAGGTGCCGGTGTTCATGACGACGCCGACGTCCGCCTGAGCGAGGGCCGGGGCGTCGTTGGTGCCGTCGCCGGTCATCGCGGCCAGCTTCCCGCCCTGTTGTTCCCGGGTGATCAGGGCGAGTTTGTGTTCCGGCGTGGCTTCGGCGAGGTAGTCGTCGACGCCTGCTTCCCGGGCGATGGCCTTGGCGGTGAGCGGGTTGTCGCCGGTGACCATCACCGTACGGATGCCCATCCGGCGCAGCTCGGCGAAGCGTTCGCGGATGCCGTCCTTGACGACGTCCTTGAGGTGGATCACGCCGAGCACCCGCGCCCCGTACGGGTCGTGCATCGCGACCAGCAGTGGGGTGCCGCCGGACGCGGCTATCGCGTCGGTGAACATGCGGGCCTCGGCGGGCACCTGGCCGCCGCGCCCCGCCACCCACTCGATGACCTGGGCTGCCGCGCCTTTGCGGATCGCGCACCCGGCTCCGTCCGCCCAGCGCAGATCGACGCCGCTCATCCTGGTCTGCGCGCTGAAGTCGACGTACTCGGCGTGCTGGAGCTCTCCTTCGGCGGGGGCGCGCAGTCCGTACGTGTTCTTGGCGAGGACGACGACGGAGCGGCCTTCGGGTGTCTCGTCGGCGAGTGAGGAGAGCTGGGCTGCGTCCGCGAGCTGGAGTTCGTCGGCGTCCGGGAGGGGGACGAAGGCGACGGCCTCGCGATTGCCGAGGGTGATGGTGCCGGTCTTGTCGAGCAGCAGGGTGTTGATATCGCCGGCCGCCTCCACCGCGCGGCCCGACATGGCCAGGACGTTGCGCTGGACGAGGCGATCCATACCCGCGATGCCGATCGCGGAGAGCAGCGCGCCGATCGTCGTCGGGATCAGCGTGACGAGGAGGGCGACGAGCACCGCCGTCGACTGCGCCGCGCCCGCGTAGGAGGCCATCGGCTGCAAGGTGACCACGACGAGGACGAAGACGATGGTGAGCGCGGCGAGCAGGATGTGCAGTGCGATCTCGTTGGGGGTCCGCTGCCGGGTCGCGCCCTCGACCAGCGCGATCATCCGGTCCAGGAAGGACTGTCCCGGGCGGGAGGTGACGCGTACGACGAGGCGGTCGGACAGCACGGTGGTGCCGCCGGTGACCCCGGAGCGGTCGCCGCCGGACTCCCGGATGACGGGTGCGGATTCACCGGTGACCGCCGATTCATCGACCGCGGCGACACCGTCGACCACATCGCCGTCCGCCGGGATCACCTCGCCCGCCTCGACCAGTACGAAGTCGAAGGGCTGTAGATCGGCAGCGGCTACGGTCTCGGTCTCGGCGGTCCGGAGGTCGATGCCGACCCGCCAGTTGTTGCGCAGCCGTCGGGCGGTGATGTCCGTACGGGCCTTGCGCAGCGATGCGGCCTGGGCTCTGCCGCGGCCCTCTGCGACCGCCTCGGCGAGATTGGCGAAGATGACCGTCAGCCAGAGCCAGCCGCTGATCACCCAGGTGAAGACGGACGGGTTGAGCAGCGCGGAGAGCGTGGTGAGGACCGAGCCGCAGGCCACGACGAACAGTACGGGGTTGGTGGCCAGCGCCCGGGGGTGCAGTTTGCGCAGCGCCTCGGGGAGGGACGTCAGCAGCGCTCTCGGGTCGAAGAGCCCGCCCGGATTCCGTCGGCGTCGGCGCCGTCCTCCGGGCGGCGGTGTGCCGTGGGGAGGGAAGGGGACGCTCCCGGTCGCGGACGTGGTCGGCGCCGTCGGGGCGTGGGGGGCGGGATCCATACGGAGACTTTCTGGGAGTGCAGCCTTCTGCGTGGGCGGTCGGCCCGGCAGGACAGCGGACGGGGCGCAGCCGGTTGGCGCGGACGCTGTCGTCCCGGGCATCCGTCGTCCGCGAGGGAATCTACGGCGTTGCGGAGCGGTACAAGCCCCGTTACGTACCGTATTTGCGGCTCCCTTACGTGCCGACATATGCCGGGTACTCCAGCGGGGGATCCGGGGCGCTCCGAACCCGTCGCCCATACGCAGCCTTGACGCCGAACTGTTGTGCGCGCCGGAACCGCGCGCCCCACCCCGGCAATCTTGATGACGTGACGTCAACTCCACCTCTGTGTATGCCTTTCGTGCAGCGCTCCCAGCACATGGTCATCTGCGGCGACGACGGGCTCGCACGTCGCCTGGCGGTGACGCTCGATGCGGTGTGCGGCGAGGCGGTCACGGTCGTCCTGCCCTCGCGGCGCGAAGAGCACGCGCCGGAGATCGCCGCCCTGCACCACGACCCGCAGTCGCCGGTCGAGCTGCGGGTGGCCGCCCGTCCGGACATGTCCACCACCGTGCTCTCCGACACCGACACCGCGGTGCCCGAGCTGGTGGCCACCGCCGCGGTCGGCCACGGGCACACGCTCCAGGTCGAGGGCCAGGTCTTCCGCGGCGTGGTCCGCCCCGCCCGCACTCCGCCGCACCCCGCCGACCTGGCCACACTCGCCGTGCTGTCCGGCGCCCACCAGGACGACCCGGCCAGCGAGGACAGCCCCGAGACCCCCGGCGAAGAGGGCACCCAACTCCTGCCCGACACGGTCACCTCCTACCACCGCCAGTTCACCCACGGCCGGCTGATGCTGGAAGAGGTCACACACCACCACCCGCCCGAGTCTCCGCCGCGCGCCCGGCGCAGCTACGGCGCCTGGCTCCGGGACCGGCTGGCGCATCTGCCGTGGACGGTGTTTCTCTCCCGTGAGGTCATCGCCGTCTTCGGTGCGCTGGCCGCGATCGTGCTGGTGCTGGCCGGCGCTACCGCACTGGCCGAGCCCGGCCCGCTGTGGAAGTCGCTTTACCTGCCGCTGCTGGACATCTTCACCATGGGCGACCCGGCGACCGACGAGTCCCCGGCCCGCCGGGTGCTCCAACTCATCGCCGGCTTCGTGGGCCTGGCCGTACTGCCGCTCGTGGTCGCCGCGACGATGAATGCGACCGACGCCTTCCGCAGGGCCTCCGTCGGGCACCCGCCGGCCGAGGGCCTGACCGACCACATCGTGCTGGTCGACCTCGGCAAAAAATCGGCACCCGCGTACTGGCTCAACTGCGCACCACCGAACATCACGTGGTGGTGATAGAACGCGATCCCCGCGCCCGTGGCGTCACCCTCGCCCGGGAACTCGGTGTGCCGCTGCTGTTGGAGGACGCCGGCGCGCCCGGGGTGCTCGACCGGGCGCGCATCCGCCAGAGCACCTCACTGCTGGTGCTGACCCGTGACGACGGCGAGAACCTCGACATCGCCATGGCCGCCCGCGAGAGCAATCCCCGGGTGAGAGTGGTGATGCGGCTCTATGACGACGATTTCGCGGCCACCGTCTCCCATACGATGCGCGCCTCCTATCCCGACGCCACCACCCGCAGCCGTTCCGTCTCGGCACTCGCCGCGCCTTCCTTCGCCGCCGCCATGATGGGCCGCCATGCTGTGGGCGTCATGCCGGTCGAGCGCGGCTCCCTGCTCTTCACCACCGTCGATGTCGGGGGCCACCCGGAGCTGGAGGGCCGCTCCATCCACCAGGCATTCCGGGAGAACGAATGGCGTGTCCTGGCCGTCGGCACCGCCGTCGAGCCCTCGTCGCCACGCGCGACGGACACCCTCGGCAGCCTCCGTCTCGACCGCCCCGGCTTCAACTGGCGCCCGCCGCACGGCCGGATCCTGCGCGCGGGTGACCGCGCGGTGGTGGCATCGACCCGGCGCGGCCTGGACTTCCTGATGACGGGAGTGCAGCGGCATCCTGCGGACCCGCGCAGGTGATTCGCTTCTGCGATTCAGGCTCCTGGCCCCTTCAGGAGCCCTGTGCCCACGGCGGCAGAGTCAGTCCGCCAACTTCCTTGTGTCGAGCGGGAGTTTCCAGGCATTGCGGCGGTGTACGGCATCGAGTGCGTGGTGCAGGGGAGAGGGCGGCACGGCCAGCACCGGGCAGCAGGCGCGTGCGACGCAGTACCGGGCGACGCAGGGCCACACCGCCCGGCGCAGCCTGCCGCGGGCTCCGGCCCCGACTACCAGGAGATCGTCGGGCTGGTCGGCGGCCGCCAGCAGGGCATCGCCCGGTTTACCGCGTATGACCAGGTACTTCAGCGGCACCTCGGGTCCGGCGCTGCCGAAGGCGTCTTCGAGCGCGGTCAGCAGGCGCTCATTCGCCATCCGGCGCCATGTGGCCAGCGGCGCCGGGCACGTCCCGCCGCGGTGGGCAATGTCGCCGCCGGGAGGCTCCCAAGCCAGTACGGCCCACAACTCGGCTCCGGTGACGCGGGCCTCGGCGGTGGCCCGGTGCAGAGCCGTCAGGCTCCCCAGCGAGCCGCTCACACCGGCCACGATGCGCCGGCCACCGGGTCCGCCCATGGGACCACGCTCCTCGTCCTTCATCACGTCCATGTCGTCTTTCATCGAAATCCCACTGGCAAAGCGATGGCGACGTGTTGGCACTTCCCTGACGAGCGGCGCCGAGTCCCTGACGGCTCCATGACGACAACGCGCGCCAGAGGACAGCGAGCAGCAGGGATGGTGACCAGCCCCCGCATCGGCGGGGCACATCGAAGAGCTGCTGGCCGCCGGAATCGACGTGGTGGCCACGCTCAACATCCAGCACCTGGACTCGCTCAGTGATGTCGTCGCACTTCCGGGTCGGCAACCTCAACGCGCTGCGGGAACTGGCACTGCTGTGGCGGGCCGGATGGATGAAGCGCTGCAACTGGTCATCGGTGCCAGCCGTCGGGGGAGCCTGCGGCGGGTGCTGGCGCCCCGAGGTGTGGGCGAGACGGTCGACCGGCTCTCCGGCGACATCGATGTCCACACCGTCACTCATGAACATGCCGGTCAGGGGAGAAGATGGCCCGTCCCTGGTGGTGGCCTGCCGCGCTCGCGTCGGCCGGCCGGACCGGTTGCGGGCCTCGTACCGCCCCTTCTGCTCACCCTGGCGCTGCGGGTGACGTCCGGCCCGCCCGCACTCAACCTCACGAGCGAGGCTCTGCTCTTCCTGCTCACGGTGCCGGGCGTGGCCTGCATCGGCGGTGTGGTCTCCGCGCTGTTCGCCTCGGTGACGACCTCGCTGCTGCTGAACTACTACTTCATCCCGCCCCGCAGCCACTTCACCTTCGCCGAGGCCAATCTCGTCGTCGCCCAGGCTGCCTTCACCCTCGTGGCCGTCACCGTCGCCGCCATCGTCGACCGGTCGCTGCGCCTGAGCCGGCGTGCCGCGCGGAAGCCACCCGCCTCCTCGCCGGGCCGGGCGTGCACCAGCGGCCGGGACTGACGGCTCCTACGGTGCCTGCGCGGCGACGACCCTGCGGAACAGCGACTGGACTGCCGGGGTGACATCGTCGGAGGAGTCGTGGTGGCAGGGCCCGGCGTAGGCATGGGTGAGGAAGTCCGCGGTCAACTCCACTTCGCTCACGTCGAATTCACCGGCCTTGGTGCCCTCGGTGAGGAGGGTCACCAGGACGTCGCGCGCGGCACCCATGGGCTCCTCGCCGCCCGTGCCCAGCTCATGGAAGAGCAGGTGATACAGCTCGTGATGGTCGCGCTCGGCGGCGACCCAGGCGGCGACCAGGCCGTCCAGACGCTCGGCCCAGCTCAGGCCCGGCTGCTCCAGCAGCCGGGCGGGCCGCTCGGCCATCCGCTCCCACATCTCCGCCTGCAACGCGGTCAGCAACTCCTGCTTGGCGGCGAAGTACAGGTAGACGGTGCCCTTGGCGACCCCGGCCCGCGCGGCGACCTTGCTGATCGTCAGCGCCTCGTAGCCGTCCTCCAGCAGCAGCGCGGCCACCGCATCGAGGATCTGGCGGCGGCGGACGTCGGGCGGCTGGAAACGGCCGGTGGGCGCGGTCTTGGCGGGCACGGGGTTCTCCTGGCAGGGCGGTGACCGGCGTCCGGTCAGCTGTCCTCACCGAGGATGCCATGCGGCCTGCGGGCCCATATGAGCACCGCGGCGTCCGTGCTGTGTGCTTCGTCGCGGGAGCCCTCCGCGTGCTCGTATCCAGGATGCTGATGCAGCGGAACCCGCAGTCGCTCGGCGCGCAGCAGTTCCAGATCCGCCAGGTGGCCGCGGAGCTCGTCCAGGGTGACCAGCTCGCCGGGGGCACCCCACGTGCAGCCTTCCTCGTCCCATTCGCCGATGACCAGGATGCCGCCGGGCGCCACAGCGGCGACTGCGGTGGCCAGGGTGGCGGTGCGAGCCGGGCCGCGTGACGGCAGGGCGTAGGAGCTGAGCACCAGGTCGTAGGTGCCGTCGGGCTGCCAGGTGGCGCTGTCGCCTACGAGGAGTTCGAGATCCAGGCCGCGCCGGCAGGCGCTGGCGCGGGCACCGGCGATCGCGCGGGGTGCGATGTCGACGCCGGTCACCCGCCAGCCGCGCTCGGCGAGCGCCAGGGCGTTGCCGCCCGCCCCGCAGCCCAGATCCAGGGCTCTGCCGGGGGCCAGGTCCTCAGCCGGCGCCAGCAGCAGTGGGTCGGGCGCCATGGTGTCGCTGCCGTCGCCCTTGTAGACGGCGTCCCAGTCGGTGTGGCCGTCGTGGGCGAGAGTGCTGAGGGGTGTGTCGCTGTTCACAGGGGGCCTCCGTGGGAAGAGAACTGCGCGAATGACCGTTGGTCAGTAGTATGACCGACGGTCATTCATTCCGTAAAGCGCTCCAGGAGACAGTGATGAGCACGAGCACCCCCGAGTACGACACCGTGATCATCGGCGGCGGCCCCGCCGGACTCACCGCGGCCCAGGCCCTCACCCGCTACCGCCACCGGTCCCTGGTCGTGGAATCCCCGCACCCGCCCCGGAACCAGGCGTCCCGCGGCGTCCACGGCATGATCGGCCTGGACGGCGCGACCCCCGCCGAGGTGCGGGACCGGGCGTGGCGGGAGCTGAACCACTACGGCCTCGCCGAGCTGCGCCGCACCACCGCCGACGACGTCGTTCCGCTCCCCGAGGGCGGCTTCCGGGTGCACCTGGCGGACGGCACCGCCGCCTGGGCGCGCACCGTGCTGCTGGCCGCCGGAGTCCGCGACCTGCACCCCGAGGGCGTCGAGGGCTTCGAGGAGTGCTGGGGCCGAACCGTCATCCACTGCCCGTTCTGCATCGGCTGGGAGAACGCCGACCGCAGCTGGGCCGTGATCGCCGATGACCCCGACTACGCCGTCATGGCGGGCACCGCGTTCCGCGCCTGGTCCGGCGACGTGATCGCCATCGCGCCGCTCGGCATGGACCGCGCCGACCAGGTGCGCCGCACCCTCCAGGAGGCGGGCAGCGATCTGGTCCAGGGGGACATCGCCCGGCTGCACCACCACAACGGCGACCTGCACACCGTGGAACTCGCCGACGGCACCCGCATCGCACGGGGGACCCTGCTGTGGCCCCCGTCCCAGGAACAGGTCCCGCTCGTCCGCCGCCTGGCCAGGACACTCGGACTCGTACGGGACGACGACGGCTTCGTCACCGTCGACGCGACGCGCCGGACCAGCGTTCCCGGGCTTTACGCCGCCGGAGACCTGACCACCCAGTGGGAACAGGGCGCCGTCGAGGCCGCGGCGGACGGCGCCGCGGCCGCCGGCGCCATCCACTTCGCCGGACTGCACTGACCAACCGAGAGCCGGAGCCCCCCATGCCCCGCCCCACCCTCCCCATCACCGCGGCCTTCACCGACTACATCGACCACATCGGCGACCGCACCACGATGTACGAGGCCGTCGCCGCCCACACCGGCGCCCAACGCGTCCTCTACCCCGGCAGCTACCTGGACCTCGCTCCCTCCTTCGTCTGGCCCGACGTCACCTACCTCGACTCCGACCCGCACGCCCGCCGAGCCTTCGCCGACCCGGACCACGCCCGCCAACTGGCCGTGCACCGCAAGCGATTCCCCCAGGACCCACGTATCACCTTCCTCCCCGGCGACTACACCCACACCCTCGCCCCCCTGCCCGCCGACGGCTGGGACCTGGTCATCTCCCTCTACGCGGGCCCTGTCTCCGAACACGCCACCCGGTGCCTGCGCCCCGGGGGGTGGCTCCTGGCCAACAACAGCCACGCCGACGCCGGTCTGGCCGCACTCGACCCCGCCTACCGCCTCGCCGCCGCCCTCCACAGCGACCACGGGCGCCACCGCCTGGTCGCCCACCACCTCGACCGTTACCTCCAGCCCCGGCGGCCACCCCACCCCACGCGCGAGGAACTGCACAAACGTGGCCGCGGCATCGCCTACACCCGACCCGCCGGCGCCTACCTCTTCCAATACCGACCCACCACGTAACCCTGGGCCGGGGGAGCGGACCGAGCGCCCCACGGATCTCGACGGTGCGCGTCTCGGCACGACTTCTCAGCATCGCCCCCGAGGATCGGCTGCCTCGGGGGCGGTGTCCGGGACTGGAGAGGTGCAGTCCATCAGGGCGCGGGCAATCGTCACGCTTGCTCAGCAGCGACGAGTTCGACTTCGAAGCCGTCCTCGTTCTCCAAATAGGCTGCGTAACTCCGTTCGCCTGCGGCGTGCTGATGGAGATCAGGGAACAGTAGCTTCCCCCCTCGGCTCGTAGCCTGCTCGACCAGGGAGTCGACCATGTCCCGGGTCTCGACGCGGAAGGCGATGTGGTGGAGTCCCGGGCGGCACCGGCCGTGCTGATCAGATGTGAGAGCACGTGAGAGCGTGCGGGGCGTGAGCGAGATACCGACGCACACTCTCCGGCACCGCCTTGATGGGCCAGAAGGCGCCCCAGCCCTGATCGCGAGCAAGGCACCCCATCCGTACAGCGCATCATGGCGAGCCACGACGAGCCGGGCCACCCGGTCGTCCACACCGTCTCGACCGTGCGGCTCTGACCTGCGCGTATCCCGCTTCGGGAGCGGCCGGCAGCCTCTCTCCGGCGGCTCTTCCTGACCCGGGTGTAAGGATCGCGTCAAAGAGTCGGTAGCGTGGCCGGGTGAGTGAGAAGACCCTGCAACACCGGATCGACGGCCCGGACGACGCCCCCGTACTCGTACTGGGTGCCGCTCTGGGTACCACATGGCACATGTGGGACCGGCAGATCCCCGAGCTGACCCGTCACTGGCGGGTCATCCGCTTCGACCTGCCCGGCCATGGCGGTTCGCCCGCGCATGCGGCGCCGTCCGTCGCGGAGCTGGCCGACCGGCTGATGGCCACTCTGGACGCGCTGGGGGTGGACCGCTTCGGTTACGCCGGCTGCAACATCGGCGGAGCCATCGGTACCCAGCTGGCGCTCACCCGTCCGCACCAGGTCACCTCGCTGGCGCTGGTGTCCACCTCGCCGCGCTACGGCACCGCCGACGCCTGGCGCCAGCGAGGGGTGGTCATCCGTACGAACGGGCTCGACCCGATCGCGCGGACCGCGCCCGAGCACTGGTTCACCCAGGGCTTCGCCGGTGCCCAGCCCGCGATCGTCGAATGGGCCGTCCAGATGGTGCGGACCACCGACCCCGGCTGCTACATCGCCGCCTGCGAGGCGCTGGCCTCCTACGACGTACGGAGCTCGCTCGGCCGGGTCGGGGTGCCCACGCTCGTCGTCGTCGGCTCCGAGGACCAGGTCACGCCGACCACCGACGCCCGCAGCCTGGTCGCCGGGATTCCGGACGCGAGCCTGGCGCTGGTGCCCGGCACCTCTCACCTGGTGCCCGTGGAGCAGCCGGCGGCCGTCACCGAGCTCCTCATCCGGCACTTCAGCACCGCCTGGCACGACAAGCCGGGCCCCGGCGGCCAGTCCGCCCTCGGTGCCGCCGCCCCCAAGCCGCAGCTCGCGCCCCCGCCGCCCCCGCAGGCGCCGCCCGCCGCCATAGAGTCCGGCCTCGCACAGCCGGAGCAGGTCCGCGGGGCCACCTACGAGGCGGGCGTCAAGGTCCGCCGTGAGGTGCTCGGCGACGCCCATGTCGACCGGGTCGAGGCCGCCACCGACGACTTCACCGGCGACTTCCATGACTTCATCACCCGCTACGCCTGGGGCGAGACCTGGACCCGGCCGGGTCTGGACCGCCGCACCCGCAGCATCATCACGCTCACCGCGCTGGTCGCCCGCGGCCACCACGACGAACTGGTCCTGCACGTCCGGGCGGCGCTGCGGAACGGCCTGACTCCCACGGAGATCAAGGAAGTGCTGCTGCACACCGCCATCTACTGCGGTGTCCCGGCGGCCAACTCGGCGTTCGCCGTCGCCCAGCGGGTGATCCGCGAGGAGACCACGCCGGAGGCGTGAGGGGCGGGGCAAGATGGCCCCATGGAACTCACGAAGAAGACGCACGCCTGTGTCCGGCTGGAGAAGGACGGGCGGGCCCTCGTCATCGACCCCGGTGTCTTCACCGAGGCGGACGCGGCCGTCGGCGCGGACGCGATCCTGGTCACCCATGAGCACATGGACCACTTCAACGAGGAGCGGCTGCGGGCGGGCATGGAGGCCAACCCGGCGGCCGAGATCTGGACGCTGGCCAGCGTCGCCGAGCAGCTGTCGGCCGCGTTCCCCGGCCGGGTGCACACGGTCGGCGAGGGGGACACCTTCACCGCCGCCGGGTTCGAGGTGGAGGTGCACGGCCAGCTGCACGCCGTCATCCACCCCGACATCCCGCGCGTCACCAACGTCGGTTACCTCATCGACGGCGGCGCGGTCTTCCACCCGGGCGACGCCCTCACCGTCCCGGAGGACCGTACGGTCGACACCCTCCTGCTGCCCGTCCACGCCCCCTGGAACAAGATCGCCGAGGTCATCGACTACGTCCGTGCGGTCGCGCCCCGGCGGGCCATCGACATTCACGACAGCCTGCTCCAGGACCACGCCCGGCCGGTCTACGACTCCATGATCGACAAGCTGGGCGGCGCCGATCACGGCCGGCTCGCGCCCGGCACCGGCACCGCGCTCGGCTGACGCGCCGGGCTGTCAGACCCTCGCTGTAGGTTTACGGACATGCGCATCGCGACCTGGAACGTCAATTCGATCACCGCCCGCCTCCCGAGGCTGCTGGCCTGGCTGGAGAGCTCCGGCACGGACGTGCTGTGCCTCCAGGAGACCAAGTGCACCGCCGAGCAGTTCCCGCACGACGAGCTGCGCGAGCTCGGCTATGAAGCGGCGGTCAACGCCAACGGCCGGTGGAACGGTGTCGCTGTGGTGTCCAAGGTGGGCCTCGACGACGTCGTCATGGGCCTGCCCGGCGGCCCGGACTATGACGGGGTGCAGGAGCCGCGGGCCGTCTCGGCGACCTGTGGTCCGGCCCGGGTGTGGTCGGTGTACGTCCCCAATGGCCGCGAGGTCGGCCATGCGCATTACGCCTACAAGCTCGGCTGGTTCGAGGCGCTGAAGACCGCGGTCGCCGAGGACGCGGCGGGCCCCCGCCCGTTCGCCGTCCTCGGCGACTACAACGTCGCACCGACGGATGAGGACGTCTGGGACCCGGCCGTGTTCGTGGACTCCACCCATGTCACGCCCGCCGAGCGCGCCGCCCTGTCGGCCCTGCGTGAGGCGGGTCTGTCGGACGTCGTCCCGCGGCCCCTCAAGTACGACCGTCCGTACACCTACTGGGACTACCGCCAGCTCTGCTTCCCCAAGAACCGCGGGATGCGGATCGACCTGGTCTACGGCAACGCGCCGTTCGCCAAGGCCGTCTCGGACGCCTATGTGGACCGCGAGGAGCGCAAGGGCAAGGGCGCCTCGGACCATGCCCCGGTCGTGGTGGATCTCGACGTCCAGGGCTGAGTGAGGGGGAGGGCAGGCCCCCGGGGAGCGCCCCCGGGGGCCTGCCGCCCGCCGTCCGTGCGACGGGCACCGCCGCGTCAGCGCCGTCCCGGCAGCAGCTTCCGGAGGTCCACGGATTCCCCCAGCGCCTTCAGTCCCGCGTCGCCGGGGTGGAGGTGGTCGCCGCTGTCGTAGGCGGGCAGCATCCGCTGGGGGCGCTGCGGATCGCGGACCACGGCGTCGAAGTCCAGGGTCGCGTCGAAGACGGTGCCGGCGTCGGCGCGGAGGAAGGCGTTGACGGCCTGGCGGCGGGCCTCCACGGCCGGGGTGCAGTCGGGGTAGCCCTCACAGGGCGCGATGGTCGCCGCCACGACCCGCAGTCCCCGTTCGTGCGCCCGCCGGGCGAGGGCCCGCAGACCGGCGATGACCTCGTCGGACGAGGTCCCCCAGCGCACATCGTTGATGCCCTCGAAGATCACCACGGTCCGCGTCGAGGGCTGCGCCAGCACATCCCGCTCCAGCCGGTGCTGGGCGCTGACCCCGCCGGTGTCGGTGCTGACCCCGTCGCCCGGATAGCGGTCGGTCACGATGCGGTTCGCCGAGATGCCGTGGTTGAGCACGCCGTAGCGGGGCAGCGTGTGCTGGGTCCGGAAGCGGCGGGCGAGCACGTCGGGCCAGCGCCGGTTGGTGCCGCTCGTCGACTTCACCCCGTCGGTGATCGAATCGCCCAGCGCCACGATCGAGCCGGGGCCGCCCTCGACATCGACCCCGGTCAGGAACGGCCAGACGGTCATCGTCTCGGGGAAGGCCGTGCCCCCGGCGTCCGCGGTGCGGTCCCCGCTGCCCGCGGCGCTCAGATACGACAGCTGGGCCGCCTCCTGGTGCACCGGCGCCGCGGTCACCGTTCCCGGCAGATGGATGCTCACCAGCAGATCGGCGCCGGCCGGCACGGTGAAGTCCACGGCATCGCTGAACACCTCGGCCCCGGCCGCGATGCGGGTCCCGGCCTGCCCCCGCCCGAAGGTCAGCGGTGTCGGTCCGCGGTCCGCCGCCGACCCCGCGCCGCGCACCGCGATGCTGGCCGCACCGATGTCCACCGGGGTGCCCGCGAAGGTGTTGGCGAGGCGTATGCGGGCCCGTGGCCCGCCCGCGCCGCTGTGCACGACCAGCCGCAGCGTACGGTCCGTCCAGGGCCCGACCGCTCGGTAGCCCGCGGTGCTCGCCGCCCAACTCCCGGTTCTGCGGCCGGTGTCACGGACCGCCACCGCGAACACATGGAGCGCGCCCGCCGACTCGCCCGCCGTGGGCAGCACCACCGAGGCCACCTCCCGCCCGGCGCGCAGCGGTACGGTCACCGCGTACAGCCGGGCCGGGCCGGCCGACTGCCCGTCCGGAGCGTTGAGGTGCGGCAGCGCCACCGCCTTGGTGCTCAGCGGCCCCGACCGCCAGTCGGGCGCGGTGAGTTCATAGCCGCTGCGCGAGCCGTCCCGGTAGTGCACGGTCCCGGTTCCGGCGGCCGCGCCGCCCGTCCCGGCGACCAGGAAGGTGAGTGCCTCGCCCCGGCCGCTGACCGCCACCGCCTGGCCGTCGGCCACCACGTTGTCCCGGGTGCCCGGTGCGGTCCGCGGCAGGCGGAGCCGCGTCCCGTCGAGGGTCAGTGCGCTCCCCGGTGACCAGCCCGCCGCCGCCAGGTCCTGGGCGGACAGGGAACGGCCCGCACCGTCGAAGTCGGCCGCGCCTGGGGCGGAGTTGTCACTGACCGCCCGGTTGTCGAAGTGCCTGGCCAAGGGCAGCGGGCGGGGCGCGGGCCGGGCCGGGCCGGCCGGTGCGGCGGTGGCCGTGCCGAGGCCGGTGGCCGGCAGTGCGGTGGCGGTGAGCAGCAGTGTCAGGGCGGTGCCCCATCGTCGTACACGCATCGGTCCGTATCCCTCCGGGTGGCGTCAACGGGCGGGTGGTGCGCTGCGATCCAGGCCGGTCCTGCTACGGGCTCCTGCGGATCCAGCAGATCCGATCCGAGCGCCATGAAGTTAGGGAGACGGAGGGGGAGCGTCAAGGTGACGAACGGGGCACGATGGCGCCGCGCGCCTGTGGCCCCGGCCGCGGGTCGGGTGGGACCCTGCACACCATGAACATGTCTTTTCTGGACAAGTGGCGCAAGCGTCAGCAGACGCACCGGTCCGTGCCGCTGGCGGAGTCGGTGCGGGCCGATCCCGAGAGCGTCGTCGAGCTGCTGTCCGAGTGCGAGCTGCTGCGGGCCCAGGCCGCCACGGCGGGCGTGGAACTGGACGACTCCGTACGCTCGTTGGAGCTGCTGGACCAGCTCCAGCCCGTATGGCGGGACGATCCCGAGGTGCTGCCCTGGCTCGGCAACGACGCCGGCCTCTACCTCGGCACGGTGCTGGTCCGCACGGTGCGCGGCGCGGTGTGGCACGTCTGGCCGGACGGGCAGCCGGTGGTCCGGCTGGCGTCCGGTCGGGAGATCGACGTGGTGACGGCGGGCCATGACTGGGCCGACACCGGCGCACCCGAACTGTCCCAGGTCTACGCCGAGGTCGCCGAGAGCTGAGGGCGGCGTCAGGAGGCCGGCGGGCGCCCGTTCCGCGTCCGCGGGACGTTCATCGGTAACCCTGATTTATCCGTCCATCTCCGCGCATACGTGCGTGTCAGTGGAGAAGTGCCCCATTCGCCCCGGTAGGTTGCGGGCTCTCCGCTGTACGGATGAGAGTGGGCAGGTCTGCATATGGCCGGTGAGGCGCTGATTGAACTGCGCGGGGTCAACAAGCACTACGGAAAACTCCATGTCCTGCGGGACATCGACCTCACCGTCGGCCGCGGGGAGGTGGTCGTGGTCATCGGGCCCTCCGGGTCCGGGAAGTCCACTCTGTGCCGGGCCATCAACCGCCTGGAGACCGTCGAGTCGGGCAGCATCGAGCTGGACGGCAGACCACTGCCCGAAGAAGGCCGGGCGCTCGCCCAGTTGCGTGCCGAAGTCGGCATGGTCTTCCAGTCCTTCAACCTCTTCGCCCACAAGACCGTGCTGGCCAATGTGATGCTGGCGCCGGTCAAGGTCCGGAAGAAAAAGAAGGACGAGGCCGCCCGGCACGCCCGCGAACTCCTGGACCGGGTCGGGCTCGCCTCCCAGGCCGACAAATATCCCGCTCAGCTCTCCGGCGGCCAGCAGCAGCGCGTCGCCATCGCCCGCGCCCTCGCCATGGACCCCAAGGCACTGCTCTTCGACGAGCCGACCTCCGCCCTGGACCCGGAGATGATCAACGAGGTGCTGGAAGTCATGCGCCGGCTCGCCCGGGACGGAATGACGATGGTCGTGGTCACCCATGAGATGGGCTTCGCCCGCTCCGCCGCCAACCGTGTGGTGTTCATGGACGACGGCCGCATCGTCGAGGACCGCACCCCCGAGGAATTCTTCACCGCGCCGCGCAGCGAACGGGCGAAGGACTTCCTCTCCAAGATCCTCAAGCACTGAACGGGGGCGTCGCGATGCCGCACAGTCACTCCTCGCCCCTGCGCCGCGCCCTCGTGGCGCTCGTGCTCGCCGTGCTCACGCTGGCCCTCGCGGGCTGCGGCCGGGCCGGCAGCCCGCCGGTCAAGGGCCCCACGGGCAGCGAACTGCCCCAGTACCCGGTCGCCAGGAACTTCTCCCTGCCCGAGTCCCCGACCTGGATGAAGGCCAAGCGCCGCGGCCATCTCGTCATCGGCGTCAAGGAAGACCAGCCCTACCTCGGTGAGCGGGACCCGGCCTCCGGCGTCTACGCCGGCTTCGACATCGAGATCGCCAGGATGATGTCCGCGGCCCTCGGCTTCCCGCCCGACACCATCGAGTTCAAGACGATCGCCTCCGCCAACCGCGAGACCGCCCTCCAGAACGGCCAGATCGACCTCTACGTCGGCACGTACACCATCAACGACAAGCGCAAGAAGCTGGTGGGCTTCGCCGGCCCCTACTACATGGCCGGCCAGTCGCTGCTGGTGCGCGCCGACGAGAAGGACATCAGGGGACCGCAGGACCTGGCCGGCAAACGGGTCTGCTCGGCGGCCGGCTCGACCCCGTACCAGCGCATCCAGGCCGAGTACCCCAAGGCGATCCTGGTCGCCTACGACACCTACTCGGTGTGCGTCGACAACCTGCTCACCTACCAGGTCGACGCGGTCACCACCGACGACGCGATCCTGCTGGGCTACGCCGCCAAGGTGCCCGACGAGCTGAAGGTGGTCGGCAAGCCGTTCTCCGAGGAGCCGTACGGCATCGGCGTCCCCCGTGGCGACAACGCGCTGCGGTTCGCGCTGGACGACGCCCTCGCCGCGGCCGAGAAGAACGGCCTCTGGCGCAAGGCGTACGACGCGACCCTCGGCCTGTCCGGAGTGCCCGCGCCCAAGCCGCCCCCGATCGACCGCTACCCGGCGACCTGAGCCGGCAAGGAACGGACCGATGAACGTTCTCCTGGACAACCTCTCCCTCTATGGGGAGGGCCTGCTGGGCACCGTCGAACTCACCGTCTACGCCTCCCTGCTCGCCCTCGCCCTCGGCTTCCTGATGGCCGCGTTCCGGGTCGCACCGGTCGGTTCGCTGCGGGCCTTCGGCACGGCATGGGTGACCGTGCTGCGCAATACGCCGCTGACGCTGCTGTTCTTCGCTGTGGTGCTGGGGCTGCCGCGGTTCGGCCTGGTGCTGCCCTTCAAGCTGTTCGCCATTCTCGCGCTGGGCTGTTACACCTCCGCCTTCATCTGCGAGGCGGTGCGCTCCGGCATCAACACCGTGCCGGTCGGGCAGGGCGAGGCGGCCCGCAGCCTGGGCATGACCTTCCCGCAGACCCTCGGTGGCATCGTCCTGCCGCAGGCATTCCGGTCCGTCATCCCGCCCATCGGCTCGACGCTGATCGCGCTCGCCAAGAACTCCGCGATCGCCGGCGCCTTCAGCGTCGTCGAACTGCTCGGGGTCTACAAGCCGCTCAACGAGATGGGCTACAGCATCATCTGGACCTTCGTCTGGATCGCCGTCGGCTATCTGCTCGTGACCCTGACCATCAGCGCGATCTTCAACGTGCTGGAGAAGCGCTTCGGAGTCGCCCGATGACCACCGCTCTCTACGACGTCCCCGGCCCGCGGACCCGGCAGCGGCACCGGCTCTACGGCCTCGGCGGGACGCTGGTGATCCTCGCGCTGATCGCCTGGATCATCTACCTTCTCTTCGCCACCGGCCAGTTCATCGCGGCGAAGTGGACTCCCTTCACCTACACGGGAATTCAGGATCTGCTGCTCCGGGGCCTGGGCAACACCCTCAAGGCATTCGGTTTCGCGGCGGTGCTGTCGCTGGCGCTCGGCGCGGTGCTCGCGACCGGCCGGCTCTCCGAGCACCGGCTCGCCCGCTGGGTGTGCACCCTGCTGGTGGAGTTCTTCCGCGCGATGCCGGTGCTGGTCATGATCTTCTTCATCTATGTGGCCCTGAAGGTGGAGCCGCTGCCCGCCCTGGTCGCCGGGCTGACCCTCTACAACGGCTCGGTGCTCGCCGAGGTCTTCCGTAGCGGCGTGCACTCCGTCGACCGCGGCCAGCGGGAGGCCGCCTACGCGCTGGGCATGCGCAAGACCCAGGTCATGACGCACGTCCTGGTGCCGCAGGCGGTCCGGGCGATGCTCCCGGCGATCATCAGCCAGCTGGTGGTCGCCCTGAAGGACACCTCCCTCGGCTTCCTCATCACCTACGAGGAGTTCCTGCACGCCGGCAAGCTCATCGCGTCCAACCTCGACTACGACCTGCCGTTCATCCCCGTCGTCATGATCATCTCGCCGATCTACATCGGGATGTGCATGCTGCTCTCCTGGCTGGCCAACTGGGTCTCCAAGCGGCAAAAGCGCAATCCCAAGGTCGAGGCGGCCGAGGTGGCCCCGCCGGAGCCGGGCACCTTGCTGCCGGGAGGCCATCGGCCGCCGGCCTGAGGGTCCAGGGGCGGCTCCGGTCCGGCCGCCCCTGCGCCGGCCCGGCCGTCCTTCCCGCCCGGCCGCACACCGCCGGGCCCTCACACCCGCCGGATCCCGTCCCGCATCAACTCCCGCCCCGCCAGCTCGTTCTCCTCGCGTCAGACCAGCATCCGGCGCGGCCGGAACGCGAGAAACACCCAGGCATCGCGTCGTTCGTCATGCCAGACGAAGGACAGCGGCACGAGGCGGGGCGGAGCGCCGCTGTCGGCGCCCCGCCGGCGCCGGGTTCCTAGTCGCGTACCGGCACCGACACATAGGACGGGTCGTCCGCCGGGGAGGAGAACGTCAGGCGGGCGCCGGACGGGTTGTGCTCGGTATAGAGCGGGTCGACGGTGTCGACGACCACGGCGAGACGGTGGCCGGCCGGTACGTCGTAGGCCGTGGAGAACAGCTCCAGGTCCACGCCGAAGGGCTGGTTGGGGGTCTTGCCGTGGAAGGTGTACGGCGCGTGGGTGACCAGCTTGCCGAGGCCGAGCGGGCCCACGTCGTAGAGGTAGGCGATCGCGGTGCCGCTCTCGGCGGTGCTGGTCAGGGTGGTGTGCAGCCGGGTGGTGCCCCGGACCCGCTGTCCGGACTCGTAGCGCTCGGACTGCCAGACGGCGGCGAGCGGGCGGGGCAGCAGCGGGATCGAGGCCATCGGCGGCAGCCGGAAGAACTGGTCCATCATGCTGGAGAGGAAGACCAGGCCGCCGTCGGCGCCGGAGTTCCAGTTGGTGTTGATCTGCTTGCTGTCGCCGAGCTCGATCCGGCGCTGTGCGGACGGGACGTCCTTCCAGCTCTTGTAGCCTTCGTACGCGCCGGTGGAACGGGACTTGAGCAGCACCGGCGACTCCCGGTCGATGCCGTTGTCCGCGCCCTTGAGGTAGTGGTCGAACCACCGTTGGGTGTCGGTCCAGGTGTCGTTGGGCAGTCCGAACAGCCCGAGTCCTTCGGCCGTGGCGTGATCACCGGGGCGGAATTCCAGTCGCTTGGGGCCGGTCAGCTTCTCGTAGAAGTCGGCGGTCTGGTTGGGCGGGAAGATGGAATCGCCCCAGGCGTTGCCCAGCATGATGGCGGCACCATTGGCGTTGATCCGGTCGAGATAGGTGGCGGGGGAGCGCTTGCGCCCCCACGCGATCAAATCCTTTTCCTTGTCCAGGTTCGAGGCCAGGAAGTCCTTCATGATGGTGCGGAATTCGGGGCTGGGGCGTCCGGTCAGCGCGCCCGTGCCGCCCAGGAACGCCGCGGCCTGCCGGTGCTGGGTGCGGCCGCTGTAGATCGAACCGACGAGGTCGCCCCAGCCGCTGAGCGCCGCGACTGCCTTGATCCGCTTGTCGAACGCGGAGGCCAGCAGGCTGATCCCGGCACCGTAGGAGACCCCGCCCATCCCGACCTTCCGCGGATCGGCCGGGGTGTGGGCCAGCGCCCAGTCGATGACCTTCGACGCATCGGCGACGTCCTTCGGGCCGGCCGTGTCGATCTCCCCGCCGGACTGCCAGAATCCGCGGGAGTTGTAGCCGACGACCACATAGCCCGCTTCGGCCAGCTTCCTGGCCTGTGC
Source organism: Streptomyces sp. NPDC127097 (assembly GCF_042724075.1). Classification (NCBI taxonomy): domain Bacteria; kingdom Bacillati; phylum Actinomycetota; class Actinomycetes; order Kitasatosporales; family Streptomycetaceae; genus Streptomyces; species Streptomyces sp. NPDC127097. The sequence goes on along the minus strand of NZ_JBHXFI010000027.1, from coordinate 40,243 downwards.
CAGATACTCGACCTGCGGCATCGACCAGCTCGTCGGCAGCACGATGAGGGGGTGGCGCCGGGTGCCGTCGCCGCCGGCCGGGGTGAAGACGTTCGCCTTGAGGGTGATACCGCCGTCGCCCTCGATGTCGACGAACCGGAGGGAGGCCGAGCCGCCCGAAGCCGCCGTCGTGGGGGCGGATTCCGGGGTCGCCGCCTCGGCGGTGGCCGGGGCGCCGGTAAGGACCGTGGCGGCGAGGACGGCCGCGGAGACGGTGCCGATCGCGACGCGCGGCGTCATACGGGAGGGCGTCATCTTCTGCTCCAGATCTCGATGCGGGCGGCCGCACGCTGTCCGGGGACAGGTGGGGCGTACGGCGCGCCCGAATGTGACTGGAGAGTAAGGTCCGCTCCTTACCTCTGGTAACCCGTCGGTAGGTTACGGGTGAGTAACGCCCGTGTGGACAGGGGGAGTCGGGGTGCGCGGTAGGGGGTGCGCCCTGGGGGCGCCGCCCGGCGGATCGCGGCCCGGTGGCAAGAACTCCGTTACGCGGCAGCCGGTTTCGGCAGGGAGTCGAGGAATTCCGCCAGTACGGCGTTGAACGCGTCCGGCCGCTCCAGATTCGGCAGATGGGCCGTCTGCTCGATGACGGCCAGGGTGGCGTCCGGGATCCGTGCGTGGAGGTCGCGGGCGTCGCTCACGGGCGTATAGGTGTCCTCGGTGCCGACCACCACCAGGGCCGGTACCGATACCCGTGTCAGGAGTTCCCGGTAGTCGGGGCGTTCGGCGCGGCCGAGCAGGGCGGCGGCCGCGCCCTCCGGTGCCGTGGCCGTCATCATCGACAGGACATGGGCGGCGGCGTCCGGCCGGTGGGTGAGGGTGTGCGGGGACACCATCTTGGCCAGCACCTCGTGTGCGTAGCCGGCCATGCCCTCGCGGAGCAGCCGTGCCGCCATGGCGTGGCGGGCGGCCCGGCCCTCCTCGGTCTCCGCCGCGGCGAAGGTGTCGGCGAGCACCAGGCCCCGTATCCGCTCCGGGAAGAGCCGGTAGCACTCCATGACGATCTGGCCGCCCATGGACAGGCCGCCGAGGACGAAGCGCTCGATCCCCAGCCGGTCGAGCAGGGCCAGGAGATCGCGGGCGAAGGTCTCCAGTGGGGTCTTGCCGGGGACGATCGTGCTCTCCCCGTAGCCGCGGAGATCCGGCGCGATCACCCGCCGGCCGGACCGGCTGAAGTGCTCGGTCTGCGGGCGCCACATCGAGCGGTCGAAGGGGTGACCGTGCACGAGCACCAGCGGTGCACCGCTGCCCTCGTCCTCGTATCCCACGGTGATCTCTTCGCACATGACCGAACCCATTGGACCGTCCATCCCTCTGCTGCGGCTTGACGTCTCGATGCTAGAGAGGGCAATCTCTCGGTGCAATACAAAAAATGTACTCGGTGCAATGTTTTCCAAGCGCCTCGTGGGAGTGACCGATGGACGACTATCGCGCGATCGCCGATGACCTCGCCGCCGAGATCGCCGCCGGCCGGCTCCGCCCGGGAGACCGGCTGCCGCCGCTGCGCCGGTTCGCCCGGGACCGGCGTATCGCGAGCTCGACCGCGGCCCGGGTCTACGGGGAATTGAGCCGACGCGGGCTGACGGTCGGCGAGGTCGGCCGCGGGACCTTCGTCCGCAGCGCCGCGCCCGCGGCCGAGCCCGCACTGGCCGAGCCGGCGGAGGCCCGGGTGGACCTGGAGCTGAACTTTCCGGTGCTGCCCGGCCATCCCGCGCTGCTCGCCAAGAGCCTGGGCCCGCTGCTGCGTCCCGAGGCGATGGCCGCCGCGCTCCGTCCGGTGGGAGCCGTCGGCACGGCCGCGGCCCGGCAGGCCGCGGCCGCCCACCTCGCCCGTGGTGACTGGGCCCCCGGTCCCCGGCAGCTGCTCTTCGCGGGCAACGGCCGGCAGGCGATCGCCGCGGCGATCGCCGCGCTGGTCCCGGCCGGTGAGCGGCTCGGCGTCGAATCGCTCACCTACCCCGTGGTGAAGGGCATCGCGGCCCGCCTCGGCGTCACCCTCGTCCCCCTCGCCATGGACGAGCACGGCCTGACCCCAGAGGCGCTGCGCGGTGCCCCTCCGCTGCGCGCCGTCTACCTCCAGCCCGCCCTCCACAACCCGCTGGGCCACACCATGCCCGCCCACCGGCGCGCGGAACTCGCCGCGGTCCTACGGGAGTTGGACCTGCCCGCCATCGAGGACGCGATCTACGGGTTCCTCCGCAACGATCTGTCCCCGCTCGCCGCGCTCGCGCCGGAGCGCACCGTGGTCATCGACAGCCTGTCCAAACGCCTCGCGCCCGGACTCTCGCTGGGCTTCCTCACCGTGCCCGAAGGCACCGCACCGGACTTCGCGACCGCCCTCCGCACGGGTACCTGGACCGCCTCCCGCTTCGCGCTCGACGCGGCCACCCGCTGGATGGCCGACGGCACCGCGGCGGCCGCCGAGGAGGAGAAGCGCGGCGATGCCGCGGCGCGTCAGCGGATCGCCGCCGAACGGCTCGCCGGCTTCCGGGTCCGGGCCGATCCCCAGGCGTATCACTGCTGGTGGGAACTGCCGGACCCGTGGCGGGCCGATACCTTCGTCGCCGCCGCCGCGCGCCGCGGGATCGCCGTCACCCCGTCCGGAGCCTTCGCCATCGGCTCGGGCCACGCACCCAACGCCGTACGTCTGGCGCTCGCCTCGCCGCCCGTCGACGTCCTGGCCGAGGCGCTCGGCGTCCTGGCCGGGCTGGCGCAGGGGGCACCGGAGGACACCGGGGCGGAGTGAGCGGCGCCGGGCGGGCGGCCAGGGCCTGATCCCACACGACAGGCCCTAGGCGCGGTTCATCAGGTGCCGCTCATCAGGTGTCCGAGACCGGTGCGCAGTTCCGCCGTGTTCATCACCGGCTGGAGCGAGACCTTCGCGTGCAGGTCCATGAAGAAGGATTCCAGGAGCGTCGGCATCTGCGACGACTCCTTCATGTCGAAGTAGAAGTAGGCGGTGCGCTCACCGTCGTCGAGGGTGAAGTAGGCCGCCTCCGGCTGGAGGGCGGCGATGGCGGTCTCCATGATCTTCGGCAGACTGCCGTTCTGGATGACTTCGTTGCCGGTCTCGGTCGGTATCCGGGCCGTCAGGACCATCCTCATCGGGCTCACTCCTCGCATGGAGGGTGTGGGGCGGGTGGCGCGCGGCGGCGAACCGGGAGCCCGGGTGCTCGGTGCGTCCGCGGGAGCTCCGGTGCACCGCTGGTGTGCCGTCCCTGTGTTCTCAGGATCTCACGGCAGGGGCGCCGGGGCCGGTCTCCGGCGGCCGGGGTGCGGGTGCGGGTCCGGAGCCGGTCAGCAGATGCTCCGGGCGTCCGCTGGGCGGCACCTCCTCGGCCGGCGGCACCGGACCCGGCGGGGTGCCGTCGCCGAACGGCCGGCCGCCCAACTCCTCGCGGTGGTGCGGGGTCAGCCAGCCGGAGAGGTCCGGACCGGCCGGGACGATGCCGGTCGGATTGATGCCGGTGTGTACCCGGTAGTAGTGGTGCTTGATGTGATGGAAGTCGACGGTGTCGCCAAAGCCGGGCGTCTGGAAGAGGTCCTTGGCGTAGGCCCACAGCACCGGGTCCTCGGCCAGCTTGAAGCGGTTGCACTTGAAGTGTCCGTGGTAGACGGCGTCGAAGCGGACCAGCGTGGTGAACAGCCGGATGTCGGCCTCGGTGAGGGTGTCGCCGACGAGGTAGCGGCGGTCGCGGAGGCGCTCGGACAGCAGGTCCAGGCGCCGGAACAGATCGCGGAACGCGGCGTCGTACTCGCTCTGCCCGGTGGCGAAACCCGCCCGGTACACACCGTTGTTGACATCCCGGTAGACGCCCGCCATGACGATGTCGATCTCCTCGCGCAGCGGCTCCGGATACAGATCGGGGGCGCCGGGCCGGTGCAGCGCCGTCCACTCCGTCGCGAAATCCAGGGTGAGCTGCTGGAAGTCGTTGGTGACGAGCTGCCCGCTGGGCACGTCGACGACGGCGGGGACGCTGACCCCGCCGGGGTAGTCCTTCTCGCGGGCGTCATACGCCTCGCTGAGGAAGCGGATGCCGAGGACGGGGTCACGGCCGCCGGGGTCCAGGGTGAAGCGCCAGCTGCGGTCGTCCTGGATCGGATCGGTGATGGCGAGGGACAGGGCGTCCTCCAGGCCGAGCAGCCGCCGGGAGATAACGGCGCGGCTCGCCCAGGGACAGGCGCGGCTGACCACCAGCCGGTAGCGGCCGGCCTCGACCGGCCAGCCGTCGCGGCCGTCCGCCGTGATGCGGTCCGCGAAGTGGCTCTTGGAGCGCTTGAAGGGCTTCCTGCCGTACGCGACGTTGCCTTCGGTGGGGTCCGAGGTGCCGTCCGTGGTGCCGCCGTTGTTGCCGGTGCCGGGGTGGGGCATCACCGACTCCTTCCGTCTGCGGTTTGCTCCGGGTGCTCAGGGCGAGCCTTCCCGGACGGCGGCGGGTATTCCCCCGCGTCAGCCGCCCGGCGCACCCCGCTTCGTGCCGCGGCCGGGCGGCCTGTCTCAGCCGAGGTGGGTGAGGTCGGGCCGCAGCCGGTGCCAGATCGGATGCCGCAGCCGGCCGGCCGAGGTCCAGCCGGTGTGCGTGATCTCGGCGACGAGCCGGGGCTCGGCCCAGTGCGCCCCCGCCACGTCCACCGCGTTGAGGAACGGGGACCGGTCCAGCGGGATCACCCCCAGATACCGCGCCAGCTCATGGCGCTCCCGGTCGGACAGCCCCGAGCCCACCGAGCCGACGTAGCGCAGCCCCGCGGGTTCCGCCACGCCCGCCAGCACGGAACCGGGCAGTCCGGACAGCCCGCCATGGCCTTCCGTCCAGCCCCCGATGATCACGTCGAGGGTCAGCAGATGTTTCGTCTTGCGCCACTCGGGTGACCGCACCCCCGGCAGATACGCCGAGCTCAGCCGCTTGGCCACCACCCCTTCCAGACCGGCCTGCAACGAGGCATCCCACGCCTGCCTCCCATGGCCCTCCACATAGCCGGGCGCCGACCAGTTCGGGCCCCGGAGCCGCAGCCCGTCCAGCAGGGACCGGCGCTCGTAATACGGCGAGCCGAGCAGTGAGCCGCCCAGATACATCAGATCGAAGAGGACGAGGTGTACGGGGTGCTCCATGGCCAGCCGGGCAGTGCGGCGCGGGTTCACCACGCCCATCCGGCGCTGAAGCAGCCCGAAGTCCGGCCGGCCGCGCGCGTCCAGCACCACCACCTCACCGTCGAGCACCGCGGGCCGCCCCCGCAGCTGCTCACCCAGCGGCGCCAGCTCCGGGTAGGTGTCGGTGGCCTCGTTGCCGGCCCGGGTGACCAGCCGGACGGTGCCGTCGCCGGAGGTGTTGACGATGCAGCGCGCACCGTCCCATTTGGCCTCGAACGCCCAGGCCGCCTCCTCGTGCTCGGCAGGCAGCGGGCCGACCGTGGCCAGCATCGGCCGGATCACGGGGTACGGGGCCGAGCCACGCTCGGCGGACGGGGCCATGGTTCGATCATCGGGCGAGACGGGGACGCCCGCAGATCGGCGGGCCGCCGGGCCGGGCGGTCACGCCCCGGGTGCTCAGGTGCCGCCGCCCGGCCGGGTCCCGCTCCGCGGGGCGCCCCCGCGCGGCGGCCGCTGCGCGGGAAGCTCCTCCTCGCCCTCCGTACGGACATGCGGCAGGATCCGGTCCAGCCACCGGGGCGTCCACCAGGCCGCCGGGCCCAGCAGCGTCAGCACCGCGGGGACCAGCAGCAGCCGGACCACGGTGGCGTCGATCAGCACGCTCACGGCCAGCCCGAGACCCAGCATCTTCACCACGATGTTGTCGCTGATGATGAACGCGGCGAACACGCTCACCATGATCAGCGCGGCGCAGGTGATCACCCGGGCGGTGATCTCCAGCGCGTGCGCCACGCTCGCCTTCGCGTCTCCGGTGCGCAGCCATGCCTCGTGCACCCGCGACAGCAGGAAGATCTCGTAGTCCATGCTCAGCCCGAAGACGATCGCGAACATCATCATCGGGACGTAGCTCTCGATCGGCACCGTGCCCGAGACCCCGAGCGCCGGCCCGCCCCAGCCCCACTGGAAGACCGCCACCACCACCCCGTACGAGGCGGCGATCGACAGCACGTTGAGCACCGCCGCCTTCACCGCGACCAGCACGCCGCGGAAGACGGCCAGGATGATGAGGAAGGCGAGCGCGACGACCACGGCGATGATCAGCGGCAGCCGGCCGGCGACGATGTCCAGGAAGTCCACCTGGCCGGCGGTCGTGCCCGTCACATAGCCGTGCGCGTCGGTCCCCTTCACGGCCGCCGGCAGCAGGTCGTGCTCGAGGCGGTTGACCAGATCCGTGGTGTCCGCGTTCTGCGGGGCCTGGTCGGAGTACGCGGTCCCGGTCAGCACCGCGCCGTCCGGGGTGGCCTTCAGCGGCGTGATGAAGGCCGCGCCCGGGACATCCGTGAGCACCTTCTGGGCCTGCTTCGCCAGCATCGGGCGGTCCGCCTGCGGGACCCCGGACTCGTCGATGACGAGGGTCAGCGGACCGTTGGAGCCGGGGCCGAACGCCGAGGACATCAGATCGAAGGCGCGCCGGTCGGTGAACGACTTCGGGTCCGCGCCGTCGCCGATGTGCCCGAGCCGCATCGAGAAGACCGGAAGGGCCAGCACGACCACGATGAGCACCCCGCCCGCCAGATACCACCACGGGCGGCGCTCCACCCGCCGCGCGTACCGGTGCCAGCTGCCCTGGGCCGGCTCGCCCGGTCCGGCGTCCGTCTCGGCGATCGGGCGGCGCACCCGCAGCCGGTCGATCCGGCGGCCGATCAGCCCGAGCAGCGCCGGGAGGAGGGTGAGCGCGCCGAGCACCGCCGAGACCACGGTGCTGGCGGCCGCCACGCCCAGTTTGCCGATGAAGGAGAGGCCCGAGACCCACAGCCCCACCAGCGCGATGATGACCGTGCAGCCGGACACCAGCACCGCCCGGCCGCTGGTCGCCACGGCCCGGCCCGCGCCGGTGACCGGGTCCGCACCGTCCATCAGGTTCTGCCGGTGCCGGGTGATCAGAAAGAGCGCGTAGTCGATGCCGACGCCGAGGCCGATCATCGTGGCCAGGGTGGGGGAGACGGTGGCGAAGACGAAGGCGGCGGCGATCAGCCCCAGACAGGCGAGCCCGCAGACGGCGCCGATCAGCGCGGTCAGCAGCGGCACCCCGGCCGCCAGGACGCTCCCGAAGCCGACCAGCAGAACCAGGATCGCCACCCCGAAGCCGATCACCTCGCTGGTCCGGTCGTCGGGCTCCGGCCGGGCCAGCTCACCCAGCGGCCCGCCGTACTCCACCTCCACGCCCGCGGACCGCAGCGGCCGCACCGCCGCGTCGACCCCGTCCAGATAGTCCGGCTCCAGGGTGGACGGCTGCACGCTGAACCGCATCGTGATGTACGCGGTCCGGCCGTCGGTGGAGAGCGGGCCGACGTTCGGCGTTCCGGGCGGGGGCTTGGCGGGCGGTGGGCCGGGCGGCGGCAGCGGATTCTGCGCGGACAGCACGTCCGGCAGCCTGCCGAGCGCGGTGACGGCGCCGTCGATGTCGCCGCGGAAGGCCGTCAGCGGCTTGGCCGCGTCGTGCAGCACCACCTGGCTGCTGTAGCCCCCGGCCTTCGGCTCGTGCTTCTGGAGCACCTCGCGGCCCTGCGTCGACTGGACGCCGGGCAGCGCGAAGTCGTCGGAGTACTCCCCGCCGTACGCACGCTGGAGAAATTGCAGCCCGACCAGGGCGACCAGCCACAGCACGAGGACGACGACGCAGTGCCGGGCACACCACTCGCCGACCCTGCGCAGCGCCCCGTTGTCGCCGGACGCGCCGGGCGCGGCCGCCCCGCTCGGTTTCCTCGGCAACGACATGGCTGCTCCCGATGCGGGCCGGCGCTCCTGGCACATACGGACATGCAGCAGTCAACGCCGGTTCCGCCGCCGCGGCATACCCACCGGGGAATACGGGTGTCGGCCGAACGGGTGCGCCCCGCCGTCAAGCGCCCGCGGGCGAGGCGTCGTTGCGGAACACCAGCAGATAGCGCCAGAAGAGCAGCCGTCGGATCCGGCACCCGGGAAGCAGCACGGCGGCCTCCCGGCGGATGCGGGGCAGCGGCATGTCCGGCGGTGCGACGGGCGGCTTCAGCGGAGCGGTGGCGGCCGGCCGGAGCCGTTCCGAGGCGGCGACGGCGAGCCGGACCACCGCGTTCACCGGCGACGCGGCCAGGCCCCAGCACCAGTCGGCCGGCGACCTCTCGGCATAGCAGCCCAGGATGACCAGCACGCCGCCCGGCGCGAGGGCCCGGCGCAGTGCGGTGACCGTGTCGAACGGCAGGTGATGCAGGCTCGCCAGGCAGGAGATGAACCCGTAGTGCCCGTCGGGCAGTTCCAGCTGGGTGATGTCCGCATGGTCATAACGGGGCGGCGCGCCACCGTCCGCGGCGTTCCCGGCTGCGGCCCGGGCCTGTGCGAGGACGTCGGCCGAGGGATCGACCGCATGGACATCGAGCCCCAGCCCGGCCAGCCGCCGCGCGAACCGGCCGGTCCCGCACCCGACGTCGAGCCCGGTGCGGCAGTCCCGCGGCAGCTGCCGTAACAGCAGACGGTGGTAGTGGTCGTTGTGGTCGAAAGGCATCCACCGACCCTAGGACCGCGCCGGCCGCCCCCGCCGGGATCAGCCGCCCCGCCGGGACCATCCGCTCACGTGGTGCCGTGCTCGCCGCCGTCACCTGGTCAGCGTCACGACTTTCGAGCTACCGAGCACCCGCCCGTGTGCGTCAAGCGCCCTGACCTGGAAGTACGGGCCCCGGTTCGCTGTCGCGAGGGCGGTCTCGAAGCCGGTGCGGGGGACGCGGCCGCGGACGACCCGCAGGGACTGGGGGCGGGGGCCGGCGAGCAGTTGCCACGCTCTGGTCTCCGTGGAACCGTTCCACGAGGCGTAGACGACGCGGTGTCCGTCCACGACGCGTGCCGCCGCGCTCGGCGGGTAGTACGGGCGGCCGACCCATCGGTTGCGGAAGGCGCGGTACGAGATGTCGGATCCCGGCATCTTCGCGTCGTAGAGCAGGTTCTGGAAGCCGTTGTTCTGGGAGTTTCCCGGATATGCGTACTCCGAGTAGTAGGAATTCTGGCCCCACCCGATGAACTGGTTCCCGTTGGGAAGGGCCTGGGTGTTCCCCTGGGAGGCGGAGTACAAGGACGGTGCGTGGTAGTAGGTCTTGTGGACGGTCGCCCGGCGGCGCGCGAAGTTGAGGTTGAGGATCAGGCCGTGTGACTGCTGCTCGGGTGTGCCGTCCGGCTGGTTGCAGCACCCGTCGTCGAACATGCTGATCCGGCCTTCCGGACGGAATCTGACGTCGTGTTGCCAGAAGAAGTCCGCGTTCGGGCCGAAGGTGAAGTCGCTCTTCTTTCCGCCGAGTTGCCAGCGGATCCGGCCGGTCCTTCTGGAGATGTCGTAGGCCGCCCACATGTTGCGTGCCGAGATCAGCAGTTCACCATTGGGGCCCTCGTCGATCGAGTTCATGTGGTAGGCGTCCCACACTCCTCCGGATGACGACGCATCGGAGGCGGGCACCTCGGATTCGGTCGGATCGACGTGATCGAGAATGTCCCACGAGAAGACGAGTTCCCCCGTGGCGAGGTCGACCTCCTGAACTTCGCTGTCCAGGATGGCGCCGTCCTCCGGACCGCCGTAACGGCTGAGGTCCATGGGGATCGGCTTGGTCGCGATGAACAGCGCGGTTCCTCTGCGGGTCAGGATGAATTCGTGCTCGTCCGGATGGAAGCCGTGACGGGCGAAAACCGTGCCGACCAGGCGGTAGTGGCTGTCGTAGACGTAGTAGCACCCGCCCGGTTCTGGGGCGCCGCCCGGCAGGTTGGTGTATGCGGGCGGGATCGCGATGGACCCCTGCCACCAGGTCAGCACGGGCTCTGCCGTGCCCTTCCGGGGGTTGTGATAGGTCTGAACCTTGAAGTCGGCGTTCTGAAGGCTCGTCGAGGGCAGCGGCCGGAACCAGACCGGCGCACCGGAGTTGTCGGAAATCAGCGCTCCGGTCTGGCCGATCATCGGGCTGCTGATGGTGTACGGGCCGGTGAAGATTTTCCCGGGTGCCGTTCCCGGGCGCTGTGCGGTCACGCTGACCCGCATGGGATGAAGCCTTGGCGCGGAGACGAAGCTCCACACGCCGCTGCCCGAAGTGATCAGCTCCGGCGCAGGGGGACTCCCCGACGGAGGCGCCGGCTCGGTCGCACACAAGCGGGGCCCCGTCGGCGAACTCGCCTCGGCGGGAACCACACAGCTCGCGAAGGCGAGCCCCGCGGCCAGTGCGCAGGTCCCCGCGGTGCGGCTCATCCGCCTGGCCCTGCGAGCCCACGGCTTTCCCTCTGCCATCATCTCTCCATCGCGATATGTCACATTCCTGAGCCGCCCGGGAACGTCCGTCATCAAGATCAAATCCGGGAGACCCGCGTGTGCCGGCGACGCTAAGCGCTACGGTCGGCGGCCGCCTGCTGGAGACGCCGTCCGGTGGACCGTTCACCCGGCCCCCCGTAGCACCGGGCCGTGGGCGGAGCAGCGACTGACGCGATGTCATCACCCGCCCCGGCCGACGGTTTTCGGACATCGCCTTGATGGCGGCGGCATACGTGGTCATGCCGCCCCAACGGACCGTCAGACCGGCGCTGAGCAGGCGCGAACGAGCCGCAGCGCCTAACGTCACAGAGCACGGCTCCCGGCATTGGGCATTCCTGGATATCTGACCGGGGAAGGGCGACAGAAAGAAGGCACAGGTGCGGTCATCAGCGATGAGGGAAGCCGCCGTGGGACGCATCAAGCGGTCGGGCAAACCGGCGGCTGCTCTGCTGCTGGCGATGGTCCTCACCGGGTGCGGGTTCGGCGCGCCCCCGGGAGACACCGACGATTCCGGGGAAAGAAGCACGGGCAACGGCGACGTGGTGGGCACTCCCACACCGCTGCGCAACGTGCCCCGCGAACTGTCCACCCTGGCCGACGGGAAACTGGTCGTCTACCGCATGCCGGGAATTCAAGGAAAACGGATCAATGCCACCGCCATGCTGTTCACTCCCAGGAAAACTCCGCCACCCGGCGGCTGGCCACTTTTCGTATGGGGCCATGGCACCGTCGGATGGGCCCCGGAGTGCGCACCGAGCGTCCAGCTCCAGGAACACAAGAAATGGGCCGACGGGCCCAACGCCGCGTTGCTGGCGGCCGTCCTGAAGATGGGCATCGCGGTCGTGGCCCCGGACTACGAGGGGCTGGGCCCGGCGGCGGCCGGCGTCCCGACCGGGCACGGCTATTACGATCTTTCGAGCGAGGGCAAGTCCATGATCTTCGCCGCCGTTGCGGCGAAACGGTATCTCGGCGGAAAGGCGTCCGGGAAATGGGTGCCGGCCGGCTGGTCCGAAGGGGGATTCGCTGCGCTCGCCGCCGCGTACTACTCCCGGTTGTCCAAGAAGGCCGAGCCCGCTCTGGACTATCGGGGCACGATTTCCCTCGCTCCCGTCCCGGACGTCCCCGCCATGAACAAGCTCCTGTGGCGGGACATCGCCAACGGCTCCAAACCCGGGACCACACCAACCGAGCGTCAGATCGACCAGCTGGTCTTCGCCAACGCGGAAACCATCTATTTCACGAAAACCCAGCGCTATGCGGGCTATCACGTCGACCCCGAAAGGATCTACGGCCAGAACATGCTGAAGTTCTATCGGCAGAACTGGCGGGCGTGCCTGGACGATCTGAATGCCATGGTCAAGGGTGACATCAAACGCTACCTGAATTCCTCGCCCTCCCACCACTTGTCCTCATACCCGGGGATCCGCGGAAACGGCCCGAACTTGCTGCCGGAGAACCGGCGGTTCTTCGAACGGAACCAAGGAAGGCTGGAGAACTCGACCCTGCCGGGGTCGGTCCTCTGGCTCTATGGGACCGATGACATCACCAGCCCGGCCGCTGTCACTTACCACGTCGTCAACAAGATGCTGGCCAACGCCAACGACATCAACCTCGCCGTTTTCGAGGGCGCCGGCCACTATGACGTGCCCACGGTCGGCCTGCCGCTGATTCAGGCACGCCTGAGGCAGCTCTTCCCGGCCGTAGTTCCCGGCCGCAGCGGGTGACGGTGGTGGTGCAGCGGATGCGGTAGGTGCCTTCGCCGCCGTCGCCCGGCCGTTCCTGCTTCCCGTACGGCTCCTTACGATTCCTCTCGACCGTTTGTGGCACGGCACGAGGTGAGGACCGATCCGTTGATGAACCATTCCTGGGCGCTTGTGGAGCCCGGTATGTCCCTTGCGTGTTCCGGCTGTTGCCGGCGTACGGGTGGCCGGGCGGGGGGTGGCCGATGAGCCGGGCGGTGCTGGTGACCGGGGCGTCGCGGGGGATCGGGCGGGCGGTGGCCGAGCTCTTCGCCGCGCACGGGGACCGGGTCGCGCTGCATTACGCGTCGCGGCGGGCGGCCGCCGAGGAGGCGTACGCGGGGCTGGCCGGCGGCGGACATGTGCTGGTGCAGGGGGATGTGAGTACGCCCGAGGGGGCCGCGGCGCTGGTGGACGCGGCGGTGGACGGGCTGGGCGGTGTCGACGTGCTGGTCAACAACGCCGCCGCGAATGTGGCCCACCCCCTGGACCGCACCTCGTTCGAGGACTGGCAGAACGCCTGGCGGCAGGTCGTGGACGTGAATCTGCTGGGTGCGGCGCATGTCAGCTACTGCGCGGCGCGGAACATGATCGAGCGGGAGGTGGCGGGGCGGATCATCAACATCGGGTCGCGCGGGGCGTTCCGCGGCGAACCGGATCACCCGGCGTACGGCGCGGCCAAGGCGGCGCTGCACGCGATGGGGCAGTCGCTGGCGGTCCACCTGGCGCCGTACGGCATCGGCGTGGCCTCGGTGGCCCCGGGATTCGTGGAGACCGAGCGGGTCGCGGACCGCCTCACGGCGGACGTGCGGCAGCAGAGCCCGTTCGGCCGGGTCGCCGTGCCCGGGGATGTGGCGTCCGCCGTCCACTATCTCGCCTCGCCCGGGGCGCTCTGGTCCTCCGGCGCGGTACTGGACGTCAACGGGGCGTCGCATCTGCGCTGAGCAGCCTGCGCCGGGAAGCCGGTGCTGAGGAGCCTGCGCTGAGTACGTTCCGGGAAAGGGGAAGCCCCGGCCGAACGGGGGAATTCGGCCGGGGCGGTCTCGGGGGGCGCGGGCGGCGACGGCGATGGTCTCCGGGCCTGCCGCCGTGCGGCGTGGCCGGTTTTCCCGGCCGTGGGCCCTGCGGCGCCGTCGGGACGGCACGCGCTTCCAATTGAACGATAAACCATTGAGCCGGCTTCCGGCGCATCGGGTGACCGCTCTCACCCGTGGCCGGACCCGCCGCCCCGCGCGAGCCCCGTCAGGGCTCGATACGGACCGGACGATAGCCCTCGTCCAGCAGCCGCGGCAGATACCACGCCAGCGCCTCGACGGTCTGGCCGCGCTCGCCGCCCCCGTCGTGCGACAGCACGATCGCCCCGGGACGCAGCTGGTCCAGCACGGTGTAGGCGATGTTCCCGGCCCCGGGCATGGTCCAGTCCTGCGAGTCGACCGCCCAGCCGACGGGGGACATGCCCAGCGCGTTGCAGATGCTCAGCGAGGGCTCGTCCCAGTCGCCGTACGGCGCGCGCGCCAGGTCGGGAGCGGTGCCCAGGACATCCTCGATCAGATCGCTGGTGTGGCCGAGCTCGCTGCGGACGGCGCCCGGCGGCAGCGTGGTCAGCTGCGGATGGGACCAGGTGTGGTTGGCGACGGCATGGCCGTCGTCGGCGATGGCACGCAGCAGGCCAGGGAACTCGACGGCGTTCTCGCCGATCACGAAGAACGTGGCACGGGCGCCGTGGCGGCGCAGGATCCGCAGGACGTCGGGGGTGTACGCGGGGTGCGGCCCGTCGTCGAAGGTGAGGAAGACCTCCCGGCTGTCGGTGGACAGCTGGAAGGCGACGTCGGGGTGCGGGGGAGAGGTGCCCGGCCCGGAGCGGGAGGTCTCACCGGCCATCGGGCGCAGCCGGTACGGCCCCGGGCCGCTCGCCGGGCCGGCCTGCTCGGCGGACGGCGGCGGCCCGGCCGCGGCCGCGGAGGACTCCGGCGCGGGCGACGGCTGCCGCGGGCCGGCGTCCGGAGCGCCGTCGCCGGAGGGGAACAGGCCCCGGACGGCGGCGAGCGCACCGACCACGACCGCGGCCCGGAGAACCGTCCGCCGGGTGTTCGTACGCTGCTCGCCATCCACCCTTCACGTGCTCTCACGCGGCCCGCGGCGGGCGCGGCAGCAACACCGCGGCGGGCGGGTTCCGCACCCGATCGGCTCGCACCCGCCGGCCGGCAGCCGCCGCCGGGGGCACCGGCCGCGGTGCGGCGCGGACCCGCGAGCCTCCCTCTCCCGCCGCCGGGCGGCCCCTGGTTTGTCCGGCTGTGAGCACATTCCTCTGGCCGAAGCGGATGATGGTGGGCCGTCCGCTGGACAGTGCGCGGCTCGGTGAGACGCTGCTGCCGAAACGGCTGGCGCTCCCGATCTTCTGTAGCGACCCGCTGTACGGCAGCATCCTGCTCGCGCTGGCCGCCATCGGGCTGAGGACCGTCGCCCCCCGGGGCTCAGGCCGCCGCCCGGTGCCCCTTCGGCTCCGCGGCCGTGAGCGCGGCCTTGGTGACATCCGCGACCAGCTCGACGACATCGGGTCCGTACGCCTGCGAGTTGACCACCTTCAGCAGCAGACAGAACTGGCCGTCGGTGCCGTGCTTACGGGTCAGCTTGGCCCGGTTGCGGACGAGGTGGCGGACCGCCGCCCGGTGGGTGACCGGGCGCTGGCCGGCCGCCAGGAACACCGGGCGGTCGCCCTCACCGGCGGTCAGCCGGGCCAGCAGGACGTACTCCACGGCGCCGGGCTCCACCCGGTAGGTCGAGCCGCCGATCGTGAAGGTGCCGCGGCCCGCGCCGGACTCGTCACCGGGGTGCACCGCCACCCCCGGCAGCAGATTCGCCAGGTGGGCCGCCAGACGGCGGTGCGCGGTGGGGTCGCCGACACAGAACTCGGTACGCGCCCCGAAGCCCTGGAGGCCGGTGTCGTGCGGCGCGACCTCGGGGTGCGCACCGCAGCTCTCGATCACCCCGGCCAGCCCCAGCAGGGCCAGCGCGTCATGGCGCGGGATGCTCCAGTGGGCCGCGGAGCTGTCCCGGTGGGTGACCAGCACACACTCCGAACCCTCCGGCAGCCCGAAGAAGCCTTGCTCGCGGGCGAGCTTGCGGCGGGTCACCGCGGATTGCACGGCCCAGCCGGCCGCCAGGCCCACGATCAGGGCCGCGGCCGTCACGGTCAGGAGCAGCAGGGTGTCGTCCATGGCCGGGGAGCGTAGCGGCATTCCGGTTGTCCGTTCGAGGGCGGGGCGGACAGCTGGGACGGCTTGTCCCGGTCCGTGCGGGCATACCTGATCCGTACGGAAAGGCGTAGCTGGTCCCTGCCCCCGCGGAGGCCGCCATGCCCGAAATGCCCTCTGTCGGCGGGCTGTTGCCGCGAGTAGGCTCCGGGCCCCTGCCGCCCCCCGCGCAGCCACTGGGAGGAAACCCCGGTATGACCAGAGTCCGACGCCTCACCGTTCTGGGAGCGGCCGCCGCGCTGGCCGGTTCCCTGCTGGCGGCCCCGGCCGCCGCCGGAACCGCCGCGCCCGCGCCGCCCGCCGCCGACCGGGACGGTGCCACCACCGCCCCGGAGAAGACCCCGGTCGCCGTCGGCCACGGCGGGGCCGTCTCCAGCGTCGACCCGGATGCCTCGGCCGCCGGTATCGCGGTCCTCAGGAAGGGCGGCAACGCCGTCGACGCGGCAGTAGCCACCGCCGCCGCCCTCGGCGTCACCGAGCCCTACTCCGCGGGCATCGGAGGCGGCGGCTACTTCGTCTCCTACGACGCCCGGACCCGGACCGTACGCACCCTCGACGGCCGGGAGACCGCCCCGCGCTCCGCCGGCAAGGACCTCTTCCTGGAGAACGGCAGGCCCCTCCCGTTCGACGACGTCGTCACCAGCGGGCTGAGCGTCGGCACCCCGGGCACCGCCGCCACCTGGGACACCGCCCTGCGCAAGTGGGGCAGCCGGTCCCTGCGCCAGGTACTGCGGCCCGCCCAGCGGCTGGCCGCGGGCGGCTTCACGGTCGACGAGACCTTCCGCCGACAGACCGCGGACAACGAGGCCCGCTTCCGCGACTTCCCGGCGACCGCCCGCCTCTACCTGCCCGGCGGCAGGCTCCCGGTGGTCGGCTCGACGCTGAAGAACCCCGATCTGGCCCGTACGTACCGGGAGTTGGCGCACCAGGGCGCCGGTGCGCTCTACGACGGTGCGCTGGCCCGGGACATCGTCCGCACGGTCCGTAAGCCGCCGGTGCGCGCCGGCTCCCCGCGCACGGTACGGCCCGGCGATCTGACCGCGGGCGATCTGCGCGGCTACCGGGTGCTGAGCCAGGCGCCGACCCGCACCGGCTACCGCGGCCTGGACGTCTACGGCATGGCGCCGTCCTCCTCCGGCGGCACCAGCGTCGCCGAGGCGCTCAACATCCTGGAGAAGAGCGATCTCTCCCGGCTGAGCGAGAAGCAGTTCCTGCACCGCTACATCGAGGCGGCCCGGATCGCCTTCGCCGACCGCGGCCGCTGGGTCGGCGACCCGGCCCAGGAGGATGTCCCGACCAAGGGCCTGACCTCCCAGCGGTTCGCCGACGCCCGCGCCTGCCTCATTCACGACGACAAGGCGCTGACCAGCCCGCTCGCGCCCGGCGACCCGCGCCGTCCGGCGCCCTGCGCCGGTGCCGGCCGGGCCGCGCCGACGACGTACGAGGGGGAGAACACCACCCATCTGACCGTCGCCGACAAGTGGGGCAACGTCGTCGCCTACACCCTGACCATCGAGCAGACCGGCGGCAGCGGCATCGTCGTCCCGCACCGCGGCTTCCTGCTCAACAACGAGCTGACCGACTTCTCCTTCGCGCCGGCCAGTCCGTCCGTCCATGACCCGAATCTGCCCGGCCCCGGCAAGCGGCCGCGCTCGTCGATGTCGCCGACGATCGTGCTGCGGCACGGCCGGCCGGTGGTCGCCCTCGGCTCGCCCGGCGGCGCGACCATCATCACCACCGTGCTCCAGACCCTGGTCAACCACCTCGACCGCGGAATGCCGCTGGTGGACGCCATCGCGGCGCCGCGGGCCAGCCAGCGCAACGCGGCCCGGACCGAGCTTGAACCCGGCCTGTGGAACAGCCCGGTCCGCCGGCAACTCGAAGCGCTCGGCCATGCCTTCAAGGAGAACCCGGAGATCGGCGCGGCGACCGGCGTCCAGCGGCTGCCCGACGGCCGCTGGCTGGCCGCGGCCGAAAAGGTACGGCGCGGCGGCGGCTCGGCGCGGGTCGTGCACCGCTAGGGGGTCCGCAAAGCCCCGTCGTTCGCCCGCGGTACGGGAGCCGGATGTCACACCGCCGACACGGACGGACCGCTGTGTGCCGTCCGTGTGTCGTCGATGTACCGCTCCGCGCGGCGTCGTTGATGGTCACGGCGGTGGCGATTAGCCTCCTGGGACCGTTCGTTCGAATGAGCGGTCCCAGGGAGGGCACGCAGCGTGAGCGTTGACGAGAGCCAGGACAGCGAGACCGGGCAGGTCCCGGTCCGGCACATCGGTGCCACGGCGGGTGAGTTGGAGGGCCTCGCCGAGCAGGCGCGGGCGCTCGCCGAGGGCCGGGTGACCTCGACCGCGCTGGTACGGCGGTCGCTGGAGCGCATCGAGGCCACCCAGGGCACCGTCAACGCCTTCCGGCGGGTACGGGCCGAGGCGGCGTTGGCGGAGGCCGCGGAGGCCGACCGCAGGCTCGCGGCCGGGGAGCGGCTGCCGCTGCTCGGGGTGCCGGTCGCGGTCAAGGACGACACCGATGTGGCGGGCGAGCCGACCGCGTTCGGCTGCGCCGGGGAATTCCCGCCCAAGGAGCGCGACGCCGAGGTCGTCCGGCGGCTGCGGGCGGCCGGCGCCATCATCGTCGGCAAGACCAACGCCTGCGAACTGGGCCAGTGGCCGTTCACCGAGGGCCCGGCCTTCGGCAACACCTGCAACCCGTGGAACCTCGCCCACACCCCGGGCGGCTCGTCCGGCGGTTCGGCGGCCGCGGTCGCGGCCGGGCTGGTCCCCGCCGCCCTCGGCACCGACGGCGCCGGCTCGGTCCGTATCCCCGCCGCCTGGTCCCACCTCGTCGGCATCAAACCCCAGCGCGGCCGCATCTCCACCTGGCCGGACCCCGAGTCCTTCCAGGGGATCACCGGCATCGGACCGCTGGCCCGTACGGTCGAGGACGCGGCCCTGCTGCTGGACGTGGCCAGCGGCAACCACGACGGCGATCTGCACCGGCCGCCCGCCATCGCGGCCCGCGAGGCCGCCGGCCGCGACCCGGGACGGCTGCGGATCGCGCTGTCCTGGAAGGCGGCCTTCACCTTCACGCCCAAGCCGCTGCACCCCGACGTACGGGCCGCGGTGACCGGTGTGGCCCGCACGCTGGCCCGCCTCGGGCACTTCGTCGAGGAGGCGGAGCCGGACTACGGGCTGGTCGGGCTGGCCTTCGTCCCGCGCGCCACGGCCGGGGTGGGGGAGTGGGCGGACCGGGTCCCCGACCGCTCGCTCCTGGACCGCCGTACGCGGGAGGCGGCGCGGATGGGCCGGCTGCTCGGCGGGCCCGTACTGCGTCGGGCGCGCGCCGTCGAGCGGCGCCAACAGCGGCGGATCGGCGCACTGTTCGGCCCCTACGACGTCCTGCTGACGCCGACCACGGCCACCCCGCCGCCCCGCATCGGCACCCTCGCCAAACTCAGCGGCTGGCGTACGGATCAGGCCATGATCGCCGCCTGCCCGTACGCCTGGCCGTGGAACGTCCTCGGCTGGCCGGGGGTGAGCGTGCCCGCCGGGTTCAGCGCCGACGGCCTGCCGCTGGGCGCCCAGCTGCTCGGCCCGGCGCACGGCGAGCCGCAGCTGATCTCGCTGGCCGCCCAGCTCCAGGACGATCTGCGCTGGCACGAGCGGCGGCCGGCCGGCCACCCGGTGCCGTACGGCGGCGTCCGCCCCTGAGCCGCGGGGCGGACGGCGCCCGGCCGGAGGGGTGGCGCCGATCCCCGGGCGGCCGGCGTCGGGCCTCAGCCGAGGAGCGTGCGGATCGCGTCGGTCGTGCCGGTCTCGCCCAGCCGCGGAAAGAAGTCGCGGCGAGCAGCCCGCCGAGGGCGGGACCGAGGGCCGCACTGCCCAGCGCGGCGAGCGAGAGCCGGCCGAGGACGTACCGGGGGGCGGGCCGGCCCACCCGCTGCGACTCCGCGCGCAGCAGCGCCATCGCCGCGGGGTAGGCGGCCGCGGTGCCGATCCCGAGCACGACCCGGGAGACGATCAGCAGCGTGAAGGTGGGGGCGAGCGCCCCGATGAGGCCCGCCGCGCAGACGGTCAGCGCACCGGCGGCGAACACCCGGCGCGGTCCGATGCGGTCGGCGAGCCGCCCCAGCGACGGCCGGCCCACCGCGCTGGACAGATACATCGTGGAGACGAGCCAGGCGGTGCCGGCCGCGCCGACGTGGAAGTCCCGGCCGATGGCCACCAGGGCGGTGGCGATCATCGTCGAGTTGAGGGGGTTCAGCAGCGAGCCGAGCAGCAGCGGCGTCATCAGCCGGGCGCCGAAGGCGCGGCCGGAGCCGGCGGCGGACGCACCGGAACCGCCCGGCCCGCCCGTCGTGGCGGCCGTGGCACCCGCGCCGGCGACGCTCTCGCTCATTCCGGCATCAGCCGCCGTATCAGCCCGGCCGCCGTCTCCAGGGTCTGCCGCTCCTCCGCGGTCAGCCGGTCGGCGAGGGCCTCCGCGAGCCAGTTCTGCTTGGCCCGGCGTACGGCGCCGAGCACCCGGCCGCCCTCTTCGGTGAGGGAGAAGACCACCTGCCGCCCGTCCGTCGGATGCGGACTGCGGGCGAGGATGCCGCGCTCCTCCAGCGCCCCGACGGTCAGCCGCATGGACTGCGGACGCACCAGCTCGGCGCGGGCCAGCGCCGCGATGGTGGCCGGGCCGCCGGTGTCGATCCGGGAGACCACCGCACGCTGGGTCGGGGTGAGCTCGCCCTGCGGCGAGGCGGCGCGCAGATGCCGCATGAGCTGCGCGACGGTCGCACTCAGGTCAGTCGCCAGGCGTTCCACGTTCTTTTCCGGCATCTGTCCAGCGTAGGAGATCGACAGGCAAACTTACCAGTTTCCCTGTTGATTCTGCGCTGCGCCGCCGGACGCGCCAGGGTGGAGATGGTCTTGCCACGGTCCGTGACGGGGCTTACGGTCACCTCCACACGCGTAGATCGCGGCGTAGATCATGCGCGGGCGCAGGCTGACGCATCGACAAAGGAGCAGCTCATGGCCGATGTTGTGCGTGCCGCACTGGTTCAGGCGACCTGGACCGGCGACACCGAATCGATGATCGCGAAGCATGAGGAGCACGCCCGAGCGGCCGCCGCGCAGGGCGCGAAGGTGATCGGCTTCCAGGAAGTCTTCAACGCCCCGTATTTCTGCCAGGTCCAGGATCCCGAGCACTACCGCTGGGCCGAGCCGGTGCCCGACGGGCCGACCGTCCGGCGGATGCAGGACCTGGCCCGCGAGACCGGCATGGTCATCGTCGTCCCCGTCTTCGAGGTCGAACAGTCCGGCTTCTACTACAACACCGCCGCCGTCATCGACGCCGACGGCACGGTCCTGGGCACCTACCGCAAGCACCACATCCCGCAGGTCAAGGGCTTCTGGGAGAAGTACTACTTCAAGCCGGGCAACATCGGCTGGCCGGTCTTCGACACCGCCGTCGGCAAGGTCGGCGTCTACATCTGCTACGACCGCCACTTCCCCGAGGGCTGGCGGCAGTTGGGCCTCAACGGCGCCCAGCTGGTCTACAACCCCTCCGCCACCTCCCGCGGCCTGTCCGCCTACCTCTGGCAGCTGGAGCAGCCCGCGGCCGCGGTCGCCAACGAGTACTTCATCGCGGCGATCAACCGGGTCGGCGTCGAGGAGTACGGCGACAACGACTTCTACGGCACCAGCTACTTCGTCGACCCCCGGGGCCAGTTCGTCGGCGAGGTCGCCAGTGACTCCAAGGAGGAACTGGTCATCCGCGACCTCGACTTCGGCATGATCGACGAGGTCCGGCAGCAGTGGGCCTTCTACCGCGACCGACGGCCCGACGCGTACGACGGGCTGGTGCAGCCATGACCCACGACCCCGCGAGCCTGCACGCCCGCCACCGCTCCGTCCTCCCCGCCTGGCTGAGCCTCTACTACGAGCGGCCCCTCGAACTCACCCACGGCGAGGGCCGGCACGTCTGGGACGCCGAGGGCAACCGCTATCTCGACTTCTTCGGCGGCATCCTCACCACCATGACGGCGCACGCGCTGCCCGAGGTGACCAAGGCCGTCGCCGAACAGGCCGGCCGGATCATCCACACCTCGACGCTCTACCTCTCGCGCCCCATGGTCGAGCTGGCGGAGCGGATCGCGGCGCTCTCCGGCATCCCCGACGCCCGGGTCTTCTTCACCACCTCCGGTACGGAAGCCAACGACGCCGCGCTCCTCCTGGCCACCACGTACCGCCGCTCCAACCAGATCCTGGCGATGCGCAACAGCTACCACGGCCGGTCCTTCTCCACCGTCGGCATCACCGGCAACCAGAGCTGGTCGCCCACCAGCCTCTCGCCCCTCCAGACGCTCTACGTCCACGGCGGGGTGCGCAGCCGCGGCCCGTACGCCGGGCTGAGCGACGCTGCGTACACCGATGCCTGCGTCGCCGACCTGGAGGACATGCTCCAGCAGACCGCGGGCGGCGTCGCCGCGCTGATCGCCGAACCGGTCCAGGGCGTCGGCGGATTCACCATGCCGCCGGACGGCCTGTACGCCGCGTTCCGCGAGGTGCTCGCCCGGCACGGCATCCTCTGGATCAGCGACGAGGTGCAGACCGGCTGGGGCCGTACCGGCGACCACTTCTGGGGCTGGCAGGCGCACGCCGACAACGGCCCGCCCGACATGCTGACCTTCGCCAAGGGCATCGGCAACGGGATGTCCATCGGCGGGGTGGTGGCCCGCGCCGAGGTGATGGACTCGCTCTCCGCGAACTCCATCTCCACCTTCGGCGGCAGCCCGGTCACCATGGCCGCGGGCCTGGCCAACCTCGGCTACCTCCTGGAACACGATCTCCAGGGCAACGCCCGGCGGGTCGGCGGCCTGCTCATCGAGCGGCTGCGGGCGGTCTCGGCCGGCCTCGATCTGGTCCGGGAAGTGCGCGGACGCGGCCTGATGATCGGCATCGAACTGGTCCGCCCCGGCACCGACGAGCGCTCGCCGGAGGCCGCCTCCCTGGTCCTGGAAGCCGCCCGCGAGCGAGGGCTGCTGATCGGCAAGGGCGGCCAGGGCGGCGCCTCCCTGCGCATCGCACCCCCGATGACGCTGACCATCGCCGAAGCGGAAGAAGGCGCGGATCTGCTGGCGGACGCGCTGCGGGCGGCGCAGGGGCAGCTGACTCCGGCGTAGGGCCACGGCCGTGGCGGGGGCGGGGGCTGCGTCGGGTGCGCGGCCCTCGCCCCGGCCGGCGTCCACAGGGGAGCTGAGGGGGAGTGCCGCACCGAACGACGCGGGCCCGGACCGCGGCGCCCGACGCGCCCGGCCCCGGAACGCCTCAGGCGGTCCCGGCGGTCTCCCGCACCGTGTCGGCCACCAGGGTGAAGAAGCGGGTGTGGGCGCGCCGGCTGCACGGAGCCTCCGGATTCCACGGCAGCAGCCGGGACCGGGCCTCGATCGCGCGCCAGTGGGCGTCGGACCGGAGCCGTTCGGGCCGGGCGGCATTGGCCCGTACGTCCATCAGCACGATGTCCGGCGCCATCGCCGCGGCGTCCGCCCAGCCGACGGTGGACCAGTTCACCCCGGCGCCCGCGGCCGGCTCCAGCAGGCCCACGCCGTGTTCGGTCAGCGCCCGCAGATCCGGCCAGGAGCTGGGCCGGGCCAGATGCACCCGCTCCGGGCCCGCCGGCGACAGCGCCAGCACCCGCGGCCGTACGGCCCCGCCGGTCGCCTGCCGCAGCGCGTCCTCCGCGGCGTCCAACTCCCGTGCCCGGCCGAGGGGTTCGCCGCGGCCGAGCGACCCGGCGAGCGCCGCGAACCGCTCGCGCACCCCGGCCAGGCTCCGGCCGGGGCCCACCGCGACGGTGGCGACCGGGACATGCGCCTCCAGCTCCAGGGCGGTCTTCTGCTCCAGCCCGTAGACCTGCTCGCCGTCATAGGTCACGGCCACCACGAGGTCCGGCTCCGCCTCCAGCAGGGTGTCGGGGTGCAGCGCGCCGCCCGAACCGAGGTAGGGAATCTCGGCGAGCGGCAGCTCACCGGCCTTGGCGGGATCGGGGGCGGCGCCGTCGTGCTGGGACCCGAAGAGCCCCACGGGGCGTATGCCGTGGTCCCACAGCGTCGCCCCCGCCTGTATATACGCCACGATCCGGAACGGCCGGTCGCCGGCCACCGCCAGGCGCCCCCGGTCGTCGGAGAACTCCCACGGTGTGCTCTGCTCCATGACCCCGCCGCCTTTCCGATCGTCCGTCAGAATGCCGGGCCGCCGACCAGGTTCGCCCGCCGGTTCGGCGCATACCTGCCCATCGCGTCACTCCCGCACCCCTCCCGCGGGTACTACAGCCCCTCCTCCCTGCCCCGCGTTGAACCGTCCAGCTGATCGTCGGCGCAACACGAACGTCTCCGCTGATTAACGGTCACGGTATTGCCACCGTGGGTGACATGCTTCTACGGTCTCCTTCTCGACCGTGATCTACGGGTGTAGACCGGTTGTGGCGTGGCGTCAGCGGAGCAGACCTGCCAGGGGATGGTGCGCGTCGAGCTCCGCCTTCCCGTGCCGCCGATGTCGCTGGTGTGGAAGGGAGCAGGATTGTGAGCCGAACGGTCGTGCAGGGCGGACTGGTGATCACCGCCGCCGATGAGGTCCACGCCGATGTCCTGGTGGAGGACGGCCGGATCGCCGCCCTCGCGGCACACGGCAGCCACACCGCGGACGGCTGGGCCGGGGCGGCGGACCGCGTTCTCGACGCCACCGGGAAATACGTCATCCCAGGGGGCGTCGACGCGCACACCCACCTGGACTTCCCCTTCGGCGGGACCTTCTCCTCCGACAACTTCGAGACCGGCACCCGCGCCGCGGCCTGGGGCGGCACCACCACCCTCATCGACTTCGCGGTCCAGTCCCGCGGCAAGTCGCTCCGCGCCGGCCTGGACGCCTGGCACGCCAAGTCCGACGCCCAGTGCGCCATCGACTACGCGTTCCACATGATCCTCTCGGACGTCAACGAGCACACCCTCAAGGAGATGGACCTCCTGGTGGCGGAGGGCGTCACCTCGTTCAAGCTCTTCACCGCCTACCCCGGCGTCTTCTACAGCGACGACGGGCAGATCCTGCGCGCCATGCAGCAGTCCGCCGACAACGGCGGGCTGATCATGATGCACGCCGAGAACGGCATCGCCATCGATGTCCTCGTCGAACAGGCGCTGGCCGAGGGCCGGACCGACCCGCGCTACCACGGCGAGGTCCGCCGGGTCCTCCTGGAGGCCGAGGCCACCCACCGCACCATCCAGCTGGCGCGGGTGGCCGGCGCCCCGCTCTATGTCGTCCATGTCTCCGCCGAGGAAGCCCTCGCCGAGATCGCCCAGGCCCGCGACAAGGGGCTGAACGTCTTCGGTGAGACCTGCCCGCAGTACCTGTTCCTGTCCACCGACAATCTCGCCGAGCCGGACTTCGAGGGCGCCAAGTACGTGTGCTCCACGCCCCTGCGGCCGCGGGAGCACCAGGCGGCGCTGTGGCGCGGGCTGCGCACCAACGACCTCCAGGTGGTCTCGACCGACCACTGCCCGTTCTGCTTCCAGGGGCAGAAGGAGCTCGGCCGCGGCGACTTCTCGAAGATCCCCAATGGGATGCCGGGCGTGGAGTACCGGATGGACCTCCTCCACCAAGGCGTCGTGGAGGGCCGGATCAGCCGCCGCCGCTGGATCGAGATCGCCTGCGCCACCCCGGCCCGGATGTTCGGCCTCTACCCGAAGAAGGGCACCCTCGCCCCCGGCTCCGACGCCGACCTCGTCATCTACGACCCCACCGCCCAGCAGACCGTCTCCGCCGAGACCCACCACATGAACGTCGACTACTCGCCGTACGAGGGCAAACACCTCACCGGGCAGGTCGAAACCGTGCTCTCGCGGGGTGAACTCGTCCTCGACCGGCGGGAGTTCACCGGGCGCGCGGGACACGGCCAGTACATCCCGCGCGGCACCTGCCAGTACCTCATCTAAGGAGTGCCGCTGTGGACTTCGGAGTTGTCCTTCAGGCCGACCCGCCCGCTTCCGCCGTTGTGTCCCTGATGCGCCGCGCCGAGCGCAACGGCTTCCGCTACGGCTGGACCTTCGACTCGACCGTCCTGTGGCAGGAACCGTTCGTCATCTACAGCCGGGTGCTGGAACACACCGAGCGGCTGATCGTCGGCCCGATGGTCACCAACCCCTCCACCCGCACCCCCGAGGTCACCGCCTCCACCTTCGCCACCCTCAACGAGATGTACGGCAACCGCACCGTCTGCGGCATCGGGCGCGGCGACTCCGCGATGCGGGTGGCCGGGCGCCCGCCCAACACCCTGGCCCGGCTGGGCGAGTCGATCGGCGTCATCCGCGATCTGGCCGAGGGCCGGGAGGCGTACGTCGGTGACCACCGGATCAAGATCCCCTGGATCAAGGGCGGCAAGCTCCCGGTGTGGATGGCCGCCTACGGGCCCAAGGCCCTCGCCATGGCCGGCGAACTGGCCGACGGCTTCATCCTCCAGCTGGCCGACCCCTTCCTCACCGAATGGATGATCAAGGCGGTGCGGAAGGCCGCGGTGGACGCCGGCCGCGACCCGGCGGAGGTGACGATCTGTGTCGCCGCACCGGCCTATGTGGGCGACGACCTGGACCACGCCCGCGAGCAGTGCCGCTGGTTCGGCGGCATGGTCGGCAACCACGTCGCCGACCTCGTCGCACGCTACGGCGAGCGCTCCGGCATGGTGCCGGACGAGCTGACCGCGTACATCGCGTCCCGGGAGAGCTACGACTACGCCCACCACGGCCGGTCGGGCAACCCCGACGCGGGCTTCGTGTCGGACGCGGTCGTCGACCGCTTCTGCCTGCTCGGCCCGGTCGCCGCACACCTCGACAAGCTGCGGCAGCTCCAGGCCCTGGGCGTGGACCAGTTCGCGCTCTACGCCATGCACGACGCCAAGGAATCCACCATCGACGCCTACGGAGCAGAGATCCTTCCCGCGTTCGCCGACTGAACGGGCCCCGGGAGCAGGCGCGTCGCGGCCCCGCGCGCGCCGCCCCGGCCCGTCGGCCGGGCGCGGCGACCGTGCCACCGCCACGCCGCCCGGCGACCGGCGGCCCGCACCCGGACGAAAGGTCCCCGCATGCCCGCGACCTCACCCGTGCCGCCGGAGCTCCCCATAACGCCCACGGACCAGATCACCGCCCCGGACGGCCGCGTCGAACCGTCGCCGGGCGCCATCGCCCCGCACGGCCGGTACGTCAACGCCGATCTGTACCCCGTGCCGCTGGCCGAACGCCGCTGGACCACCTACAACTTCGCCGCCCTGTGGGTCGGCATGGCCCACAACATCCCCTCCTGGACCCTCGCCTCCGGCCTGGTCGCACTCGGTATGGACTGGAAGCAGGCGGTCTTCACCATCGCGCTGGCGAACCTCGTCGTGCTGGTCCCGATGCTGCTGACCGGGCATGCGGGCCCCAAGTACGGCATCCCCTTCCCGGTCCTCGCGCGGGCGTCGTTCGGGCTGCGCGGCGCCAACCTGCCGGCGCTGGTGCGGGCCGCCGTCGCCTGCTGCTGGTTCGGCATCCAGACCTGGATCGGCGGACAGGGCATCTACATCCTGCTGGGCAAGATCTTCGGCGGCGACTGGGCCGGGGCGACGGAGATCGCCGGCTACCCCTGGACGCTGTGGCTCTGCTTCCTGGTCTTCTGGGCCATCGAACTCGCCATCATCCTCCG
Source organism: Streptomyces sp. NPDC127097 (assembly GCF_042724075.1). Taxonomy (NCBI): domain Bacteria; kingdom Bacillati; phylum Actinomycetota; class Actinomycetes; order Kitasatosporales; family Streptomycetaceae; genus Streptomyces; species Streptomyces sp. NPDC127097. The sequence continues at coordinate 13,097 of NZ_JBHXFI010000027.1, read as the reverse complement.
GGGCATGGAGACCCTGCGCCGCTTCGAGAACTGGGCCGCGCCCTTCGTCCTCGTCGGCGCGCTGGCGCTGCTCGGCTGGATGGCCGCCAAGGCGGGCGGCTTCGGCCCGCTGCTGGACCAGCCGAGCGCCCTGGGCTGGGGCGAGGACTTCTGGCCGGTCTTCTTCCCGTCCCTCATGGGGATGATCGGTTTCTGGGCGACCCTGTCGCTGAACATCCCCGACTTCACCCGCTTCGGCGCCGGTCAGCGGGCCCAGGTATGGGGGCAGTCCCTGGGGCTGCCGACCACCATGACGGCGTTCGCCCTGCTCTCCGTACTGGTCACCTCGGGTTCGCAGGCGGTGTACGGGGCGCCGGTCTGGGACCCGGTCGCGCTGGCCGGCAAGGCCGACAGTGTCTTCGGCCTGCTCTTCGCGCTGGTCACCGTCCTGATCGCGACCATCTCCGTCAATATCGCGGCCAATGTCGTCTCGCCCGCCTACGATCTGGCCCATCTGGCGCCGAAATTCATCAACTTCCGTACGGGCGCGCTGATCACCGGCGTGGTCGGCGTGATCATCCTGCCGTGGAAACTCACCGCCACCCCCGAGCTGTACATCTTCACCTGGCTCGGGGTGGTCGGCGGACTGCTCGGCACCGTCGCCGGCATCCTCATCGCCGACTACTGGATCATCCGCCGTACCGTCCTCGACCTCGCCGAGCTCTACCGCCCCGGCGGCCGCTACTGGTACACGGCCGGCTGGAACTGGCGGGCCGTCCTCGCCTTCGTCGTCGGCGGACTGCTGGCGGTGGGCGGCTCCTACTCGCAGCCCGGCAAGGGCCCGTTCCCCGCCGACGGTCTTCTCCCGTTCCTGAAACCGCTGGCCGACTACGGCTGGGCGGTGGGCCTCGGCGTCGCGCTGACCCTCTACACGGTGCTGATGCGCGTCATGAGCGGTCCCGAGAGCGAACTCCGGCGGCCGGAGGGCCGGTTGGGGTGAGGCGGCCCGGGGCGTGGCGCCCTGCGCCGCTCAGGAACCGCGCGACGACGCCCGCCCCACTGGAGCCGCCTCCGCCATCGCGGGCGATGTCAGTGCCCCGCACTACGGTGACGCGCATGACCGAGATCAGTTTCTGGACCTCGCCGCCCGACCGGATGACGCAGGGCGGCGGTTGCCGCTACAACATCACCGTCGTGCGGCCCCCGTTCACGGTCCGGGCGGAGGATCTGCCGCCCCATGACCCGGCCGCGGCGCGCGCCTTCGCCGAGACGTTCCCGACCGTCGACGCGGTGCTGGAAGAGCTGCCGCCGGTGGCCGCCTGCGCGAATCCCTATCTCGCGACCCGCGCCGACCTGGACGTGATCCAGGTGGGGTGCTGGGGCAACGTGACGGGCATATCGGATCCGGCGATGGTCGACAACGGCAATGACACCCCGCTGCGGTACGAGGTGGACAGGCTGCACCAGCGGTTTCCCGACGCCCGGATCGTCGGCCGGGTGGAGGTGGACTGCGGCGAGTCCCACACCGAGGACATCATCCGCCTGCCGGGCGGACCGATGTTCCACGCCTCGGGGTGGCCGACGATGGATCCGTGGGAGCTGACCGGCGACCCCCGCGCCGTCGCCGCCGCGCTGGGCATCGGCGCCGATGTACTGGACGAGCACGACATCGACTTCGACGCCGACCCCGGCGAGGTCGAATGGGCGGACTTCGCCACCCTCGCGCTGGGGGAGGCCGACCCGTGGCCCCTGGCCGGCCTCACGACATCCGTCTTCCGCGTACGGCACACCGAGTCCTACACCCGCACGATGGAGGAGCTGTACTTCCTCCGCGGCTGAGCAACGCGCGGTCAGGGAACGTCAGTTGGACGGCTGTGCCGCCAGCCCCGCCAGCAGCCGGGGCAGCGCACTGCCGATCGGCTCGCGGATGACCTCGGCGGCGAGCTCGTCGTACGGGGTCGGCTCGGCGTTGACGATGATCAGCCGTGCGCCGTGCTCCGCGGCCACCCCCGCGAGCGAGGCCGCCGGCTGCACCTGAAGCGTCGAACCGACCGCGAGGAAGACCTCCGCCGCCTTCGCCACGCCCAGTGCCGTACCGAGCACCTGCGGATCGAGCCGCTCGCCGAACATCACCGTCGCCGACTTCAGAATCCCGCCGCACACCAGACACGCCGGATCCGGTTCGCCCGCGGCCACCCGCGCCAGCGCCTCCTCCATCGAGGACCGGGCATGACAGCGGGTACAGGTCACCGCGCGTACCGTGCCGTGCAGTTCGAGCACCTTGCGGTCGGGCATCCCGGCGCGCTGATGCAGCCCGTCGACGTTCTGCGTGATCACCCGCACCGGGGTCCCGGAGCGCTCCAGCCTGGCCACCGCCTCGTGCGCGGCATTCGGCTGTGCCCGGAACGCCGGGCTGTCCTGCCGCATCCGCCACGACCGCCGCCGGATCTCCGGATCCGCCATGTACGCGTCGTAGGTGACCAGCTTCTCCGCCTCCGGGTCCCGCCGCCACAGCCCGTTCGGCCCGCGGTAATCGGGAATCCCGGAGTCGGTGGAGATGCCCGCTCCGGTGAGGATCGCGACGAGGGGGCGGTGGGGCGGCTGGTCGGGGGACGGGTCGGTAGCGGTCATGGGGCGAGCGTATGCAGTCCGTGGGCCGGCCGTCTTGTCAGTTATCGGTGCCGGGGTGCCGGGGTGCCGGGGTGCCGGTGCCGGGCGGTGCCCGGCCCCTCGCCGGCGCCTGCGGCCATGAGCCGGGGCCGCCCGCCGGCCGGTCCGCGGTGGGCCGCACCGGTGGTCCCCGTATGGCGTGCGCCGGCTCCGTGGCCCCTACGTACCATCGCGAAGGGCCGGCCGCCGACCGCGCCCGGGCGGCCCGCCCCGCACCGCTCTCACCGCAGCACAGAGGAGTCACCGTGTTCACCACCCGCCCGACCCTCCAAGGCACCTTCGGTATGGCCTCCACCACGCACTGGCTGGCGTCCCAGTCCGCGATGGCCGTCCTGGAGGACGGCGGAAACGCCTATGACGCAGCGGTGGCCGCCGGGTTCGTGCTGCATGTCGTGGAGCCGCATCTGAACGGTCCGGCGGGTGAGGTGCCGATCATCCTGGCGCCCGCGGACGGGCCGGTGCGGGTGCTGTGCGGCCAGGGCCCGGCACCGGCCGGTGCGAGCGTGGCGCACTACACCTCGCTGGGTCTCGACCTGGTGCCCGGCACCGGACCGCTCGCCGCCGCGGTCCCCGGCGCCTTCGATGCCTGGATGCTGCTGCTGCGCGACCACGGCAGCAAGTCCCTGGCGGAGGTCCTGCGGTATGCCATCGGCTACGCCGAGCACGGCCATCCCGCCGTCGAGCGGATCGGTGCGACCGTCGCGACGGTCCGTGAACTCTTCGAGACGGAGTGGATCTCCTCCGCCGAGATCTACCTCCCCGACGGCCGGCCCGTCGCCTCCGGAGGGCTGCTCAGGAACCGGCCGCTGGCCGCCACGTGGCGCCGGCTGATCGCCGAGGCGGAGACCGCCGGGGCCGGCCGTGAAGCGCAGATCGAGGCCGCCCGCCGCATCTGGCGTGAAGGCTTCATCGGCGAGGCGCTCGCCGGCTTCGCGGCCCGCCCCGCCATGGACACCTCCGGCGAACGCCACGCGGGCACCCTCACCGGCGACGACCTGGCCGCCTTCGCCGCCACCTACGAGGCGCCCGTCACCTACGACTGGAACGGCTGGACCGTCGCCAAGGCCGGCGGCTGGTCCCAGGGCCCCGCATTCCTTCAGCAACTCGCACTGCTGCCGCCGGAGTTGCCCCCGTACGGCAGCCCCGAGTACGTCCATCTGCTCATCGAGGGCGGCAAGCTGGCGATGGCCGACCGCGAGGCTTGGTACGGCGACGCCGCCGAGGTCCCGCTCGACGCCCTGCTGAGCGACGGCTACAACGCCGGCCGCCGGGCCCTCATCGGCGAGCGCGCCTCCTACGCGCTGCGCCCCGGCAGCCCGGACGGCCGCGCCCCGCGGCTGAGCGAACACGCGGTGGCGGCCGCGGCGGGCATGGACGGCTTCGACACACGCGGTGCCTCCGGGCGCGGGGCGGGCGAGCCGACCGTCGCGCACGGGGTGGCGGGAGCGGCCGGTCCCGGAGGCGTACCGGCGGATGTCGCCCCCGAGATCGACCGGAACGGCGCCACCCGCGGCGACACCTGCCACCTCGATGTCGTCGACCGCTGGGGCAACCTGGTCTCCGCCACCCCGTCCGGCGGGTGGCTCCAGTCCAACCCCGTCGTCCCCGCGCTCGGCTTCCCGCTCGGCACCCGGCTCCAGATGGCCTGGCTGGAGGAGGGCCTGCCCAACTCGCTCACCCCGGGACGCCGCCCCCGCACCACCCTCACACCGTCCCTCGCGCTGCGCGACGGGGTCCCGGTCATGGCCTTCGGGACACCGGGCGGCGATCAGCAGGACCAGTGGCAGGTGCACTTCTTCCTGGCCGTGGCGCTGCGCGGGGCGGTCCGCGGCGGCCTCGACCTCCAGGGCGCCATCGACGCCCCGAACTGGCACCAGGACTCCTTCCCCGGGTCCTTCTTCCCCCGCGGGATGCGGCCGGGGAGCGTGACCGTGGAGTCCCGGATCGGTCAGCGGGTCATCGACGGGCTGCGCCGGCGTGGTCACCGGGTCACGGTGGGTGATGCCTGGTCCGAGGGGCGACTGTGCGCGGTGGCGCGGGACCCGGAGTCCGGTGTGCTGTCCGCGGCGGCGAATCCGCGGGGGATGCAGGGGTACGCGGTCGGGCGGTGAGGCGGTGAGGCGGTGAGGAGTCACTGGGGCCCTGAGGCGCTGTACCGGGCCGGGGGGCGGGTGCGCGTCCGGCGTCCACCGGACGGCCCGGCTCCCGGTCCCGGGCCCCGCCCCGGCCCCCCGGCCCGTGCCCGCCGCGGCATCCGGAATTCACCTGGAGTCCAGACCTCGTGTCAGTGGCTCGTGTTTCGATGGACACATGATCGAAGCACTTCGTACCCAAGATGCAGGAGAGACCGCGATTACCCCGATTGCCGCCACCCCGCCCGCCGCGACCCCGGCCACCGCCCCGGACGGCCCGTCGCTCGACCTCTCGGCCCTGGACCTGGCCGCCGTCGAGGCCGCCGTCCGCCGCGCCGCGGCCGACGAGATCATGCCGCGCTTCCGGCAGCTCGCCGCCGAGGACATCGTCGAGAAGAACGGGCCGCACGACCTCGTCACGGTCGCCGACCGGCTCGCCGAGGAGCACCTCACCGCCTCCCTCACGGCCCTGCTGCCCGGCTCCCTGGTGGTCGGCGAGGAAGCGGTGCACGCCGACCCGGGTGTGCTCGACGCGCTGCACGGTGACGCCCCCGTCTGGATCGTCGACCCGGTCGACGGCACCCGCCAGTTCGTGCACGGCGACCCCGGCTTCTGCACGCTCGTCGCGCTCGCCCACCGCGGCGAGGTGCTGGCCTCCTGGACGTACGCCCCCGCACTGGGCCTGATGGCCATCGCCCGCCGCGGCGCCGGCGCCCGGCTGAACGGCGTACCGCTCCAGGCCGGCAGCCCGTCCGCCGGTGCGGTCCTCGATGTCGCCACCTCCCACTACGACTTCACCGACGACGACCAGAAGCGGGTGCTCGCCACCCTGGACACCGGCGGTATCGCCCCGCGCCCCTGCGGCTCGGCGGGCCTGGAGTATCTGCACATAGCCCGCGGCGAGATCGACGCCACGGCCTTCAGCTGGGAGAACGCCTGGGACCACGCGGCCGGGCTGCTGCTGGTCCATGAGGCGGGCGGCGCCAGCGGCACGGTCGCCGGGCAGCCGTTCCGTATCGAAGGCGGCAATGCGCTGCCCTTCACCGCGGCGCGGGACGCCGAAACGGCGCGGCGTATCCTCGGACTGCTGGCAGCCGCCAACTGACCCTCAACGCCGAGGGCCGGACGTGAGGGGAGTGGCGCAGGTGCCGAGGATGCTCGATGCCGTGGTGATCGGAGCGGGGCCCAACGGCCTGACGGCGGCCGCCGAACTGGCCCGCCGAGGTATGTCCGTGGAGGTCTTCGAGGCCCGCGACACCGTCGGCGGCGGCGCCCGCACCGAGGAGCTGACCCTCCCCGGCTTCCGCCACGACCCCTGCTCGGCGGTGCACCCCACCGGCATCGGCTCGCCCGCCTTCTCCGCCATGCCGCTGGACCGCTACGGCCTCGAATGGCTGCACCCCGACCTCCCGATGGCGCACCCCTTCCCGGACGGCACGGCCGCCGTGCTCGCCCACTCCGTCGGCGAGACCGCCATGTCCTTCGGACCGCGGGACGCCGGCGCCTACCGCAGGCTGATGGCCCCCTTCGTCGGCAAGTGGGAGACCATGGCCCACGACTTCCTGCGCACCCAATGGCTCGGCCTGCCGCAGGACCCGCTGACCTACGCCCGCTTCGGCCTGGTCGGGATCCAGCCGGTCAGCCTCCTCAACCGCCGCTTCCAGGGCGAGAAGGCCCGCGGACTGCTCGCCGGACTCGGGGCGCACGCCAACGCCCCGCTCAGCGGCATCGGCACCTCCGGCATGGCCCTGATGTTCGCGCTCGCCGCGCACCACAAGGGCTGGCCGGTACCGCGCGGCGGCTCCCAGGCCATCTCCGACGCGCTCGCCGGTCTGCTGCGCGCCCATGGCGGGGTGGTGCACACCGACTTCGAGGTCAAGCGGCTGGACGACCTGCCGCCGGCCCGCGCGTACGTCTTCGACACCTCACCGACCGCGCTCGCCCGGATCGCCGGGCTGGGCAACGCCTACCGCGAGGTGAAATACGGTCCCAGCGTCTTCAAAATCGACTACGCGCTCTCGGCCCCGGTGCCGTGGACGGCCAAGGAGGCGCACCGCGCCGGCACCGTCCACATCGGCCCCACCAGCGGCGAGATCGGCGCCTCGCTCAACGCCGCCACCCATGGCCAGGACCCCTCCGTCCCCTTCCTGATCACCGCTCAGCCCAGCCTGATCGACCCCACCCGCGCCCCCGAGGGCAAGCACACCTTCTGGGCGTACGGGCATGTCCCGCACGGCTGGGAGGGCGACGCCACCGAGGTCGTCGAGCGGCAGATCGAGCGCTTCGCCCCCGGCTTCCGTGACCTCGTGCTGGCCCGCGCGGTCGCCGGCCCGCCCCAAATCGCCGCCCGCAACGCCAATTACGTCGGCGGCGACACCAACACCGGCTCCGCGGCCGGCCTGCGCCTGCTCATCCGCCCCAAGCTCGCCCGGGTCCCCTACGAGACCGCCCACCCCGCCATCTATCTCTGCTCCCAGGCCACCCCGCCCGGCCCCGGCGTCCACGGCATGTCCGGCCACTACGCCGCCAAGACGGTCTGGCGCCGCCTGCGCGCCAACCACCGCTGACCGACGGGCTGTTCGGCGCGCGCGGGCGGGCGACCCGCACCCCGCCCCGCTCGTCGTTCCCCGCAGATGCGCGGGCCACCGCCTAGGCTCAGCCCCCATGAGCACCTCCCTCACCCTCATCCAGGGCGACATCACCGAACAGGCCGTGGACGCCGTGGTCAACGCCGCCAACTCGTCGCTCCTCGGCGGCGGGGGAGTGGACGGCGCGATCCACCGGCGCGGCGGCCCGGAGATCCTCGACGAGTGCCGTGACCTGCGCGCCGCGCAGTACGGCCGCGGTCTGCCCACCGGCCAGGCCGTGGCCACCACCGCCGGCCGGCTGCCGGCCCGCTGGGTCATCCACACCGTCGGCCCGGTGTGGGCGAAGAGCGAGGACCGCTCCGAGCTCCTCGCCTCCTGCTACCGCGAGTCCCTGCGGGTCGCCGACGAGCTGGGTGCGCGGACGGTCGCGTTCCCGGCCATCTCCACCGGCGTCTACCGGTGGCCGATGGAGGAGGCCGCGCGCATCGCGGTGGAGACCGTGCGGGATATGGAGACGGCGGTGGAAGAGGTGCGGTTCGTCCTCTTCGACGCGCAGGCGTACGCGGCTTTCGCTGCGCTCGTCGACTGACCCGCGGAAACGCAGGCTCAGCCGTTGCCGGGTCCGGCGGCTCTGGTCCGGTACGTGAGCCGGAGCGCCATGCGGGCGGAGACCGACCGCAGCCACCGGGCGAGGTCCTGCCTTGCCGGTGGAGTACGACGGCGGCGCCCACCGCCCCGTCCCCGAAGAGCGCGGGTGCGGCGCCCTCCCTGGTCACCCGACGTTGATGTCGGATTCTCGCCAGCCGAAGGGGCCCCGGCTGAGGAATCCTGAGGGCATGCACACCGACACCGAGCGCTGTCTGCGCGCCGTGCAGTCCAAGGACGCCCGCTTCGACGGCTGGTTCTTCACGGCCGTGCTCACGACCCGTATCTACTGCCGTCCCAGCTGCCCCGTGGTGCCGCCCAAGCCGGAGAACATGCGCTTCTACCCGAGCGCGGCCGCCGCCCAGCAGGCCGGTTTCCGGGCCTGCAAGCGGTGCCGCCCGGACGCCAGCCCGGGGTCCCCGGAGTGGAACGAGCGGGCCGATCTCGTCGCCCGCGCCATGCGGCTGATCGCCGACGGCATCGTCGACCGCGAGGGCGTCCCCGGACTCGCGGCCCGGCTCGGTTACAGCACCCGGCAGACCGAGCGGCAGCTGCTGGCCGAGCTGGGGGCGGGGCCGCTCGCCCTGGCCCGGGCCCAGCGGGCGCAGACCGCCCGGCTCCTGGTGGAGACCACCGCACTGCCGATGGCCGACGTCGCCTTCGCCGCCGGGTTCGCCAGCATCCGCACCTTCAACGAGACGGTACGGGAGGTCTTCGCGCTGTCCCCGACGGAGCTGCGGCAGCGCGCCAGGCCGGGCCCGAGGGCGACGGTGCCCGGTGCGCTCGCGCTGCGGCTGCCCTTCCGGCAGCCGCTGAACCCCGACAACCTCTTCGGGCATCTCGCCGCCACCGCGGTCCCCGGCGTCGAGGAGTGGCGGGACGGCGCCTACCGCCGGACCCTCAGCCTCCCCTACGGGCACGGCATCGTGGCCCTCGCACCCCGCCCCGACCACATCGACTGCCGCCTCTCCCTCACCGATCTGCGCGATCTGGCCGGTGCCATCGCCCGCTGCCGCCGGATGCTCGACCTCGACGCGGACCCGGAAGCCGTCGACGGGCTGCTCCGCGAGGACCCGCGGCTGGCCCCGCTCGTCGACAAGGCGCCCGGCCGCCGGGTCCCGCGGACCGTCGACGCGGATGAGTTCGCGGTCCGCGCCGTCCTCGGCCAGCAGGTCTCGACGGCGGCGGCCCGGACCCACGCCGGGCGGCTGGTCCGTGCGCACGGCGAACCGGTCGACGACCCGGACGGCGGCCTCAGTCATCTCTTCCCGTCCGCCGCCGCGCTCGCCGGGCTGGACCCGGAGCAGCTGGCGATGCCCCGTACCCGCCGGGCCACCCTCACCGGCGTCATCGCCGCCCTCGGCTCCGGTGCGCTGCAACTGGGCGTCGGCAGCGACCGGGACGCCGCCCGGGCGCAGCTCGCGGCGTTGCCCGGCATCGGCCCCTGGACCGTCGAGTGCATCGCCATGCGCGCGCTCGGCGACCCGGACGCCTTCACCCCGACCGACCTCGGTCTGCGCCGCGCGGCCGCCGGCCTCGGCCTGCCGCACACTCCGGCGGCCCTCATCCGGCACTCCGCGGTCTGGCGCCCCTGGCGCGCCTACGCCGTCCAGTACCTCTGGGCGACCGACGACCACCCCATCAACCACCTCCCGACGAACTGAGCCCACCGCCATGACCGTGCACGCACCCGAACCCACCGCCCCCGTCACCCACACCGTCCTGGACGACACCCCGGTGGGGCCGCTCACCCTCGTCGCCACTGGCGAGTCCCTCAGCGGCCTCTACATGACCGACCAGCGCCACCGCCCGCCCCAGGAGACCTTCGGCGTCCCGGCGGACCCCGGCGAGCCCCCGTTCGCCGCGACCATCGCCCAGCTCCGGGCCTATTTCCGCGGCGAGTTGACCACCTTCGACCTGCCGCTCGCGCTGCGCGGCACGCTCTTCCAGCGCCGCGTGTGGGCGGCGCTGTGCACCATCCCGTACGGCGAGACCGTCTCCTACGGACAGCTCGCCGAGCGCCTCGGCACCCCCTCGGCGTCCCGCGCGGTCGGCCTGGCCAACGGCCGCAACCCGGTCGGCATCATCGTCCCCTGCCATCGCGTCGTGGGCGCCAACGGCAGCCTCACCGGCTACGGCGGCGGCCTCGACCGCAAGCGCCGGCTGCTCGCCTTCGAGCGGACGGAGGACGCCCTCTTCCCGGCGGAGTCCTGCGGCTGACGGCGCTCCGCACGGCCCTGCCCGACGCGGCCTCCGCCGGGACGGGGCCTCGCTCCGAAGGCCCCGTCCTAGGGCCTAGTCACCCTCCGCACCTCCGCCACCAGCTCCTCCGCCGCGGCCAACGACCGGCCCAACTGGTCGTCCGTGTGGCCGAGTTCGCCGAGCAGGGCAGCGGCGCGGGCAGCGAAGCCGGGCGGTGTGTCCGGCATCGCCGCGGCCGCCGCGAGTGCGCCCTTCTCGTTGAGGCACCAGACGCGGTGGTGGGCGTGCAGGGCCTGGACGAGGTCGCCGACGGCGCGGGACAGGCACAGGGCCGCATGCAGTACGTCCCGGGCCGCGTACGACTTGCCGGCCATCGCCACCGAGAACCCGGCGTCCCAGACCGCGTCGCGGGTCAGCGCCGTGCGGAGGGCCTCCGGGTAGTCCTGGGTCTCGTGGCGGAGGCGGGCCAGTTCGCCGTCGGTGTCGGCGAGCACCCGGCCCAGTGCCGCCTCGCCCGGGTAGGCGGGGGACCAGAAGCCGAGCGGGTGACCGGCCTGGAAGCCGATCTCGAAGCGGCCCGCGCGGCACTCCTCCCAGACCCGCCACACCCGGTCGACGTCCCGCAGGATCCAGTCCACCTGACGGCCGTCGGGCAGCACCAGCCAGGCCCCGCCGTTGACCCATGCGCCCCAGGACCCCGGCCCGTACACCTCGACGGGACCGCCGGTCACCTCCGCGGCCAGCGCCTCCAGCGCCGCCAGGTCCGGCTCACCCCGGTAATGGACCCCCAGATCCCAGTCGGAGTCCGGCCGGTGGGTGCCCCGGGCCCGGCTTCCGCCGAGCATCACCCCGACGATCCCCGGAACCTGTGCGATCTCGGCTGCGATGGTGTCCATGGCGTCCATGGACGTCAGCCTAGGGAGCACGGCCGCCCCGGTGTCCACCTCATTTCGACGGGCCGTCAGACCCGCTCGGTGCAACGCCGTCCTCCAGTTCTGCCGGGCCGCGGCCGGCCGCGAGAGCCTTCAGCGCGGCGTCGAGCCGCAGCGCCATCTCGTGGCTCACCAGGGTCCGGGCCTCGTCCCAGTGGACCAGCCGCCAGGAGAGCAGCTCCTCCTCCTGGAGCCGGATCGCGGCCAGCCGGGCCGCGTCCAGCACCCCGCCGTCGTACAGGTAGAACACCAGCGGCGGCCGGTGCCTGCTGCGCACCCAGTCGACGGCGAGCAGCGCGCCCGGCTCGATGTCCAGGCCGATCTCCTCGGCGGTCTCGCGGCGGGCGGCCTGGCGGGGCGATTCGCCGGCGTCCGACTCGACGGTGCCGCCGGGCAGGATCCAGGTGTCGCGGTAGTTGGGCTCCACGAGCAGCAGGCGGCCCTCCGCGTCGCGGAAGAGGGTGCCCGCGCCCGCGAGCACACGGGGCAGACCGGCGATATAGGTGGCGTAGTCCATGGTCGTCACGGCGCGAGCCTAGACGGCGCGGGTCCGGGGCCGCGCCGGCCCGGCGGATCTTCGCGGGGCGCACACCGGGGGCGCTCGGCGGCACCGCTGACCGGTGTGCCCTGTCCGCCGTGGCGCCCGCCGGATAAGGTCACAGCGGCGCGACTGCCAGTTCGAAAGCAAGGGGAAACACGGTGGCGGACGCATCAAGGACATCCACAGCACATGTGCTGATCGCCGCGGACAAATTCAAGGGCTCGCTCACGGCCGTCGAGGTCGCCGAGCATGTCACGGCCGGTCTGCGGCGCGCGGTCCCCGGGCTGGCGGTCTCGGCCGTCCCGGTCGCGGACGGCGGCGACGGCACGGTCGCGGCCGCCCTCGCGGCCGGCTTCACCCGCCACGAGGCACGGGTCACCGGCCCGACCGGTGTGCCGGTGACGGCCACCTTCGCGCTGCGCGCGGGGGCAGCGGGCGCCGGGGGCGGCACCGCGGTGGTGGAGATGGCGGAGGCGTCCGGACTCCAGCACCTCCCCGGGGGCGTCTTCGCACCCCTGACGGCCACCACGTACGGCACCGGCGAGCTGCTGCTCGCCGCCCTCGACGCGGGCGCGACCTCGATCGTCTTCGGCGTCGGCGGCAGCGCCACGACCGACGGCGGGGCGGGGATGCTCGCGGCACTCGGCGCGCGCTTCCTGGACGCGGACGGCGAACCGGTCGCCTCCGGCGGCGGCCCGCTGCGCGACCTGGCCACCGTCGATCTGTCGGGGCTGGACCCCCGGCTGGCCAAGACGGAGATCGTGCTCGCCAGCGACGTCGACAACCCGCTCACGGGCCCGAAGGGCGCCCCGGCGGTCTACGGCCCGCAGAAGGGCGCGAGCGAGGAGGACGTGGCCACCCTGGACGCGGCCCTGGCGCACTATGCCGAGGTGCTGGCGGGTGCGGTGGGCCCGAAGGCCGCGGAAGCCGCCCTGGCGCCCGGCGCGGGCGCCGCGGGCGGTATCGGCTACGGCGCGCTGGCCGTCCTGGACGCCGCCTTCCGGCCGGGCATCGACGTGATGCTGGACGTCCTGGGCTTCGCCCCGGCGCTGGCGAAGGCCACCTTCGTCATCACCGGCGAGGGCTCGCTCGACGCGCAGACCCTGCACGGCAAGGCGCCGGCCGGGGTCGCCGCCGCGGCCCGGGCGGCCGGTCTGGACGTGGTCGCGGTCTGCGGCCGGCTCCAGCTGCCGCAGGAGGCGCTCGCCGCGGCCGGCATCCGGCGGGCCTACGCCCTGACGGACCTGGAGTCCGACCCGGCCCGCTGTATGGCCGAGGCGGGCCCGCTGCTGGAGCGGGCGGCCGAGCGGCTGGCGCGGGACTTCCTGGTCTGAGGCTGCGGCCCGGTGCGGCCCCGGCGGGCCGTACCCACCACAAACGCCGCGGGCCCCGAGCGAAGGATTTCGCT
>NZ_JBHXFI010000026.1:0-114683 GCF_042724075.1 Streptomyces sp. NPDC127097 | reverse complement strand
CGGCGGCCCCCGGGCCCCCCCCCCCCCCCGCCCACGGCGCCCGGGTGCGGGCGGCGGGCGCCCCGCCGGCCGGGCCGGCCCCCCCCCCCCCCCCCGCGTCCAGCCCCCGCACATCCGGCCCCCGCACATCCGGCCCGCTCACCCCGAACCCGCCCGCGCCGAGCTTGCACACGCCAAGCCTGAACACGGACCCGACGCTGGTGTTCCCCGCCCCGGACCCGCCCGTCCGGGGCGACCGGGGGCGCCGCTCCCGGCCGGCCCGGCGCCGGGCCGGCCGGACGGCCGGGCTGCTGGCGGGCGCGCTGCTGGCCGTAGTGGCCGGCGGATACGTCCTCACGGTCCTGGGCAGCGGGGAGCCGGACGCCGCCGCAGTGAGCGCCGAGTCGTCCGGCGCCGCGAGCCCGGCCGCCCCGGCACCGGACGGGTCGCCGGAGCCGGAGCCCGGCCGGCAGTCGGCGGACGAGCAGACGGACGGCCGGCAGCCGAGGGGCGAGCGGGCCATCGGCCGGGGCAAGGCCCGGGTTCCGGCCCTCGTCGGCAGCACGCTGCCACAGGCGCGAGCCGCCGCCGAGCGAGCGGGGCTCCGTGTGGTGCCGGTCAAGCGCCTGCCGGGCCGGCACTGTCAGGAGGGGCCCGCCGAGCCGGGCACCGTGTGCGCCCAGTCGCCGAAGCCGGGCGGCGCCGGCGTCGCCCGCGGGTCCACCATCCGGGTCAGGGTGCCGGAGGACCGTCCCCGCGCCCACCACCGCCCGGCACGGCCATGACCTGACCGCACCTCAGGTCCACGGAACCGCGGCTCCACCGCACCGCATACCCGCAGAAACAACGCCGCCGGGGCGGCACCCCCCTGGAAGGAGGGTGCCGCCCCGGCGTTCGTGTGGACGTGTGATCCGGGAGGATCAGCGTTCCGATCCGCAGCGGATCAGAAGTCCATGTCACCGCCCGGCATGCCGCCCGGAGCGCCCGCCGCGGCGGCCTTCTCCGGCTTGTCGGCGATGACGGCCTCAGTGGTGAGGAAGAGCGCCGCGATGGAGGCGGCGTTCTGGAGCGCGGAGCGCGTCACCTTGGCCGGGTCGATGATGCCCTCGGCGATCATGTCGACGTACTCACCGGTCGCGGCGTTCAGACCGTGGCCGACGGCCAGGTTGCGCACCTTCTCCACCACGACGCCGCCCTCGAGGCCGCCGTTGACGGAGATCTGCTTGAGCGGGGCCTCCAGGGCGAGCTTCACGGCGTTGGCGCCGGTCGCCTCGTCACCCTCGAGCTCCAGCTTCTCGAAGACCTGGGAAGCCTGGAGCAGGGCGACGCCACCGCCGGCGACGATGCCCTCCTCGACGGCCGCCTTCGCGTTGCGAACGGCGTCCTCGATGCGGTGCTTGCGCTCCTTGAGCTCGACCTCGGTGGCGGCACCGGCCTTGATGACGGCCACGCCGCCGGCCAGCTTCGCCAGACGCTCCTGGAGCTTCTCGCGGTCGTAGTCCGAGTCGCTGTTCTCGATCTCGGCGCGGATCTGGTTGACGCGGCCCTGGACCTGCTCGCTGTCACCGGCACCGTCGACGATGGTGGTCTCGTCCTTGGTGATGACGACCTTGCGGGCGCGGCCGAGCAGTTCGAGACCGGCGTTCTCCAGCTTGAGGCCGACCTCCTCGGAGATGACGGTGCCACCGGTGAGGATGGCGATGTCGCCGAGCATGGCCTTGCGGCGGTCACCGAAGCCCGGGGCCTTGACGGCGACGGACTTGAAGGTGCCACGGATCTTGTTGACGACCAGGGTCGACAGGGCCTCGCCCTCGACGTCCTCGGCGATGATCAGCAGCGGCTTGCCGGACTGCATGACCTTCTCCAGGAGCGGCAGCAGGTCCTTCACGCTGCCGATCTTGGAGTTGACGATGAGGATGTACGGGTCGTCGAGCGACGCCTCCATACGCTCCATGTCGGTGGCGAAGTACGCCGAGATGTAGCCCTTGTCGAAGCGCATACCCTCGGTGAGCTCCAGCTCCAGACCGAAGGTCTGGGACTCCTCGACGGTGATGACGCCTTCCTTGCCGACCTTGTCCATGGCCTCGGCGATCAGCTCACCGATCTGGGTGTCAGCGGCGGAGATGGAGGCGGTCGAAGCGATCTGCTCCTTGGTCTCCACGTCCTTGGCCTGCTCCAGCAGGGCGGCGGAGACGGCCTCGACGGCGCGCTCGATACCGCGCTTGAGGGCCATCGGGTTGGCGCCGGCGGCGACGTTGCGCAGGCCCTCGCGGACCAGAGCCTGGGCCAGGACGGTCGCGGTCGTCGTGCCGTCACCGGCGACGTCGTCCGTCTTCTTCGCGACCTCCTTGACCAGCTCGGCGCCGATCTTCTCGTACGGGTCCTCGAGCTCGATCTCCTTGGCGATGGACACACCATCGTTGGTGATCGTGGGGGCGCCCCACTTCTTCTCGAGGACGACGTTACGGCCCTTGGGGCCGAGGGTGACCTTGACGGCGTCGGCGAGCTGGTTCATCCCGCGCTCGAGACCGCGCCGTGCCTCCTCGTCGAACGCGATGATCTTGGCCATGTGAAGTGGTCCTCCCGGACTGGGGTGGATTGCTCCGGACCGCGCTGGCGCCCGCGACGGACGACCTACGGACCTGTGTGGTTCCTTGCCCCACCGATCCGCGGGCCTCGCCGACCCGGTCCTTCTTTGTCACTCTCACTGGGAGAGTGCTAACGCAATGATTAGCACTCGGGGTAAGAGAGTGCAAGCCGCCCGAAGGGCGTCATTGAGGGGTGGCGGTCGGGCGACGGGTGGGCGCAAGCCGCTTGAACGGGCATCGGCGGGGTGTGGCGGTCGCACGCAGAACGACTTCGAGGGCGCCTTCCCGTGGGCTGACGGCCAAGTGACAAGTTGGGGCGCATCCACCCCGCGGCCGCGCGGCCCGCCCGTCCGGCAGCATGCCGAAGGCCCGTACCCCCCTCAGGGATACGGGCCTTCCTCACGCAGCAGTCGGTCGGCGCCTCAGCCGGCCACCCGGACCATGTCCGCCTGCGGCCCCTTCTGGCCCTGCGAGATCTCGAACTCGACCCGCTGACCCTCCTCAAGGGTGCGGTAGCCGTCCATCTGGATCGCGCTGTAGTGGACGAAAACATCCGCACCACCGTCGACCGCGATGAAGCCGTACCCCTTCTCCGCGTTGAACCACTTGACGGTGCCCTGAGCCATGCCTAACTCCCCTATTACTGGCCCTTGCGCAGGACCGCACTCCGCGGACCCGGGTCAGACCTCACCCCGCGAAAGGCCCGTGGGGTGTGCGCCGGAACGCGTCGACCGCCGCTGAATGTATCTGCACAGATGCCCAGAGCAACAGGTCAATCGGACGAGAAATCCGGCGCCGAAGAATCGGCAATATGCGGCGAAATCCCAGTTCTCCAGGGCAAGTCGGGCCGGGCATAGGGCACCTAGGCGACAAATACCGCCCACACTTTGGCCACAACTGATCGCGAACACATATGCGTTCGGCACGCGCAGGGTGATATCCGGAGGGGGATCGCCCCAATAGTATCTCCTTTCACAACATGGAATTGCCCCGTCCGCTTTCCGGCGGACGGGGCAATTCCGGTCATGCAGGAGAAGAGTTGGCGCAAATCAGCAGCCGCCGGCCACCGCCGGGATGATCGAGATACCCGCGCCGTCCGGGGTGGGCGTCTCCAGGCCCTGCTCGAAGCGCACATCGTCGTCGTTGACGTACACGTTCACGAAACGGCGCAGCTTGCCGGCGTCGTCCAGCACACGGGCCGCGATGCCCTGGTGGTTCTGCTCCAGGTCGGCGATCACCTCGGAGAGGGTCGCGCCCTCGGCGGGGACCTCGGCCTGGCCACCGGTGTACGTGCGGAGGATGGTGGGGATGCGGACCTTGACGCTCATGGTTCTGCCTTCCAGGGGTACGGAGTACGAGTTCGGGGGCCGGTCGCGGCCTCGTCCGCCGGATGCCGGACGGGCCGGCGGCTCAGCGGGCCAGGCCGGCCGCGCGGAACGCGTCCAGGTTCGGACGGATCGTGGCCGTGGGCCCGGAGGTGGGGGCGACCGCGTCGAGTGTCTTGAGGCCGTCACCGGTGTTCAGGACGACGGTGGTCAGGGACGGGTCGAGCACGCCGTCCTCGATCAGCTTCTTGGTCACGCCGACGGTCACGCCGCCCGCGGTCTCCGCGAAGATGCCTTCCGTCCTGGCCAGCAGCTTGATCGCGTCCACGACCTGCTCGTCGTTGACATCCTCCACGGCACCGCCCGTACGGCGCGCGATGTCGAGCACATACGGCCCGTCGGCCGGGTTGCCGATCGCCAGCGACTTGGCGATGGTGTTCGGCTTCTGGGGCCGGACCACGTCGTGCCCGGCCTTGAAGGCCGCCGACACCGGCGAGCAGCCCTCCGCCTGGGCGCCGAAGATCTTGTACGGCTTGTCCTCGACCAGGCCGAGGGCGATCAGCTCCTTGAGCCCCTTGTCGATCTTGGTGAGCTGCGAGCCGGACGCGATCGGGATGACGATCTGGTCCGGGAGCTGCCAGCCCAGCTGCTCGCAGATCTCGTACGCGAGGGTCTTGGAGCCCTCGCCGTAGTACGGCCGCAGATTGACGTTGACGAAGCCCCAGCCCTCGCCCAGCGGGTCGCCGATGAGCTCGGAGCAGAAGCGGTTGACGTCGTCGTAGTTGCCCTCGATGCCGACCAGGTCGCCGCCGTAGACCGCGGCCATGACGACCTTGCCGGCCTCCAGGTCGTGCGGGATGAACACGCAGGACTCGAATCCGGCGCGGCGCGCCGCGGCGCCGACCGCACCGGCGAGGTTGCCGGTGGAGGAGCAGGAGAGGGTGGTGAAGCCGAAGGCGCGGGCGGCCTCGACGGCGATCGCCACGACGCGGTCCTTGAAGGAGTGCGTCGGGTTGCCGGAGTCGTCCTTGACGTACAGACCACCGGTGACGCCCAGCTCACGGGCGAGGTTGTCGGCCTTGACGAGCTTGGTGAAGCCCGGGTTGAGATTGGGCTTGTCGGCCACGTCGGTGGGGACGGGCAGCAGCGGGGCGTAGCGCCAGATGTTGTCCGGACCGGCCTCGATCTGCTTCCGCAGGCCCTCGGGATCGCCGCTCGGCAGGTCGTAGGCGACTTCGAGCGGCCCGAAACATTCCTGGCACGCGAAGATCGGGCCGAGCGGGAAGCGCTGTCCGCACTCGCGGCAGGACAGGGCTGCGGCGGGGCCCAGAGCGACGGTGGGGGTGTTTTCGGTGACTTGCACAGCCATGGAGGCGAGGCCCTTTCTCCTCATCTTCCTCGCGGCGAATCTCGCCACGAGACGGATTTGGCACCTTCCCTAGCCGGGAGCCTCACGCGCGCGGGACGTCAGCGTCCTGGCGGCAAGACCGGCTGGAGGGTTGCCGGGGCTTCAACGGGCCGTATCCCTCTGCCCCTCTGGATGAGCGGTATGGCGCTGGGCCGAAACCCAGGCGTTTGTGGCGCGGCGACCCCGACATGCGACGGTCATCCGCGTTGTTCAAGACTGTAACCGAAGGCACTGACAGTTGAGATAGTCGTCCGAACCGCGAGATGGATCACACAGGCCGCCGTTCGGGCGGTGACCGAGGAGTCGTAGACGTGCTGGAAGAGGTCGAGAGCTGGCTGACCAGCCACTCCTGGTCCGCCGCTGACCGCCCGCTGGGGCAGCTGCTGGAGGCGAAGCGCCAGACGGGCCGTACGGTCAGTGTCGTACTGCCCGCGCTCGACGAGGAGGCCACGGTCGGGGCGATCGTGGCGGTGATCCGGGCCGAGCTGATGACCGAGGCCGTGCCCCTCGTCGACGAGCTGGTGGTGCTGGACTCCGGCTCCAGTGACCGCACCGCCGAGGTCGCGGCGGCGGCCGGCGCGCGGGTGGTGCCCCGCGACAGCATCCTGCCCCGGCTGCCCGCGCTGCCCGGCAAGGGCGAGGTGCTCTGGCGCTCCCTCCTGGCCACCACCGGCGACATCATCTGCTTCATCGACGCCGACCTGCGCGAATTCTCCGCCGCCTTCGTCTCCGGGATCGTCGGCCCGCTGCTGACGGACCCGGACATCCAGTTCGTGAAGGCGATGTACGACCGACCCCTGGAGACCGGCGCCGAAGGTGCCGGGGCCGGCCAGGGCGGCCGGGTCACCGAGCTGGTCGCCCGCCCCCTGCTCAACCTCCACTGGCCGCAGCTGGCCGGCTTCGTCCAGCCCCTGGGCGGCGAGTACGCCGCCCGCCGCTCCCTCCTGGAGCGGCTGCCGTTCCCGGTCGGCTACGGCGTGGAGCTCGGCCTGCTCGTCGACTCCCTGCACACCGTCGGCCTCGACGCCCTCGCCCAGGTGGACGTCGGCGTGCGCAAGCACCGTCATCAGGACGGCCAGGCGCTGGGCCGGATGGCCGCCGCCATCTACCGGACCGCACAACTACGCCTGACCCGCGGCCACTTGATCCGCCCGCGGCTCACCCAGTTCGACCGCGGGGAGCAAGGCTTCGTACCGCGCACGACGGAGGTGGACACCGAGGAGCGCCCCCCGATGGCCGAAATCCCGGAGTACGCGGCCCGCCGGGCGGCGTGAGCCGTGAGACCGACGCGAGCCGTCAGGCGTACGTGAGCCCTCAGGCGTCGAAGTCGTACTCCAGCACGTAGGCGGACGAATCGAGGATCATCTCGTTGACCTCGACCGTGCGGCCGTCCGCGGTGATGGCCGTGCGGCTGATGAGGATGACGGGCGTGCCCGCCGGGAGGCGCAGCCGGTCGGCCTCCTCCGGCGCCGGCATACGGGAGCGCACCTCTTCCCGGAAACGCGCGGGAGCCGCGCCCAGCTCGGCGAGCCGGGCATACGTGCCACCCGCCCCGGTGTCCGGCCGCGTGATCGCCGAGCCCGCGACCAGCGCGGCGGGGAGGTAGGAGGCGGACAGCAGCACCGGCTTGCCATCGAGCACGAAGCGGCGGCGCCGCACGATCACGGCATCTCCAGGAGCTATATCCAGTCGCGCCGCGACGGTTTCAGCGGCCGACTCCTCGTCCACCGTGACCTCGTCCACCACCAGGTCACGGTCCGGGACATCGGCCGACCAGACCGACCGCCCTTCACCCCACTGTTCCCGCGCCAGTCGCGGCACACCCCGGCGCCGGATCGGCTGGAAGTCCCGCACGAAAACTCCGGCGCCCTTGCGGGCCTCGGCAAGCCCCTCCGACGTGAGCACACCGAGCGCCTGTCGTGCCGTCATCCGCGCCACGCCATGCCGGTCCATCAGGTCGTTCTCGCCCGGCAGCCGGTCGCCGGGCCGGAACTCCCCCGCCGCGATCGCCTGCTTGAGCGCGTCGGCAATCCGGCGGTACTTGGGCGGCGAGCTCTCCTGTGCGGCCATGGCGACGCATCCCTCCTGGCGATCTCCAGACATCCTAGAGATCTGTTCGAGCGCCGGCGCCTCCCGGGGGACTCAACTTCTCTAGAGATCTCATTGACGCTACGTGCTCACTTCACTTCAATGGGTGGCGATCCAACTACTCTAGAGAACTGGAGTCGCCATGACGCCTCCTTCGCGTCCACGCCTACTTCCCTGGTCAAGTCCGGAGGGGAAGCCCTGCTATTTACTCTCCGACGGAGACGGCCCCGTCACCCGGCAGGCGGACGCCGTTGAACGAGCCCAGCTCGCATCCGGCGAGATCCTCTTGAGTCATGCCCGTGTCCTGCTCCGCAACATCCCACCCACGGCGCCCGAACTGCGCTTCCTGGCCCGTTGTTTGACGGATGCGCTCGACGACTCGCTGCGCATCAATCGCAGCCGGGGCGACCGTCTCGGGTGCGGACACCCGGAACCCGCCGAGGGTGAGCCGTGGGGGCCGGTCGATACCTTCCCGCCGAGAAACGACTGAGGAGCTCGCTCGGGCCCCGCTCCTTGACCGCTTCCGTACGTTTGCGCGGATCTGTGGCGGGTTAGTTTCGCGACATGGTCTCCGAGCGCAGTGCGGTGCAAGCGGGTGCTGAGGTTCTTGTCGCGTCGAATCGCGGGCCGGTGTCGTACGGCCTGGGGGAGGACGGGGCGCTGAGCGCCAAGCGGGGTGGTGGTGGGCTGGTGTCGGGGCTTTCCGCCATTGGGCCCGAGACCGATGCGGTGTGGGTGTGTGCGGCGCTCGGGGAAGGGGACCGGGAGGCCGTGCGGCGGACGGGTGGTGTGCTGGAGACGGGTGACACGGGTGGACAGCGTGTCCGGATGCTGGACATCCCGGCCGGGGTGTACGCCGACGCCTACAACGGCGTCGCGAACTCCGTGCTGTGGTTCGTGCACCACATGCTCTACCAGACGCCGCTGGAACCGGTCTTCGGCGCGGAGTTCCGGGCGCAGTGGGCGGCCTACGAGACGTACAACGCGGCCTTCGCCGATGCGCTGGCCGAGGGGGCGGCGCCCGGCGCGGCCGTGCTCGTGCAGGACTATCACCTGGCGCTGGTGCCCGGCATGCTCCGCGAGCGCCGCCCCGACCTGCGCATCGCGCACTTCTCCCACACCCCGTGGGCCCCGGCCGAGTACTTCGCGATGCTGCCCGACGACATCCAGCGGAAGCTGGCGCTGGGCATTCTCGGTGCCGACCGGGCGAACTTCCTCACCCGGAGGTGGGCCGAGAACTTCGTGGCCTGTGCCGAGACCGGGCTCGGCGGGCAGTGCGAGCGGGTACGGCCGGAGGACGGGGCGCCCGGCATCGTCGCGCTCGTCCCGGAGCGCAAGGCGCGCACGACCTGGATCGGTGTGTACGGCCTCGGTGCCGACGCCGCTTTCCTGCGCGAGCGCGCGCACCGCCCCGATGTCGAGGAGCGGATGGCGGCGCTGCGCACCGAGATCGGCGGGCCGGGGCGCCGGACCATCGTCCGGGTGGACCGCACCGAGCTCTCCAAGAACATCGTGCGGGGCCTGCTCGCCTACCGGCAGCTGCTCGCCGACCGCCCCGAGTGGCGCGAGCGGGTGGTGCACCTCGCCTTCGCCTACCCCTCGCGCCAGGACCTCGCCGTCTACCGCGACTACACGGCCGAGGTCCAGAGGGTGGCCGAGGCCATCAACGCCGAATACGGGACGGCGGGTTGGCAGCCGGTGCTGCTGCACGTCAAGGACGACTTCGCCCGCTCGCTGGCCGCCTACCGGCTCGCGGACGTGGCACTCGTCAACCCGATCAGGGACGGGATGAACCTGGTCGCCAAGGAGATCCCGGTGGTGTCGGACGCCGGCTGCGCGCTGGTGCTCTCGCGCGAGGCGGGCGCGCACGAGGAACTGGGCGAGCACGCCCTCACCGTCAATCCGTACGACGTCGTCGGCACGGCCGAGGCGCTGCACGAGGCGCTGTCGATGGCGGCCGGGGAACGCAGCGAGCGCACGGCTCGGCTGGCCGCTGCCGCCACGGCGCTGCCGCCGGCGCAGTGGTTCCTGGAGCAGTTGCGGGCGCTGAAGGAGGACACCCCGAAGCGGGATGCCCCCTGAGCCGTTCTCCGCGACGGCCGTTCCGGCCCGCGGACCGCGTGGTTACGTTCGCTCGGGGGAGCTACCGGCCGGGGCGGCGTCGAGGAGGCCGCGCAGGGTCTCGCGGTGCAGGTCGGCGATCGGGCCGACCAGGTCCGGGTGGCGCAGCAGCGGCGCCGCACGGTGATCGCGAGGGCTGGGAATCGTCAGCCGGCGGGCGGTGCCCACGTTGTCCGCGCCGTGATGGGTTGCGGCCAGGCAGGCCGCCGCCACCACGGCGAGATCGGCGTCGGCCAGCAGGCAGGCCGCCCAGCTGACGACGGTTTCGTCCACCCAGCTGCGCCAGGCGTCTGCGGCTCCCTCCGGCGGAGGGGCATCGACGCCGGTGACGGAGTCCAGCCGGGCGGAGCCGCCGGGGCCGAGCAGGATCACCAGTTCGGCGTCCAGCTCGGTGGGGTAGCGCAGGGCGGCGGCGATGGTCACCGCGTGACCTGCCTGGGCCTCGGCCAGGGCATCGTCCAGCGGGCCGCCCGCCGACGGGAATGCCGACAGCAGCCAGCGGGTGGAGGCAGCTATGACGGGCGAGAGAGCAGTGGGCATGGAGGAACCGTCCTTCGCATGTGCCCGCCGAGGCGCTGTCACCTGTGCGTGATCCGGTCGCGGGCACTCGGCGCGCCCAGGGCGCGCGTGGCAGGTAGGAGCGTAGAGCGGCGGCCCTGAGCGGTGACAGGACCTACATCACAGCCGGGGGCAGGTCGGCGCGCACGGCCGCGGCCTGCGGCGGCCGGCTGAGCGGCAACGGGACGCACATCACAGCCCGGGGCCGGTCGCCCACCACGGCCCGCGCAGCCGTGACCGTACGGCCACGGCGCTTCAGGCCGAGCATGCCGCGGCGCGCGAGGGCGCCCTCAGGGGCGCGCTCCCCGGCCCTCGTCCAGCCGGTCGGCCAGGGCGGTGAGCAGACCGACGACTCCGGTCGGGCCGTCGACCACCAGATCGGCGCGGTCGGCCAGTTCGGCGACCTCGGTGCTGCCGCTGCACACCAGGAGGCCGGTCAGGCCGTCGGAGCGGAGTTTTTCGACGGCGGCGAAGGCGGCCAGGTCGCCGAGGTCGTCGCCGGCGTAGAGGACGGTGGCGGCGCCGGTCTCGCGGACCCATTCGGCGAGGGCGACGCCCTTGTCCATGCCGGGCGGGCGGAGTTCCAGGACGAGGCGGCCCGGTTCGACGATCAGGCCGTGGCGTTCGGCGAGTGCGGTGAGCGGGCCGCGCAGCTGGTCGAAGGCGCCCTGGGGATCGGTGGCACGGCGGGTGTGCACGGCGATGGCGCGGCCGCCCTTGCGCTCGACGGCGGTCTCGATCCAGGTGCCGTGCCAGACCCCGGAGGCGTCCAGGACGCCGGGGAGTTCGGCCTGTATGGCGGCGACACCGGGGTGCGGGGCGGGCGCGTGGACGGTGCCGGTGGCGGCCTCCCAGCGTTCGGCGCCGTAGTGGCCGAGGACGGTGAGGTGGTCCAGGCCGGGTACGTCCGCGAAGCCGCCGAGGCGGACCGCGACGGTGGCCGGGCGGCCGGTGATCACCGCGGCGGCGCGCAGCCGGGGCACCAGGCGGCCGAGGGCGGCGACGGCGCCCTCATGGGCGCGGGCCTTCTCCGGGTCGGGCACGATCTCGGCGAGGGTGCCGTCGAAGTCGAGGGCGACGACGGTGCGTTCGGGGTGTGCCAGCAGTGCGGCGAGGCCGTCGCGGCCGGCGGGGGTGTGCGGGGTCGGCACGGATCCGGGGGCCGGCTGGGACGGCGACGCGGCGTTCGGGGGGCTGCCCATGGCGCCGACCCTACCGGCGCGGGGCGGGCGCCGGGGGCAGCTCCGGTGACAGCCGGGGGTGTACGGGCGCACGGGGGCGGCGGCCGGGGCGCCCGGGTCAGCGGCGGGCGCGGCGGGCGTCCCGTATGCGGCGCAGGCGGTTGACGGTGACGGGGTCGTGGGCGAGCGCGCGGGGGTCGTCCAGCAGGGCGTTGAGGAGCTGGTAGTAGCGGGTCGGGGAGATGCCGAGCTGTTCGCGGATGGCGCGCTCCTTGGGGCCGGGGCCCGGCCAGGAGCGGCGCTCGACGGCGAGCACCGCCTCGTCCCGGGCGGAGAGCCCCGCGGCGCGCTCGGCGGCCCCGGGCTCGCCGCCCGGACCGCCCGCACCCGCCGTCCCGTCCGTCATCACGCTTCCACGATAAGCGCACGGTCGGACAACGCCCGGCCCGTCACCCCGGCGGCCGCCCCGCTCCGGGGCGTCCGCCCGTACTCCCGCCCGCGCCGTGTCATTCGGCGGCGTTGTCCGACGCGTCCGCGATGTTCTGGATGTCGGTGAGCACTCCGGACGGGTTGCCTCGCGGGCCGACCGCGGCGCCCATCTTGGCCTTGACGGTCTTCGAGATCAGCGGCCAGGAGGTCTTGTTCGCCGGGTAGAACTCGGCGGCGGCGAGCTGCTTGAGGAAGCCGTGGAACTTGGCGTACTTGTCGTCGGCCAGCATCGCCTGGGAGGCGGCGGTGGTGACCGGCAGCAGGCCGTACTCACCGGAGAACTTCTCGACGTTCTTCTTGCTGTAGACGAAGTCGAGGAACTTGCCGACCTCGGCGCGGTGGCCGCCCTGCTTGAAGGCCATCATCCAGTCGGCGACGCCCATGGTGGCCTTGGCCTTGCCATGGGCACCGGGCAGCTCGACGGTGCCGTAGTCGATGCCCTTGGCCGCCGCCTGCTTCATCAGCGCGGGGTGGCCGTTGAGCATGCCGACCTCGCCGTCGGCGAAGCCCGCGAAGGCGTCCTCGCGGTTGAGCTTGGCGGGATCGACCCCGGTCAGGCCCTTGCCGACGAGGTCCTCCTTCAGCCACTTGAAGACCTTGACGTTCTCCGGCGAGTCGATCGTGTACTTGCCGATGCCGTCGGTGTAGCCGCCGCCGCTGCTGAGCATCCACTGCATCGTCTCGGCCTGGGTCTCCTCCGGGCCGAGTGGCAGCGCGAACGGCATCTTGACGCCCCGTGCCTTCAGCAGCTCGGCGTCGTGGGCGATGTCGTCCCAGCTCGCCGGCGGGCTGGTGATGCCGGCCTGGCTGAACAGCTTCTTGTTGTAGAAGAGCCGCCGGGTGCTGGCGCCGAACGGCATGCCGTACTGGACCCGCTTGTATTCGCCGGCCTCCGCCAGGGACGGGGTGAAGTCGGCCTGGGTGGGGATGGAGAGCAGCTGATCGGCGCTGTAGAGCTGGCCCTTGGCCGCGTAGTCGGCATAGGCGCCGATCTGGGCGAGGTCCGGGGCGTGGCCGTCCTTGACCAGGTCCTCGACCTTCTTGTCGACGTCGGTCCAGCTGTAGACCTCGACATCGACCTTGATGTCGGGGTTCTTCTCCTCGAAGGCGCGGGCGAGCTCGTCCCAGTAGTGCTGGGAGCCGTTGGCACGGCTGTCGCCGTAGTCCGCCGCGATCAGTTTGAGGGTGACCTCGTCGCTACCGGAGCCGCTGCCGCAGCCGGTAAGAGTCAGTGTCATGGTGGTGGCGATCGCCGCCGCCAGGCTCAAGTACCGCCGCTGCACTGCTGTTCCGCCCTTTGTTCTGAAAATCCGTGCTTGTCGGGAATCAACCCGGCCGCCTCAGGGGTCGCCCTCGAACGGCATGAACAGCAAGTTTCCCCCGCGGTCTTTACAAGGTCTACACCACCCCCCTCCAGCTCCGGCGCCGGCCTCCCTGCCCCAGCCCACCCGATCACCTCGGTGAGTGGACTAGACCTTTCCGGCCGGGTCGCGCGAAACTGTTCCGGTGAGACACGTCATCGCCCTGGATGTGGGCGGCACCGGGATGAAAGCCGCCCTCGTGGGGGTGGACACCGCGTCCTCCGGGGGCGCGCCCCCCGTGCTGCTGTACGAGGCACGGCGCCCCACCGGCCGCGAGCGCGGCCCCGAGGCGGTGGTCGAGGCCGTCCTCGGCTTCGCCGCGGAGCTCCGGGAGCTCGGCACCGCCCGCTACGGCGCTCCCGCCGCGGCGGCCGGTGTCGCGGTCCCCGGCATCGTCGACGAGCGGTCCGGCACCGCCGTCTACGCCGCGAACCTCGGCTGGCGGGACGTACCGATGCGGGCGCTGCTGTCCGAGCGGCTGGGCGGGGTGCCGGTCGCCCTCGGCCACGACGTACGCACCGGCGGCCTGGCCGAGGGCCGGATCGGCGCGGGCCGGGACGCCGACCGGTTCCTGTTCGTCCCCCTGGGCACCGGGATCGCGGGCGCCATCGGCATCGGCGGCCGGATCGAGGCCGGTGCGCACGGCAGCGCGGGCGAGATCGGCCACATCGTCGTCCGGCCCGGCGGGCGGGAGTGCGGCTGCGGGCAGCGGGGCTGTCTGGAGACGGTGGCCTCGGCCGCCGCGGTCGGCCGTGACTGGGCGGCGGTCTGCGGCGATCCGCGGGCCGGTGCGGCGGACGCGGCCAAGGCCGTGGCGTCCGGCGACGCACGGGCGCACACCGTGTGGCAACGCGCCGTGGACGCCCTCGCCGACGGCCTGGTCACCGGCCTCACCCTGCTCGATCCGCAGACGCTGATCATCGGCGGCGGGCTCGCCGAGGCGGGCGACACGCTCTTCACACCTCTGCGGGAAGCGGTCCGCCGGCGCGTTACGTTCCAGCGGCTCCCCTCGATCGTTCCGGCGGCCCTCGGGGACGCCGCCGGGTGCCTGGGCGCAGGACTGCTCGCCCGGGATCTTCTCTCCACGGAGGTAACCGCCTGATGGCACAGCAACAGTCCGCGCAGCGGCCCTCGCACCCTCCGCGCACCATCCTGGCCGGCGCCCGGATCGCCCGGCCGTCCGGCGTGGTCGAGCGCGGCCGGATCACCGTCGAAGGCGGCCGGATCGGCGATGTCCACAGCCGGGATCCCGATCTGGCCGAGGGGGCGGCCGGCAGCGTCGTGGACCTCTCGGGCCACCTCATCGTCCCCGGCTTCATCGATATGCATGTCCATGGCGGAGGCGGTGGCTCGTTCTCGTCCGCCGATCCCGAGGAGTGCATGACGGTGGTCGAGACCCACCGCCGGCACGGCACCACCTCGATGCTCGCCTCCACCGTCACCGGTGAGCTGACCGACCTCGCCCGGCAGGCCGCGGTGCTCGCCGAGTTGGTGCAGCAGGGCGAGCTGGCCGGCATCCACTTCGAGGGCCCGTTCATCTCCCCGCACCGCTGCGGCGCCCACCAGCCGGAGCTGCTGCGCGACCCGGACCCGGCCGATGTCCGCAAGCTCCTCGACGCCGCGCACGGCACCACGTCGATGATGACCGTCGCGCCCGAACTGCCCGGCGGCCTGGCGTCCGTACGGCTGCTCGCCGACGCCGGGGTGGTCGCCGCCATCGGCCACACCGACTCCTCCTACGACGCCACCCGCGAGGCCATCGACGCGGGCGCCACCGTCGCCACCCACCTCTTCAACGCGATGCCTGTACTGGGCCACCGTGCGCCCGGTCCGGTCGCCGCGCTCCTGGAGGACGAACGGATCACCGTCGAGCTCATCAACGACGGCACCCATCTGCACCCCGCGGTCCTCCAACTGGCGGTCCGCGAGGCCGGGGACGGGCGGGTCGCGTTCATCACCGACGCGATGGGCGCGGCCGGTATGAACGACGGGAGGTATCCGCTCGGCCCGATGCAGGTCGAGGTCAGGGACGGCATCGCGCGCATCAGCGAAGGCCCCACGGCCGGTTCGATCGCCGGCTCCACCCTCACCCTGGACCGCGCCTTCCAACGCGCCGTCACCGTCGACGGCCTGACGGTCGACCAGGCCGTACAGGCACTTTCGGCCACTCCGGCCCGCCTCCTGGGCATCGACGACCGGACCGGCGCCCTGAAGACCGGCAAGGACGCCGACCTGGTGGTGCTGGACGCGGCCTACGACGTGGTGGGGGTCATGCGCCGGGGCCAGTGGCTGGTGCGCCCGCCGGGCGCCTGAGGCGCCGCCCGCGCGCCGGGCAGGGACGCGGCCGCCCCTCCCCCGGGCCGTGGCTCCCCACGGCGGCCGGACCGGGTCTGGGCCAACCACCACCGACGATGGCATGATCGCTCGCGCACTTGTCCGCATGCCACCGCCGTACGCGGTTGCCCGACGCCCGGCCGCCCGGCCATGACTGCCCGGAGGGGCGACCATGATCCTTACGGTCACGCTGAACGCCGCCCTGGACATCACCTACCGCGTCCCCCGGCTCCAGCCGCACACCACGAACCGGATCACCGAGGTGTCCGAACGCCCCGGCGGCAAGGGCCTGAACGTCGCCCGGGTGCTGGCCGCGCTCGGTCACCGTACGGTCGCCACCGGCTTCGCGGGCGGCGGCACCGGCGAGGCCCTGCGCGCGCTGCTCGCGGAGACCGCGGTCACCGACGCGCTGGTCCCGGTCGGCGGCGCCACCCGCCGCACCGTCGCCGTCGTCGACGCGGCCACCGGAGACACCACCCAGCTCAACGAGCCGGGCCCGGTCGTCTCCCCCGCCGAGTGGGACACCTTCCTCGGCACCTACCGCGAACTCCTCGGCGAGGCACGGGCGGTGGCGCTCTGCGGCAGCCTCCCGCCGGGCGTCCCGGTCGATGTCTACGCCCGGCTGACCCGGGGCGCGCGCAGCGCCGGCGTCCCGGTCCTCCTCGACACCAGCGGCGAACCGCTGCGCCGCGGGCTGGCCGCCCGCCCCGACCTCGCCAAGCCCAACGCCGATGAACTCGCCGCCCTCACCGGCAGCACCGAACCGCTGCGCGCCGCCCGCGACGCCCGCCGCCGCGGCGCGCACGCGGTGGCCGCCTCGCTGGGCCCGGACGGCATGCTCGCGGTCACCGCCGACGGCATCTGGCAGGCCGCCCCGCCCCGCCGGATCGCCGGCAACCCGACCGGCGCCGGCGATTCCGCGGTGGCCGGCCTGCTGTCCGGCCTGGTCGAGGAGTTGCCCTGGCCGGACCGCCTGACCCGCGCGGTGGCCCTCTCCGCGGCGACCGTACGGGCCCCGGCTGCGGGCGAGTTCGACGCGGCGACCTATGAGGAACTGCTGCGGACGGTGCGGGTGGTGGCGCCTTCGCCGGAGGCACGCAGTCTGTGACGTGCCAGTCCTCTGGCGGTGGCCGGCGCGGGCCGGGCCCAACGGCCTTCCGCGGCGGGGCACTTCCCAGGGGCGCGGCCCCTCGGGGGCGCACCGCCCCCTCGCCTCTCAGCTCCGGGCCAGCCAGACCTTGTCGAGGTTCACTTCGCACTGATTCCCGCTCTCGCAGGACAGCTTGATGGTGTTGGTGCCCTTGTTGAGCTGCACATATTGCCAGCTCCGGGTCCAGCCCTTGTCCCAGGCGCCCTCCGGGGCGTGGGCGAAGTTCTTCAGCCTGATCGGCCGGCTGTCCGCTGTGCCGTTCACATTCAGGGTCAGGTTGGCGTCCTTGCCGGGCACGCCGTAACCGACCCAGAGCTTGTACTTGCCGGAAGCCTCGACATCGAGCGACCAAGTGGCCGCCGCGCCCTGCGTGTTCATGCCGGCCACATAGGCCCCGCCGGGCGAGCGCGCGCCCGGCACCTCCTTGGCCGTGGTCGCCCCGCCCTCCAGCCGCAGGCTGCCCGCGTCCTGCTTGGGCAGTTCGCCGGGGGCGGGCTTGGTGGTGGGCTTGTCGCCGGGCTCGACCTTGTTCCCGGCCGTCGGCCCCGGCTTGCCCGCGGAGACGTCCTTCGAGTCGTTGCCGTTGGTGAGCATCGCGACGCCGATGCCTATGCAGACCACCGCGACCACGGCGACGGCGCCGATCAGCAGGCCGTTGCGGCCGCGGCGCGGCTCCTGGCCGCCGTTGGCCGGGACGGAGCGGGTGCGGTCGCCGCCGGGCAGGGTCTCGGGGGCGGCGTAGTGGGCGTTCTGCTGCCCGTACGTCACCTGCTGCGGGGCCTGCTGGCCGTACTGGCGCTGGCCGACCGCGCGGACCTGGTTGTAGGACGTCCGCGGAACCCCCGGCTGCCGCGCCGCCGCGCCGTCGCCCGCCGAGCCCTGGGCGCCGCCCTCGCCGCCTTCCGAGCGGTAGAGATAGGCGAACGGGTCGTCGTTCTCCGGCGTGTCCGCGCCGTTGTTGCCGGCCGTCATTCCGTGTCACTCCCAAGCGATCTGTGCGCGTCTGTACGCGTCTCTACGCGTCCGCAGGCTTCATTGCGCGAACTGTCTTTCGGGCCCCCGGCGGCGCCGCGCCGCATCGGCGCAGCCTACCCCGTCGCGGCCTGCGCACACCGTGCCCGGAGGGCCACAAGATCGCTACGGATCGGTGAACTGCTGGTGCGCGGGCCGATGCGGGGCCGGTGTGAGATACGCGGCATCGCGCCCGGCCGTTCAGCCCGCCGCCCGCCGGTTCGCCTTCGAGCGGGAGCGCTTCTCGACGTACATCCGCTGGTCGGCCGACTCCAGCACCTCCTCGGCGGACATTCCGCAGCTCGCCCAGCCGATGCCGAAGCTGGCGCCCACCCGGACCGCGCGGCCCTCCACCCGGATCGGCGGGATGATCGCGTTCCGCAGCCGGACGGCCAGGTCCTGGGCGTCGGCGGTGCCGAGACCGTCGGCGAGCACCACGAACTCGTCGCCGCCGAGCCGGGCGACCGTGTCGCCGTCCCGGACGCCGCTGGTCAGCCGGCGGGCGACCTCTATCAGCACGGCGTCGCCGGTGTTGTGCCCGAAGCGGTCGTTGATCGACTTGAAGCCGTCGAGGTCGCAGAAGAGGACCGCGAGCCCCTTGGAGCCGTCGTCGGCCGGCCCGTCCGCGGGGGCGACGAGATGCACATGGTGGTCGAACGGGGGCGGGGGCCCGCCCTCGAACCCGTCGAGCCCGTCGAAGGGCTCCTTGGCGTCCGGCCGGAAGCCGTGCGGAGCGCGGGGGTCGGTGCTGATCGTGGCCGAGGAGGCGTAGGCGTCCGCCATCGAGCCGGGCGGGCGGGAGCACAGCCGGGCGCCGAGCCGGGCCCGCAGCTCGGCGCTGTTGGGCAGCCCGGTCAGCGAGTCATGGCTGGCGCGGTGGGCGAGCTGGAGCTCGTGCCGCTTGCGCTCCTCGATGTCCTCGACGTGGGTGAGCAGGAAGCGGGGGCCGTCGGCGGTGTCGGCGACGACGGAGTTGCGCAGCGAGACCCACACGTAGGTGCCGTCCCGGCGGGCCAGCCGCAGCTCGGCACGGCCGCCCTCGGCGGAGGTGCGCAGCAGCGTGCCGATGTCCTCGGGGTGGACGAGGTCGGAGAAGGAGTAGCGGCGCATCCCGGAGGCCGGGCGGCCCAGCAGCCGGCACAGCGCATCGTTGGTGCGGAGCAGCCGTCCGTGCTGGTCACCGCCCATCTCGGCGACGGCCATCCCGCTCGGCGCGTACTCGAACGCCTGCCGGAAGCTCTCCTCGCTGGCGCGCAGCGCCTGCTGCTCGCGCTCCAGCCGGACCAGGGCGCGCTGCATGTTGGCCCGCAGCCGGGCGTTGCTGATCGCGATGGCGGACTGGAAGGCGTACATCTGGAGCGCTTCCTGGCCCCAGGGGCCGGGCCGCCGGCCGTTGCGCGGCCGGTCGACGGAGATCACTCCGAGCAGCTCGCCGCCCCCGTTGGCCGCGGTGTACATGGGCGCGAAGAGGCGGTCCATGGGGTGCCACTCGTCGGGGAACCGGGGCGTGGGTCCGGCCGTGTGCCACTGCGGTACGTCGTCGTCATCGAGCACCCAGCCCTCGGTGTGCGAGATGAAGTGCAGATCGCCCCAGCGCTCGCCCATGGACAGCCGGCGCTCCCAGGAGGC
Organism: Streptomyces sp. NPDC127097; assembly: GCF_042724075.1. Classification (NCBI taxonomy): domain Bacteria; kingdom Bacillati; phylum Actinomycetota; class Actinomycetes; order Kitasatosporales; family Streptomycetaceae; genus Streptomyces; species Streptomyces sp. NPDC127097. The sequence goes on along the minus strand of NZ_JBHXFI010000026.1, from coordinate 95,461 downwards.
GCGGGAGCCGACCCGTCCGGCCATGAGCGCCTCGGCGCCCGCGCTGCCGGCCACCGCGGCGACGACGAGATCGCCGTCGGGCCGCACGAGATTGACCGCGGACAGCTCATAGCCCAGCCCGGTGATCACGCCGTCGGCGACGGTCTGCAAGGTGTCCGCAAGGCTACGTGCGGTATTCAGCTCGGCGACCACTTGGTGCAGCTGCCGCAGGGTCGCAAGACGGACGTATGGCTCCGACTCGGTCTCCATCGCTCGCTCTCCCTGAGACCTCGACAGCAAACTCCACGATTTCTTGTCGTCCGATTCCCCGCTCACTGAATCACAGTGAGCTGTTCACTCGGTACACAGGGTCAACAATTAGCGCCTGCTGTGACTCAAGTCACAAACAATGAAGGACGGTTGGCGATCTTCCATAAAACCGCCACGGGAGCGCGCCTTCACTCTTTCTACACTTACTGAACGCAAATTCCGAGCGATTCGGGAACTCCGCCGTCAGACCTAGGACGCGAGTGGTCCGGAGGCCCGATGCGCGCCACGGCCGGCCGAAGTTAGCGTTTATGGCGTGTTCACGAAGACTCCCGCCGACGCGGCGGCCGCCGGGCCCGTCGCCCACCCCGTACCCGCCGTCACCCTCGCCTCCGTGCCGGGCGGCGCGCCGATCCCGCATTCTGTTGGGGTGAGTGACGACGAGTTCCGTGCTGCCCTGTCCCGCCTGGCCTCCGGCGTGGTGCTGATCACCGCCCACGACCCGGACGGCGGGCCGCACGGCGAGGACGTCGGCATGACCGCCACGGCGTTCCTCTCCGTGTCCCTCGATCCGCCGCTGGTGATGGTGAGCGTTCGCAACGACTCACGGATGGACGACCTGCTGGAGGTGCAGCCCTACTGGGCCGTCTCGGTGCTGTCGGGACATCAGCGGCAGATCGCCGGACGATTCGCCATGAAGGGCCGCATCAGCGACCGGCTGCTCTTCGAGGACATTGCGCACGTACGGGGCGAAGCGTCCGGCGCGCCCCTCATCGGGGGCGCCCTGGCGACGCTGGAGTGCCGTACCGAGCAGCGGGTCGTGGCCGGCGATCACACGCTGGTCATCGCACGCGTCCTGGCCACGACACTCCCGAACGAGGAGGACGGGCCGCTGACGTACTTCCGGGGGAAGTACCGGCAGTTGGGGTGAGGCCCGGGGACGGCGTGGGCGGACGGGACGGCCGGGGCGGTCAGGACGGCTGCGGCGGTCACGACGGCCGGGGCGGTCACGACGGCCGGGGCGGTCACGACGGCCGGGGCGGTCACGACGGCCGGGGCGGTCAGTCCCAGCCGCGGCCCGAGCGGCCGCGCTTGGTGTCGCCGCGCTGCTTCTTCTCGCGCAGCCGCCGCTCATTGATGCCCCGTGGGATCCGCGACTTACGGCGTGGCTTGGGCGGCGGAGCGGTGGCCTCGGCGAGCAGCGCGGCCAGCCGGACGGCGGCGGTCTCGCGGTTGCGCCACTGCGAGCGGTGCTCGGAGGCCCGTACGGACAGCACGCCGCCGACCAGCCGGCCCGCCAGCCGCTCCAGGGCGCGCGCTTTCCACACCGGCGGCAGTGCCTCGGTTTTGTCGAGGTCGAAACGCAGCTCGACCTGGCTGTCGCTGGTGTTGACGTGCTGGCCGCCCGGACCTGAGGAACGCGAGAAACGCCAGACGAGCTCGGCCTCGGGAAGGACGACCGAACCGCGGATGACATAGGGCCCGGACATGAGTCCTATGATCCCGCGCCGCGCATGGGCCCGTCACCCGCTTTTCGGGTCCCGCGCAGAGCGTTCACATCAGAATTCGGCAAAGAGAGTAAAGACTCCTGGAACCTGGCGGTCCCCTCATGGCGTTGTGGTGGGTAACGGTAGCTTCGTGCGCAGCACGGAGCCCGATGCTTCGACGAGTCGACAAGGAAAGGGACTTCCCATGGCTGTAAGCCTGTCCAAGGGCGGCAACGTCTCCCTCACCAAGGAGGCACCGGGCCTGACCGCCGTCACGGTGGGCCTCGGCTGGGACGTCCGCACCACCACCGGCACGGACTTCGACCTCGACGCCAGCGCGATCGCGGTCAACCCGAGCGGCAAGGTCTTCTCCGACCAGCACTTCGTCTTCTTCAACAACAAGGCGACGCCCGACCAGTCGATCGTGCACACCGGTGACAACGTGACCGGCCAGGGCGAGGGCGACGACGAGCAGATCAACGTCAACCTCGCGGCGCTGCCGGCCGACATCGACAAGATCGTCTTCCCGGTCTCGATCTACGACGCCGAGAACCGCAGCCAGAACTTCGGCCAGGTGCGGAACGCCTTCATCCGCATCATCAACCAGGCCGGCGGCACCGAGATCGCCCGCTACGACCTCAGCGAGGACGCCGCCACGGAGACCGCCATGGTCTTCGGCGAGCTGTACCGCAACGGTGCCGAGTGGAAGTTCCGCGCGGTCGGCCAGGGCTACGCCTCGGGCCTCGTCGGCATCGCGCAGGACTTCGGCGTCAACGTCTGACGGGAAACATCTGACGGTCAATGTCCGACGTCTGATGCGGTCCGGGTCTGAGCCAGATCCGGGGCTGAGCCAGGTGCGGGTCCGAGCCCGATGCAGACCTTCTGAGACTGGTGCAGGTCTTCTGAACCTGATGCAGGTCTGAGCCTGGCGCGGGCGGCGCGTTATGGAGGGCCGGTTCCCCAGTGGGGGAGCCGGCCCTTGGCGTGTTTTTGGGGCGGGCGGGGGCGGTCAGGCGACCGCGTCCGCGACCGTTTCGGGGGGTGCGGACAGTTGCGCCACCTCGTCCAGTGAGAGGCCGAGGGCGCCGGAGAGCGCGGCGATCGTGAAGAAGGCCGGGGTCGGCGCCCGGCCGGTCTCGATCTTCCGCAGCGTCTCGGCGGACAGCCCCGCCGCCGCCGCGACCTCGACCATGCTCCGCTCGCCGCGGGCCGCCCGCAGCAGCGCACCGAGCCGCTCGCCGCGTGCACGTTCCTGAGGGGTCAGAGGAGTTCGCACCATGCCCGTGATACTAATACCGGTAAAGAAATACCGGTAAACAAATACCGCCTGCGCGCCGTTGTTGTGGCGCGGCACGGGCGGCGGTGAGCGGAGGTCGGGCAGATGGTGGAGATCAAGACGGACGCGGCGATGGACGCGATGCGGGTGGCCGGCCGGGTCGTCGGCCAGGCGCTGGCGGCGGTGCGGGCGGCGGCCACCCCTGGGATGCGGCTGCGGGAGCTGGACGAGGTCGCCCGTACGGTCCTGCGCGAGGCCGGGGCCGACTCGCCGTTCCTCGGCTACCGCCCGAGCTTCGCGCCCACCCCGTTCCCCGCCGTCCTCTGCGTCTCCGTCAATGACGCGATCGTGCACGGCGTCCCGGACGGGACCCGGCTGCGCGACGGCGACCTGGTGAGCATCGACTGCGGCGCCCTGGTGGACGGCTGGGCCGGCGACGCGGCCCTCAGCTTCACGGTCGGCGCCGCCCGCCCCGAGGACCAGCGGCTCATGGACACCACCCGGCGGGCCCTGGAGGCGGGCATCGCGGCGGCCGTGGTGGGCGCCCGGATCGGCGATATCTCCCATGCCATCGGCAGCATCGGGCGCGCCGCCGGCTACGGCATTCCCGAGGACTTCGGCGGACACGGCATCGGCCAGCAGATGCACGAGGATCCGGCGGTCCCCAACGACGGCCGCCCGCGCCGCGGCATGGTCCTCCGCCACGGCCTGGTCCTCGCCATCGAGCCGATGTTCCTGGCCGGCGGCAGGAACGACTACTACGCGGCCGGCGACGGCTGGACCCTGCGCACCACGGACGCCTCCCGCGCCGCCCACTTCGAGCACACGGTGGCGGTGACGGACGCGGGACCGCGGGTGCTGACCGCGGCGTAGGGAGCGTGGGCAAGGGGGCGAGGCGGGGAGAAGCCGTGGCGGGGGGCGTGGCAGGGGCGTGGCGGGGAGGCGTGGCGGGGGACGTGGCGAGCCGGGTGCTTGCGGGGGCCGCGGCCAGGGGCGGAGGGGCCGTCGCGGGGGGCGTGGCGGGATGCGTGGCAAGCCGGGTGCTTGCGGGGGCCGCGGCCAGGGGCGGAGGGGCCGTCATGGGGCAGCCCGCGAGGGGCGCGGCTCGGTGGTCGCTCGGTGGCCGTAGGGGTGCCGGTCTGCGGGAACGGCTTGGTGAGGGCACCATGGAAGCGGCGCCGGGCGAGGGCACCGTCCCGTCCGTCGCTGTCCTCCTGGAGCGCAGCCCATGAGCCGATCCGCCGCCGAATCCGCGCACCCGCCCGTGAGCGTGCTGCTCTGCGACGACCATGACGTCGTACGCGCCGGGCTGCTCGCGCTGCTCAGCAGTGCCCCGGGCATCGAAGTCATCGGTGAGGCCGGGAACGGTGCGGAGGCCGTGGCCCTGGCCGCCGCGCTCCGCCCCGATGTCGTCCTGATGGATCTCCGGCTCGGCTCCGGTGTCGACGGCGTCGAGGCCACCCGGCGTATCGCCCGCGCCGATGCCCCCGGCACCTCCCCCCGGGTGCTCGTGCTGACCGACTACGACACCGACGCCGACATCGCGCGGGCCTTTGCGGCCGGGGCCGCCGGACATCTGCTCAAGGCCGAGCCGCCGGAGGAGCTGTTCGCCGCGATCCGGGCCGCGGCCGCGGGCCGGAGCTCGCTCGCCGCGCCGGTCGCCCATCACGTGCTGGCCCAGATGCGCAGCCCGCGCCCCACGCTCACCGACCGCGAGCTCACCATCCTCGGCCGGCTGGCCCGCGGACTGAGCATCCGCGAGATCGCCCGTGCGCTGTCGACCAGCGAGGTCACGATCAAGGCGGACCTGGCCCGGATCTACGACAAGCTCGGGGTGTCCGGCCGGACCGCCGCGGTCTCCGTGGCCAGGGACCAGCGGCTGCTGCCCTGAACGGACGGCACCGGCCGGCCGCCGCGCACCGCGTGACACCATCAAGCTGTGATCGACCTCGGCTACTCCCTCTCCCGCCGCTTCCCGGATCCGCCGCAGACGGACTACCGGACCGCGGACGTGCGCACGCTGCGCCATGACCTCTTCTGCGGTGACGTCTACCTCGCCGACACGAAGACGGACCGCGAGCTGTCCACGGCCTGGGGCTGGGTGCCGGTCCTCGACTTCGCCTGGGCGCTGTGCGACATCGTCGAGCAGCTCGACACCGACCCCCGGGGCAACCGTTCCGCCCGCCCGGTCCACGCCGAGCTGGACTTCACCGAGTCGGCCGACCGGATCTTCTTCGAGCGCCGCTTCGGGTGGGTGGACGTCGACGCCGACTGGATGGCGGCCGACGAGGCCCCGCTCACCTTCAACCACTCCGCGCTGCGCCGCGAGGCCCGCGACTTTCTGCACGATCTGATCGCCGACCTCACCGATATGCACGACGGCCTCGGCGACAACCCCGCCATCTGGGACCTCCAGGCCCGTTTCCCCCGCGTCTGAACCTCAGGCCGACGCCCGCGCCACGCTCCAGCGGGTACGCCGGCGGGTGGGGCCGGACCGGGACGGGACGGGACGTACGCGCGGTTCCCCCGCACCCGCCGCACCCGCCGTAAGCCGCCCCGGGTGCCGGCCCGCCCGGCACGTCCACCCCCGGCGCCCCCTCACTCCACCCGCACGCCTATCTGCGCAGCGAACACCGGGGCCAGATCCAGTAGTTGGGCCGGGCTGATCACCGCGCCCGACAGGCGGTCGATTCCCCGGGCGATGTCCAGCGCGGCGGCGCCCCGCAGATCGACGTCCGTCATCCGCGCCTCGGAGAAATCCACCCGGGTCAGGGTGCAGTCGTCGAACGTCACCCGATCCAGCACCGCACCCGCGAAGTCCGCCTCGACCAGCACGCACCCCTCGAAGGCGACATCCCGCAGCTTCGCCTGCCGCAGATTCGGGAAGTCGATCTTTCCGCCGCGCACCACGACCCGCTCCAGCACCGCCCCGTGCAGCTGCGTCCCGCCGAGCCGGGCGTCGGTCACCTCCACATCGCGCAGGGACGCCCGGGACAGATCCGTGCCGACCCCGCGGACTCCGCTCAGCACGCTGTCGATGATCCGGGCCCGGCCGAGCACGGTCTCGTCCAGCGCGCAGCGTCGTACGGCGCAGTCCATGAAGCGGGCGCCGCGCGCCGACCGGCCGGCCCAGTCGGCGTCCGCGAACTCCAGCCCGTCGTAGTCCCCTTCCGGCTCCAGCTCGCCGCCCTCGTACGCCGTCAGCTCCGGAAGCCGCACCTGCGGCCGCCGCACCGCCCGCACCGTCTCCTTGCCGCGCCCTGCCACGCGATCACCGCCTTCCCTGCCGTCCGTGCCCGCTCGCACCTGCCCACCCATCGTGAACCACACCACTGACAATGAGCTCTGACCTGCGGAAACGCTCGGATGCCGGTCGTCGTGCGGCGGCTCCCGCCATGCGGCGGCTCCCGCCGTGCCGCGCCGCACGAAGCCCCTTGACCTCAACTGAACTTGAGGTACCAGAGTGGCGGGCGCTCGCCCACCCACCGAGGCCCCCGCTCCCCAAGGAGCCCCTGGCGCCGTAGGGGTCAACCCCTCTGGAGCGGGGCGGGGTTGGCCGGGGCCGGGATCGGCCGGGGCCCGGCGCGCCCCGTCTCGGATCCCCCGGCTTACCTGGCCGCCCCGCTCACCCCAACTCCCCCGCCACCCGCCTACCGCACCACCGCCATCTCCCGCGCCGTCTGGTTCAGCCGGCGCCCGCCGGACTCCGTGCACGTCACGATGTCCTCGATCCGCACCCCGAAGCGGCCCGGCAGATAGATCCCCGGCTCGATCGAGAAGCACATCCCCGGGACCAGCGGCAGATGCTCGCCCTCGACCATGTACGGCGGCTCATGGGTGGTCACCCCGATGCCGTGCCCGGTCCGGTGGATGAAGTACTCGCCGTAGCCCGCTGCCTTGATCACCTTCCTGGCCACCCGGTCGACGTCCTGGCACGCGATGCCGGGCCGCACCGCCTCGAAGGCCGCCTGCTGCGCCTCCCGCACGATGTCGTGCACCTTGCGCTCCTCGGCACCCGGCTCCCCGACGTGCACGGTCCGCGTGGTGTCCGAGCCGTAGCCGTCCTTGAGGCCGCCGAAGTCGAGCACGACCATGTCGCCTTCCTCGATCACCCGATCCCCGGCCTCGTGGTGCGGATTGGCGCCGTTGGGGCCCGACCCCACGATCGTGAAGTCGACCTGGCTGTGCCCGTGCTCGGTCAGCAGCCGCACCAGGTCCGCCGCCACCTCGGACTCCCGCCGCCCGCCGAAGCGGACGGTCAGGATCTCCTCGTAGGTCGCATCGGCGGCGGCCCCGGCCGCGGCCAGCAGCTCCACCTCGTGGGCGTCCTTGACGGCGCGCAGCATCGGCAGCACCTCGGTCAGCGCGGCGTACGCACTCCCCGGCACCGAGCGCTGGAGTCCCAGCAGATGCATCGCCCAGGTCGAGTCGGACATCCCGTAACGCCCCTGTGGGGCCATCCACTTGGCGACCTCGGCATACGGGTCCGACCCATCGGTCCAGCCCGACACCTCCATCGCCCAGGCCCCCGGGGAGTACTCCGCATCCGGGTACTCCAATACGGGCACCAGCAGCCGCGGGCGCCGCTCCGGCTCGATCACCAGGGCGGTCAGCCGTTCGGTGACCGCGGTCGGCCGGTAGCCGCACAGCCACGTCAGATCCGGTCCCGGCGTCACGATCAGCCCGGCCAGCCCGGCATCGGCGGCGGCCCGGCCCGCCCGCGCCATCCGGCGCCCGTAGTCCACCTGTGTCATCGAAGTCACCATGGCGGCGAACTTACGCCGGTCCGGCCTCTTCGGCCCGCCGAATTCGCGCCCCCATAGGGCTCTTCACTCCTCCAGTTCACGTCCGTCCTGGTGCATGCCTCCCGTTTTTGCCGCCGGGGGGCGCGCTCGGGGGACCCGGTCTCGTCCCCAGGGGGCCGGCTCGGACGGCAGCCACCCCCGCGCGCCCGCATACGCGTCAGGCCGAGCCGACGCCCTGACCGGCCGTCACCACACCGGTCGTGCCGATGTGGGCGCGGTATCGGCGCAGGGCGCGGGCGCTGTTCCAGCCGAGCGCGCCGACCACCCGGCCGCCCTGGTGGTAGAGCGCGACGAAGCGGCGGTCCCGCGGGTCGCCGTCGACACACTCCACCCGGGCGTCGGCGGGGCACCGGCCATGGAACTGGATCTTGGCGTCGTACTGGTCGGTCCAGCCGAACGGGACCGGTGTGTAGAGCGTGGAGCCCCCGGGGCCGGCGAGGAGGTTCCGGACGGCGGCGCGGGACTGCTCGGTGGCGTTCATGCGCTGTTCGAGACGGACCCGGCCCCCGGTGTCCGGGTCCGGCCAGTTGGCCACGTCGCCGGCCGCGTACACCCCGGGCGCGGCCCGGCAGTGGCTGTCGCAGCGCACCCCGTCGCCCAGGGGGAGGCCGGAGCCGGCCAGCCAGTCGACGGCCGGCACCGAACCGATCGCGACCACCACCACATCGGCGGGGAGCCGGGTGCCGTCGTCGAGGTCCACGGCGGTGACCCGGCCGTGCGCAGCGGTCACGCCGGTGACCCCGCGCCCCAGGTGCAGCCGGACCCCGTGGTCCCGGTGCAGGTCCGCCACCAGCCGGCCCACCCAGGTGCCGACCTGCCGGGCCAGCGGGGTGGGCTCGGTGTCGACGAGGGCGACGTCCAGGCCGAGGCCCCGCGCGGTGGCGGCGATCTCGCTGCCGAGGAAGCCGGCGCCGATCACCACGACCCGGGGGCCGGCGCACAGTTGCGTCCGCAGCGTCAGGGCGTCGTCGAGCGTGCGCAGCACATGCACCCCGGCCAGGTCATGGCCGAAGGGCAGCCGGCGGGGCCGCAGCCCGGTGGCGAGGAGCAGGCCGTCGTAGCGCAGCCGCTCGCCGTCGGCCAGGGTGACGGTGCGCGCCGCCGGGTCCAGCCCGGTGGCCCGGCAACCCAGCCGGAGGTCCAGGTTCAGCCGCCGGATATCGGCCTCCTGGCGCAGCACGGCCCGTTCCGGCTCCCAGGCCCCGGCCAGCACCTGTTTGGACAGCGGGGGCCGGTCGTACGGGGCCCACAGTTCCTCCCCGACCAGCGTCAGCGATCCGTTGAAGCCCTCGCGCCGGAGGGCGTCGGCCGCGGTGAGCCCCGCGGCCGACGCGCCCACCAGGACGATCCGGTCCATGGCGGGCACTACGGCAGCACCTCGATGGCCAGCGCGGGGCAGCGGGCGGCGGCTTCCTCGACCGGGGCGCGCCGGGCGTCCGGCGGGGTGGCGTCGAGCAGGACGACGATGCCGTCCTCGTCGCGCTGGTCGAAGACCTCGGCGGCGGACAGGACGCACTGCCCGGCGCCGACGCACTTGTCCTCGTCGATGATGACCTTCATCGGAATTTCCTTTCTCCGGTGGCTTGGTGGACGTGCGGCAGCCGGGCCGGCTACCAGGTCACGGGCAGCTTGTGGACGCCGTAGATGAGCATGTCGTGGCGCATCGGCACCTGGTCCGCCGGTACCGCCAGCCGCAGGGTGGGGAACCGCTCGATCAGGGCGGACAGCGCCGCCTTCATCTCCACCCGGGCCAGCTGTTGCCCGATGCACTGGTGGACGCCGTGCCCGAACGCGAGGTGCGGGCTGTAGGGACGGCGGACGTCCAGCGCCTCGGGGTCGCCGGAGAACTGCGTCGCGTCCCGGTTCCCCGAGGTCAGGGAGGCGACGACGGTGGCGCCCGCCTCGATGCGGTGGCCGCCCAGCTCCACGTCCTCCAGGGCGACCCGGCGCAGCCCGTACTGAACGATCGTCAGGTAGCGCAGCAGTTCCTCGACGGCGCCGTCCATGAGGGCGGGCTCGGCGCGCAGTGCCGCCAGCTGCCCCGGGTTGCCCAGCAGGCACATGGTCCCCAGCGCGATCATGTTCGCGGTGGTCTCGTGCCCGGCGAGCAGCAGCAACGCGCCGACACCGGCCACCTCTTCGTCGGTGAGCTGTTCGGACCGCACCAGGCCGCTGATGATGTCGTCGGTGGGGTGGGCGCGCTTGGTGACGGCCAGTTGGTGGATGTGCTGGTTCATCGCCATATGGGCCTGGAGGGCTTCCTCCTGGCTCGCGTCGATCCGGAGCATCCGGCCGGCGTTCTCCTGGAACTGCTCCCGGTCCGCGTACGGCACCCCGAGGAGCTCGCAGATCACCAGCGAGGGAATGGGCAGCGCGAATGCCTGGAGGAGGTCGACGGGCCCCTCGGCGGCCGCCATCGCGTCCAGGTGCTCGGCGACGATCCGCTCCACCGCGGGAGCCAGCTTCTGCATCCGGCGCACCGTGAACTGGCCGGTGAGCAGCCGCCGGAACCGAGTGTGCTCCGGGGGGTCCATCATGATGAACATGCCCGGCCGGGGCGGCGGCAGCGGAGCGTCGTCCGGCGCGGCGTCGCCGGTCCGGAGCGGTCGGCGGTTGGCGCCGAACCGCGGGTCGGTGAGCACCGCCCGTACGTCCGCGTACCGGCTGACCAGCCAGCCCTTCGCGCCGTCCGGGAAAGTCACGGGCGCGACCGGGGCCTCCTCCCGCAGCGTCCGGAAGCCCTCCGGGGCGCTGAAGGGGCAGGCCCGTTCCATGGGCATGGGCCTGGCGGCGGGCCGCGTACCGGCGAGGGGCTCGGTCCCGGTGGTGGGCTCGGTGGTGGTGGGCTGCGTACTGGTCATCGAACGGTCCTTTCCAAAGGGGGCGACAGATCAGGGCTCGGGCCGACGGGGGCGTCGCAGCGGTGCGTACCGACGGAGCGCAGGTAGACGCGCCACCCCAGGAGTGCGCCGACCGCGAGGACGAGCGGGCCGAAGACATCGACCGTGCCGAGGGCGACGGCCTGGCCGGACAGGAACAACGGGAGCTGGACCGACAGCGTCAGGAGAGAGCCGGCGTAGATCACCAGATGGCCTTTGACGAAGGCCCGGCGGCGCACCGCACAGCGGCGCCAGCCGGTCCGCTCCCCCGTGACCAGCGCCACCAGTACGCCCAGCGGCGGCCAGCCCAGCAACAGCAGCACCGGCGTCACCACCACCATCACCGTGTGCAGCACGAGATGCGGAAGGAAGAAGTTGACGGCGTCCCCGGTGCGCCCGGCCAACAGGCCCTGGACACAGACGATGCCGAGGAAGAAGAGCGCCTGCCGCACGGGCTCCCTGCGCACCAGCCGGAGTAGGAAGACCCCGGCGCCGACGGACAGGGCGAGCGTCAGCGCGACGCCGAGCCGGTGGGTGAGGGCGAAGGTCAGGGTGAACCCGATGACGGGCGTGACATCGGTCAGGGTGCTGCGCAGCCGTTTCCGGACAGCGGTACGGACGGCGTCCGCACCGCCGGGTGCAAGGTCTGCGGCAGGATCCACGGGGTCTCCAGATGTCGCGGCGGACGTGGTCGTCCGGTGTCGTGACTCCAGAGAAACGGGCCCCGTTGACCGGTCCCGGTCGGCAACCTGACCATTGCCTGACAGCCGGAGCGGGGTGCGCCCGTGCCGTTCGGACCGCCGGGGGAACCAGCGGACGCGTGCGCACGTTGTCCTCGCAGACTCCATGACGTGATGGGTGACTGCCATGCTTTCCGCCTCGCCGACGAGCGACGCACCGCTGCCCCGAGGAAGCGGGCAGCGGCTGCTCGTCGTGGATGACGACCCGCGGATGACGGAGCTGCTCCAGACCACGCTGAGCCTCGCGGGGTACGAGGTCGCGACCGCCGGCTGCGGCGGTGAGGCCCTGCGCGCCTACGCGGACCTGCCCCCGGATCTGCTGGTGCTGGACGTCCTGCTGCCCGACCTGGACGGGTTCACGGTCTGCCGGCGGCTGGTGGCGAACGGGGCGCGGCAGCCGGTGCTGTTCCTGACCGCGCGGGACTCCGTCGAGGACCGGGTGACGGGCTTCGCGATGGGCGCGGACGACTACCTCACCAAGCCGTTCAGCCTGCCCGAACTCCTCGCCCGGGTCCATGCGTTGTTACGGCGGGCCGGGCGCTCCGCGGAGACCGGCCCGCTGCTGTGCTTCGCCGATCTGACCGTGGACGAGCGCAGCCGCCGGGTCCGGCGCGGGGACCGGCTGATCGCGCTGTCGCCGACCGAGTACAAGCTGCTGCGCTACTTGCTGCTCAACGCCGACCAGGTGATGTCGAAGGAACAGATCATGGACCACGTCTGGCAGCACCACTTCGGCGACGGCGTCGTCGAGAAGCTGGTCTCCCGGCTCCGCGCGAAGGTGGACGCCCATGCGCCGGCCCTGATCCACACGATGCGCGGCTTCGGCTACAGCCTGCGGCTCCCCGAAGGCGGGTGAGATGGCGGGCGCCTGGCACGGCTCCCTGCGGGCCCGGCTGATGGTGGGCGTCGTCCTGCTGGCGGCCGTGGGCATGGTGGCCGTCAATGTGGTCTCGCTGATCGGACTGCGGCTCAACCTCGTCGACGTCGCCGATGCCACCCTCACCAAGACCCGGGAGACCGTGCAGCATCGGGTGCGCAGCCGGCCCGCCCCGATCGACCAGGACAACCTCAACTCCCTGGTACCCGACGGCCTCTACGTCGCCCTGCTCGACGACCGGGGCCGGGTGGTCGCCCAGACCCCGGCCCGGGACCCCGACGGGAAGGCCGGCTCCCGTCCCGAGCTGCCCGACCCGGTCCCCGACGGCTTCGCCGCGCACATCGTCACCGTCTCCGCCGAGGAGACCCCCGTCCCCCGATTCCGCGCCCTGAGCTTCCCCTACGGCCACTCCGCCACGGTCCGGCCCGCCCCCGGCGCACCGCCCCAGCGGTTCAGCCGGGTGGTCGTCGCCAAGAGCCTCCAGCCGGCCGAGGACGTCGTGTACTGGCTGGTCGGCGCGGACTCCGCCGCCACGCTCGCCGTGCTCGGGGGCATCGTGCTGCTCAGCCGCGGGGTGCTGAACGTCGGCCTGCGGCCGCTGCGGGACATGGCCGCCACCGCGACCGCGATCGCCGACGGCGACCTCGACCAGCGCATCGACGTCGCCGGGCGGCACTCCGAGGTGGGAGAGGTGGGCACCGCCCTCAACCGGGCCTTCGACGAACGGCAGCGGTCCGAGGAGCAGCTCCGGCAGTTCGTGGCCAACGCCTCCCATGAGCTGCGCACCCCGCTGACCACGATCCGCGGCTGGGCCCAGCTCCAGCTGCACGGCCTGGCCCAGGACCCCGCGCTCATCGAGCGCGCGATGCTGCGCATCGAGGGCGAGGCCGCCCGGATGCACACCATGGTCGAGGAGTTGCTGCTGCTCGCCCGGCTCGACCAGGGCCGCCCGGTCGCGCACGCACCGGTGGATCTCGGCGCCCTCGCCGACGACGCCGTCACCGATGCCCGGGTCGTCGAACCCGGCCGGCCGCTGACCGCCGAGGTGCCCGGCGCGGTGTTCGCCCGCGGCGACGAGGACCGGCTGCGCCAGGTGCTCCAGAACCTCCTGAGCAACGCGCTGCGCCACACCCCGCCGGACACCCCGGTGTCCGTGACGGCGCGCGCCCTGCCCGACGGCACCGCGCAGCTGACGGTCACGGACCAGGGCCCCGGGATGCCCCCCGCGACGGCCGAGCGGATCTTCGAGCGCTTCTACCGCGGCGACGAGTCCCGCACCCCGACCAGCGGCGGCACCGGCCTCGGCCTGAGCATCGTGCGCTCCATCGCCGAGGCCCACGGCGGCACCGCCACCGTCCGCACCGCCCCCGGCGAGGGCAGCGCCTTCACGGTCACGCTGCCTGCGGCACGCTGAACAACCGGCGGGACGGGCCCTGGTTGCCCTGGCCGCCCGCCCCGGCGCTGTCCCTCATGGGCCGGGCTCCCGGCCGGAGCACCGTGTGCGCTGTGAGCACCGGAAGCCGAGTGTCAGATCGCTGGGGGCTTCTTCTCGTTGAAGAGCCAGGTGTCGAAGACCTGGGACAGGTCCTTTCCTGATTTCCTCTCGCACAGCGTGATGAACCGCTGGGTATCGGCATTCTTGTGACGGTGCTGCGCGGTCCAGGTCCGGAGGATGCCGAAGAAGGTCTCGTCACCGAATCGGGGAGGTGGTCGACGATGGCGCCCGTGGACGAGAAGGGATACGGCCCGAAGCGCTTGCTCGCCCAGTCAGTGACCTCGGGGGCCAAGTCCGCTACGCCTTCGGCGCTTTCCGTCTCGTCCGGATCCACGGCGAGGTAGACAGGCAGGCCGTCATCGGTCCGGCCCTGGGTGATCTCGAAGTAGCCAACGGTCACGTTGGCGAGGTAGCTCGCCATGGGCTCCTTGCTGCGCCAGTGCCGGGTGACGCGGTCCCCCTTGTCCACCTCCTTCGTCAACTCGCCATTGCCGATCACGTCGTACGGGTCGCCGTCCTCGTCCTTCGGGACGGTGACCGTCATGTCGTACGTGGCCTTGTCCGAGGGGTGGTGGTTGCCCGGGAACCAGGCCATGGAGCCGGTCGGCTGGCCCAGCGCGGCCGAGCCGTCGTCGGTCTCGATCCAGCCCTCCACGGCCCCGTCGGCATCCTCGATCATTCTGGGCGTGCCGTCGTACGTGATGCCGGCCTTGAAGGTCTCGCCGTCCTTGATCGCCTTCGTGGGTGTCAGCGTCAGCTCGTTCTTCTTGCGCGCAAAGCGGGCGTCCGTACCGTTCACCGTGGCACTGCGCACCTTCAGCCCAGCGAAGTCGAGGTTGAAGCGGCTCAGGTCCTGGGTGGCGCGCGCGGTGATGACCGCGGTGCCCTTGAGGTGGTTGGTCTCGAGGACGTAGTCCATGGTCAGGCTGTAGTGCGCTACGTCGTAGCCGCCATTGCCGAGCGAGGGGAAGAGACGGTCACCCACTCCGGCCGCGCCGGGCTTCGCGGCCGGAGCACCCGCGGGGTGTGGCGTGGAGCTGGTGCAGGCGGTACTCATTGCCACGAGGAGTACCGCGACCGGAGCCCAGAGCCCCCGGCGGGGAACGATGACGCCCTCCTTCACAGTCGCCTGGTGGCGATGCGCCGGCCGTGCGGGTCAAGAATGACGAGGTTCCTCGCCACCCCGGGCCCGTCGTCTCCGTCCCACCACACCACGAAGGTTCCGGCGAACTTCTCGGCCTCAGCCCGCGAGCTGTAGTCGGTGGACACCTCGATGTCGTAGTCGCGACGCGTGAGTTCGACGGTGAAGACCCGGCCGGCATGGCGGGCGGCCGCCGTATCACCCTGAGCGCGCGCCCACGCGCGGAAGCCCTTGAGGAGCTTCTGGTTCGACTCCCGCTTGGTAAGGGGGTGGGCCGGAGGGTGCCGCGGGGCGTCGCCGACTCCGTCCTGGCAGCCTTTCACCCAGGCCCCGCGGTCCTGGTCGGCCCCGGCTCCTGCGGCAAGGGCACGACGGGCACAGCCGCCCCCTACCACCTCGCGCACCGCGGCGCCCTTGCCGCCTGCGTCGTAGAGCTTCTCGCCTTCTTCGTATCCCGCCGCATAAGCCTTCGTGAAGTCGGGCGAGGCGGTAGGACGCTCCTTGGCCGGCCTGGAAGCGCGCGCCGTCGGAGCTCGGTGCACCGTCGGTACCGCACGCCGATACTGCCCAGAACCCCGTGACCACCGCCGCGGCCACCGCCGCGTGCCGCAGTGCACGGCCGTTCCTCGTCCCTAAGATCATTTCGTGGTCTCCAATCGATCCCGCAACTCGAGGGGGTAGAACTCGCAAACCGCCCCTTGGTTCCGATGCGAGAAAAGATCATTAACGCACTTTCCCGCTGACGGGTAGCTACCATGGCCTGTGATCAATGGCGGTGCGTGCCGAAATGATCAAGGCTCGCGCCTCTACAAATGGGGGAAGTTGAGTTGAGGCTGAGACATAGCTTTTTAGCCATGGCGGCAGTGACCGCCACCATCATGATTCAAGCGCCGGCGTGGGCCGATTCCACACCGGGCGAAGCATATTCCGCGCCGACGACCGGCACTCCGCAGCCCTCACCGAGCCCCACTTCCGGGGCCACGCCTTCCGGCACTCCGAGCCCCGCACCACCGACGGGTGCGCCGCGCGACCTTCATCGAGACCACGGCTCTGCGGTGGCTCCGGGAACTGGTCGGCTTCACCAACCCGCGAGTTGAGGACCTCTCGACAGTTTTCGATGTCGGGGGAGTCATCACCCACGGCGGGACGAAGAGCAACTCACTCGCCATGATGCTGGCGCGGGAACACGAGGCGCCGCACACCATGGAGGACGGGGTACAGGATCCCGGTCGGTCCCATCGCCTCCATCGGTCTGTCCATTACATGGTTTGGTTTGCGGGAATACCGCCATGGCGGTATCCGCGGTCCCGCTTCTCCTCGCCAATAGCCTTTACGTGCTGGCAGCCCTGCTCTTTATCGCTGGGCTCTGTATCGCACCAACCATGGTGACCGCCATGGCCCTCCTGGAACGGCATGCGCCCCGCAGTCAATTCACTGAAGGCATGACATGGACGGGCACTGGGCTCGCAGTTGGTCTGGCGCTTGGCTCCGCAGCCGTGCGGACGTGATTGCGCACGCAAGGTTGGCGCAAAGGGCCGGGCCCCCGCATCGTCATGCCGGGTCCTTCTCGTCCGGTGCCTCCTGTGTCCAGCCGGCGCTGTGGGCGAGTGCCGGGTATCAGCTTCCGCAGGCGCAACTCGCGACAGGCTCTGCGTCGGCTGTCTTGCTCGCACAGCAGGCGTCACTGCCGGTGCCCGCGGACGGATCGGCGCTCGTGCCGAGTGTGTCGGCGTCGGCCTTGACCACGTAGACCTCCCACGGCTCCTTGCCGGGGCCGTGCACCCACACCTTGTCCTGGAGGGCGTAGCAGCACGAGGTGTCGTTCTCCTCGAACGTGGCGAGTCCGGCGTCCTTGAGGCGGGTCGTCGCGGTCGTCACCTGGTCCGTGGAATCGACCTCTACGCCGAGGTGGTCGAGGCGGGTCTCCTGTCCGGGCCCGCCCTCGATCAGTACGAGCTTCAGGGGTGGGTCCGCGATGGCGAAATTGGCGTAGCCGTCGCGTCGCTTGGCCGGTTCGGTGCCGAACAGCTTCGAGTAGAAGGTGATCGACGCTTCGAGGTCGCTGACGCGGAGGGCGAGCTGTGCGCGGGACATGGCGGTCTCCCATCGGCCTGCATTGATACCTTTCGATACAAGCTTGCGCCCTGGATCGAAAAACGTCAACATAGAAGAATGTCGAAACAAAAGCTTGTGGTGCTCGGTCAGGCCGATGAGGCGGGCGCGTGCTGCCCGGGGCTGCTGACAGCTCCCCTCGATGAGGGGCAGGCTGAAGAGCTGGCGAAGGTGTTCAAGGCCCTGGGCGACCCGGTGCGGCTGCGCCTGCTGTCGATGATCGCCTCGCGTGCCGGCGGCGAGGTCTGTGTCTGTGACCTGACTCCCGCGTTCGACCTGTCCCAGCCGACGATCTCGCACCACCTCAAGCTGCTGAGGCAGGCCGGTCTCATTGACTGTGAGCGCCGCGGCACATGGGTCTACTACTGGCTGCTGCCCGAGATGACGGACCGCCTCGCAGGCGTCCTCACCCGCCCCGCCGGAGAGCCCCTGCCGGCTCCCGCCGAGGCCGCCGGAGCGACCGCATGAGCGCCGTGCCCGAGAAGGCTGTCGCCGGCCGGCTCTCGTTCCTCGACCGGTACCTCGCCGTGTGGATTCTCGCCGCGATGGCCCTTGGTCTCGGCCTCGGCCGCGTCGTCCCCGGTCTCGGGGACGCGCTCGCCGAAGTCACCGTCGCCGGGGTGTCCTTGCCCATCGCGCTCGGCCTGCTCGTGATGATGTACCCGGTCCTCGCCAAGGTGCGTTACGACCGGCTCGACACCGTCACCCGCGATCGCCGGATGCTGTTGCCCTCTCTGCTGCTGAACTGGCTCGTCGGTCCGGCGCTGATGTTCGCGCTGGCGTGGCTGTTCCTTCCCGATCTGCCCGAGTACCGCACGGGCCTGATCATCGTGGGGCTGGCCCGTTGTATCGCCATGGTCATCATTTGGAACGACCTCGCGTGCGGCGACCGTGAGGCGGCAGCCGTCCTGGTCGCGCTGAACTCGGTGTTCCAGGTGATCGCGTTCTCGGCGCTCGGCTGGTTCTACCTGTCCGTGCTGCCCGGGTGGCTCGGCCTTGAGCAGTCCGGCGGGTTGGGGTCTCCCCTGCTCGAGCGGAGCCGAGAGCTTGGGGACGTGTCCGTGTGGGAGATCGCACGGAGCGTGCTGATCTTCCTCGGCATTCCGCTCGCCGCCGGCTACTTCACCCGCCGAATCGGGGAGAAGGCGAAGGGACGCAGCTGGTACGAGGCGAAGCTGCTGCCGCGCCTCGGTCCGTTCGCGCTGTACGGCTTGCTGTTCACGATCGTCACCCTCTTCGCCCTGCAAGGCGGTGCGATCACCTCGCAGCCGCTCGACGTCGCCAGGATCGCGCTGCCGCTGCTCGTGTACTTCGCCCTGATGTGGGCGGGCTCCATGGCGCTCGGACGCTCTGTCGGCCTCGACTACCCGCGGGCGACCACGCTTGCGTTCACGGCCGCCGGCAACAACTTCGAGCTGGCCATTGCAGTGGCCATCGGCACGTTCGGCGCCTCTTCCGGCCAGGCGCTCGCCGGTGTGGTCGGCCCCCTCATCGAGGTGCCTGTACTGATCGGCCTCGTTTACGTAGCGCTGTATGCCCGCCGCTTCTTCACCTCCCCTGCACCTCTGGCCGAGGAAGGCACCGCCCGTGTCTGAAGTCGCCCTGCCTTCCGTGCTGTTCGTCTGTGTCCACAACGCGGGCCGTTCACAGATGGCCGCCGCGTTCCTGACGCACCGTGCAAGCGAACGCGTACAGGTGAGGTCTGCCGGGTCCGCCCCGGCGGATGCCGTGAACCCGGCCGTTGTCGCGGCAATGGCCGAGGTGGGTATCGACATCTCGGCCGAGGCGCCCAAGGTGCTCACCGTCGAGGCCGTGCAGGCATCCGACGTCGTGATCACGATGGGCTGCGGCGACGCCTGCCCGGTCTTTCCCGGGAAGCGCTACCTCGACTGGCAGTTGCCCGATCCCGCCGGGCAGGGTGTCGAGGCCGTACGGCCCATCCGCGACGACATCGAGCAGCGGGTTCGCGGACTGCTCGACGAGATCGCCCCCGAGGGACAGGCGTGAGCATGCCGCCAGGCCGCCGACAGCGGTCAAGAACCTGGCCGGCGGCCTGCTCCGGCATGACCAGCCCCTATCGGGGGTCCGCGAGTTCGCCGGCCGCGCGGGCGTGGCCGGCGAACTGACCCACCCGCAACATGAAGGCGGCCCCGGGTGCCCGACTACTTCACGGCGACCTTCTCGGATCCCGGACTCCGGTCAGTGCTTGTCCTTGCCGTGCTTGTCGTCCTGCTTGGGTGCCGGCTTGATGTCGGGCGACCTCTCCGGCTTCTGCTTGGCAGGCTGTGCCGGGGATGAGGAGGCTGTCGAGGGGGGCGGCGTGGCCGCGGACGAGGAGGACGTTGCGGGGCTCGCGCTCGCGGACGGCATGGTCTGCGGCCCCTGCGCTGAGCCGGTGTCCGGCGAGAACCACACCAGGCCCACCAGCAAAGCCCCGAGGAAGAGACCGGCGCCGCCCAGCACGGCCACCAACCGGGAACGGCGGAGGAACGGCAGCTGCGGGCGGCGGGTCGCGACCCGGTGCACGCTCGTCTGCCACTCGGTGTCCGCCACCGTGCCGACGGCACCCTCGGATTGGGCCGCGGACACGGAGCTTGCAGGGGTGGCGGCCCTCGGTCCGGTGGCGTGCGGCCGGTCCGGGCGGCTGTGATTCTGGTGTTCGTTCGGCAGCGGCTCCGGCGCGCCGCGCCAGGCTCCGCGCCCGAACCAGTCCGCCACCTCCTCGGCCGGGGGTCGGCTCTCGGGCTCCTTGGCCAGCAGACCGAGTAGGTAGTTCTCGAAGGCGGGCGGGAGATCGGCGCCGAGTTGCCGGGGTGGGACCGGGATGGAGTCGAGGTGCTGGCGAAGCACCCCGAGAGCGCTGTCCGCCTGGAACGGCGGGATGCCGGTGAGGAGTTGGTAGAGCAGGCAGCCCAGGGAGTACACGTCGGACGCCGGACCGGCGGTGCGGCCCAGGGCCCGCTCGGGCGCGAGGTAGAGGCTGGTTCCGACGATGTGCCCGGTGGCGGTGAGCGCGGCGCCTGGATCGTCGAGGAAGCGGGCGATGCCGAAGTCGCCGATCTTCAGGCTGCCGTCGGCGTCCAGCAGGAGGTTGGCCGGCTTGATGTCCCGGTGCACGATGCCCTGCCGGTGCGCGGCGGCCAGCCCATCGGCGGCCTGCGCTGCGATATGGGCCACCCGCTCGGCGGGCAGCGGTCCGGATTGGGTGAGCACCCGGGCGAGGCTGTCCCCCTCGATGAGCTCCATGACCAGGAACAGGCGGCCTTCGTACTCGCCGAAGTCCAGGACGCCGACCACGTTCGGGTGGCCGAGACGGCCGGCGGTCTGCGCCTCCAGCCGGAAGCGGGAGGACGCCGTGGGGTCGGAGTCGTGGGGGAGCAGGAGCTTCATGGCAACCGGTCTGCCGAGCGTCTCGTCGAAGGCCCGCCAGACCTCCCCCATCGCGCCCCGTCCGATGGCATCCCGAAGCCGGTACCGGCCCGCTATGAACACTTGTTCTTCACCCTCATACCCAAAGACGTCTTGATCGCCATCGGCCGTCACGCGCCGCGGGAGGCGCGAATCAAGGTGGGGGTGCCGCAGCGGCCCCAGCGTACCGGCACTGCGACCTGGTCTTTCCGGGCAACGCAGTCATCCTCGGTGCGCCTTGGGCCGGGTTGCAGCGGGAGCGCCCGAGCCGCGGGCCCGCGCCAAGAAGCCGACTGTCAGCAGCTCCCCTTCATCGTGGACGCCACTCCTGCTGGTAGTCAGGATGTCGCGCGTACGGCTGCGCGAGCAGTGCCAGGGCGTGGCTCAACGCAGTGGCCTGGCCCTCCAGCCGGGCGGCATCGACGAGGTCATCCGTCTGCACCGGAATACCTTCCGCCGTCATTTCCGTGACCCGCCGTGTGGCGCCGGCGGCCAGGATGGTCGCCCTCTCGCAGGCGTCCACGACGGCCTGCCTGGAATTCACTTCGGCGACGACCGACTGCCAGTTCTGCATCCGAAGCGCCATCGCGCTCTGGCGTTCTTCGGTGCAGCGGGCCCGCAGAAAGTGGATGAGGTCATCGATCAAGGCAGTCCTTCGGAGCAGGAAGGGCCGCTGTTCGGGACGGCCCCCTTAACTCAGCGCGCGGAGGAGGGAACGTGTCACATCAGGAAATTAGGTACCACAGCACCCCGTCGACACCGCACCAGCATTCGCGCATGAGCGAGTCAGCCAAGGTGCAGCACGTCTAAGGCGTCGCCAGGATTCTGAAGTGCACAGTCGACCGATTACCTCATGCCGGGTGTTTCGCCCAATCGACGAGCCGTGCCCACCAGCCACCCGTCGATCGTTTTGATGAACCCTCTGAGCGCCGAGGGGCCGGTGCGTGTCGCGGCGACGCACCCTGCCCGGCCGGCGCCGATTCCGATCGAGTCGTCGCCGTCACCGCGCGCGCACCGCTGCGTTCCGCAGACTCACACGTGCACCGCTGAGCCGCCGGCACATCCATGAGCACTTGGTCTACATGCCTCCCGCAGCCCTCATAGGTCACCTTCTGGCACGACCGACAGACAGCACGCTGGCACATGACTCTTCTCCATTAGCTCTTCATTCGAGATCCATGACATTCACGCCACCACCACAAGGCACTCCAGCACTTTCACCTTTTCCGCAGACAGCTGCCTCATATCAGCGCAGCCGCGACCATGGGGTCGAATAGCGGTCCAAGCGACCTTGTTGTCGGTTACGAATATCCGGACATGAGGGGTAGACGCCGCATATCCGTCGCGTGGAATATCTCACCAAGTAGCGCCAAGTGGTCTGATTGAAAAAATACCCTGAAGTTGCTCGGGACATCGAAACAGTGATTGCATCCCGCACGGTCGCGGAATGGAGACACAGAGCTTGATTGTCGCTGCCCCTCACCGCGTTGCCTTGCAGATCGTCGACCGGGCGTGGCGAGGGCAAGAATCGAGAACGGCAACCGCTCTTGCCAAACGGGTGGTGTGTGCCGATCAGGAAGGAGCAACGTGAGTTGCTCACACGCCGTAGGATGCCCCCTTTTCCCCCTGCTTAGGGCGAGCTTGCAAGGTTGGCGCGAATACTACTGCGAC
The DNA here is from genome assembly GCF_042724075.1 of Streptomyces sp. NPDC127097. Lineage (NCBI taxonomy): Bacteria > Bacillati > Actinomycetota > Actinomycetes > Kitasatosporales > Streptomycetaceae > Streptomyces > Streptomyces sp. NPDC127097. The sequence goes on along the minus strand of NZ_JBHXFI010000026.1, from coordinate 73,324 downwards.
AGCAACGATCGGTGGCTCGACTGTGCGCGCTACCAGATGTCACTCACCGGCGAGCGCGTGCCGATCAGCCTGCTGCCCAACGGAGCCAGCGCGCGACACCTCGAAGCCCCGGCCGAGGCGGGCCGATCCAGCACCACCAGCGCGACGGCCGCCCCTCGACAGTCCCCGCCGCCACGACCCGCTCCGGGGTCACCGGCGCCCGCGTCCTGGCCCCAGCCGGCACCGACCCAGCCATATGAGCAGTCACAGCCGTGGCCTGGAACCGTGCCACCGGAAGCCATGGCTCAGTACGGAGCCACAGCTCCACCAGCAGATGTCTGGCATCCCCAACCGTCACCACCCCCACAGCCCGAGCGACCTTCAGACAGCCTCGCTCGACAATCACGGCACGCGCCCGCCCCGAAGCGCGGCTGGCTGGCGCGGTTTGCCGATTGGATGAGAGGACCCGCATGAGTACCTACTGGCCCTGGTGGGCGGGCGCTATCGGGCTCGCTCTGGTCACCATCAACCACACCCTCATCACCGATCGGTCTCTCGGGGTGTCGTCCGCATGGGATCGCGTGTTGCACTGGCGCCGCGAACGCCGCCTCGAGCAGATCGACGAGGAGTTCACCGACGATCAAGCTCTCGCCGAGGCGCTCGCCGCAGCTACAGCGGAGCACTTCGGCACCGGCGCCGGCGCGTCCACCATGACGCAGGCTCCGTACGAGGAGTCGCCACCGCTCGACGCGGACATCGAAGCGGCGGCGGATGACACTTCCTCAGCCACAAACCGGCGCCCGGCCCCGCTGGTAACCCAGGCTGCCCTGCTGATATCGGTCTTCCTCGGCGGGCTCATCGCCGCGGTCACCTCCGGGCGGTTCCACCTCCGTTACGACATGGGTCCGGGTTTTCGGGACCTGGTCACCGCCAATCCGACCGCCATGATCGCCGTGATGTTCGTGGGAGGCGTGCTGGTCGGCTTCGGCACTCGGCTGGCCGGTGGGTGCAGCTCCGGCCACGGACTCAGCGGCTGCGGCCGGCTGCGCCCGGTCAGTCTTGTCGCGACCGCTGTGTTCTTCGGCACCGCCGTCGTGGTGTCGTTCCTCCTGTGGAAGGTGATCTGATGCGTACCCGGGGCGCGATTCTGCTGGCCAGCATCATCACCGGACTGGCCCTCGGCTATACCGTCACCAACATCGGCTTCGGCGATTACGCGGAGCTGAACCGCATGTTCACCTTCCAGGACCTGCGCATGCTGCTCTCCTTCGCCGGCGCTGTGGTGATCATCGTGTGCGCGTTCGCTCTGCTGCGGGTCCGCCGCATCCCAGGGCGGATCCACGCCGGCGTGATCCCCGGCGCGGTGTTGTTCGGTACGGGCTGGGCGATCTCAGGTGGGTGCCCGGCAATCCCGATCATCCAGCTCGCCAGCGGATACCTGCCCGCCCTGGTCAGCATCGTCGGCGTCATCGTCGGTATGCGGCTGTGCCGCTGGGCCAACGCCCGGTACTTCCACCTCGACCGCGGCTCCTGCGGGCTGTAACCAAGGACGCCCACCCACAGGAGCCGTGGAGGCAGGGGCTCTCGCTTTGACGATCCCCCGACGCCTGCGGCACCCGTCCTGATGTATCGGATGTATCGCACGGCCGAGTAACGTGACAGCGCCCTGCGACGCAGAACGGCATGCGGGCGCGCATGGTCGTCCCCGTACGCGATGACGGCCAGGGTGACTCCTGTGGGGGGTGGCCACCCTGGCCGTACTCGTGCCGCACGCAGCGCCGAGACGCTGCGTGCGTCCCGCGCCCACCAGGCGAGCGAGTCCGCCACGCCCTTCATCATGGACACCGAAGGGCTGCGCGTCGCCCTCAACCACGGTCTGCCTGCCGCGATCTATCTGCTGGTCGGACACCTGATCGCCGGGCGGGTGCGCCGCCTCTGACCAGCGATGCGGCGGAGGTGGCCCGCAAGTCGGGTGCCCCGTCAGGCGCCGTTGTGAGGGTGCGGCCGTCTGCATACAGTTGGCGCCTCATTCTTCGCCCGCCCGTGCAACCGGCGGGCTCTTCTGCACACTGGGGAGATTCATGCGCAAGCGCGCAATCTTCGCTGTACTCGGCGCTGCCGTCGCGTTGGGCGGGTCCACCGCCGTCGCATACGGGGACGAGACCGTCGGTGACGTCCAGATCACCGCTGTCGCCGTCAGTGGCGGCAAGGACATCGCGATCGGCCTCGTTGACAAGACGGTCACGGTGTCGGTGACCGCCACCGACCCCTCGGGCATCTGGGACGCCGACTTCCATCTCTGGCGCGGCACCGACCCGGACAACCCGGACGGCCACCTCAAGCCGAACGAGGACACCACCCCGGCGGACTGCGTCGCCTCCTCGGCGACCACCTCCACCTGCTCGAAGACCTTCACCTTCGAACCGGACTCGTGGCTGACCAATGCCGACGCCGGAACCTGGAAGGTCGGCGTCGAGGTGTGGGCGAACGACGACAGCCGGGCGGTGCGGGACGCCTACACCACCGTCCGGCTCCAGCGCTTCTCCAAGCTGACCGTCAACGCGGGCCCGGAGCCGATAGCCGCCGGCAAGTCCCTTACAGTCACCGGGAAGCTGACCCGGGCCAACTGGGACACCGACACCTACGCGGGCTACACCGCCCAGCCGGTCAAGCTCCAGTTCCGCAAGGCGGGCACCAGCACCTACAACACCCTTCAGACGGTGAACACTTCCGGCACCGGTGACCTCAAGGCCACGGCCACCGCGTCCGTGGACGGCTACTGGCGCTGGAACTTCGCCGGCACCTCGACCACTCCGGCCGTCAAGGCGACCGGCGACTACGTCGACGTGCAGTAGCGCCCGGCAGTCGTGGCGCCGGGTGCCGTGGAGGCCCCGGCGCCCTGCCTCTTGCGGCACTTCCCCGGACCGGCGAAGCCGCCCATTTGACCTACCGGTCCTCCACCAACCATCAGGTCGCCATCGTCGCCGGTACCCAGCTGGTCGTTGCCCGCGGCTCCTGAGAGCGCAGTCAAGCCGCGTCGGTCCCCGTCCGTCAGCCGCACCATCGCCCACATTCTTCTGGCGTGAAAGCAGCCCGCGGTCAGGACTGTTGCTGAACCGCCTTCATTTCTTCACAGGTTGGGATTGACGCACCAGGGTGAAATATGGGTTCGGCATTGTCGCTGAAGTCCACAACTGATGCGGATCTCGCCTTGGCGGTATGGGTGAGAGACCACAATCGGAGTGAAGGGTACCGTTGCGTCACCCGGCGAGGGCAATTCATCCGATACGGGTGCGCAGCAGAATTCGGCCGCCCTGCGGGTGTGACACTTAATGAGCCGACGGCGCAGAATTGAGTGTGCCGATTTGATCGTCGGCACACGACGGATCCAAGGTCCCCCCCGGCTTCAGGATCCGTGCCCGACGCGGGCGGGGAGGGACCCCCCGCCCGGCCCCGCCCGCGTCCGGCATCTACCTCTTGATATCGGTGCGCCCCCGCTTCGCCGAAGCCGGAGCCCGGCGTTCGGAGCCTCCCGGGCGGCCGGGACCGGTAGGGAGAGGTGGCGTTCAGGCGGCGCTCAGGGAGGACCAGGTGGCGGACCAGATGTCCATGGCAGGCCGGATGCCCACGGTGGATCCCATGCCCGCTACAGGCTGCCGGGTCCGGCCCGGCGGCGACGGCGAGCACGAGTCGACCCCGTGCCCGGGCGCCGGGCCCCGCTGTGAGTTCCCTGCCTCGCCCCGCGCGCTCAGTCCGCCGAGCGCAGGATCTGCGCGACGATCGGGCCCGCCGACGATCCGCCGTGCCCGCCCTCGGGGGCGATCGCTGCCGCCACCAGGTCGTTTCGGTAGGCGGTGAACCAGCCGTTCGGCTTCTTCTGCCCGTCGACCTCCGCCGAGCCGGTCTTCGCACCGATCTTCCCGTCGAGGCCCGCCATCGCTTCGGCCGCGGTGCCCGAGGTCGCGGTCAGCCGCATCAGGGAGCGCAGCTGCTTCGCGGTGTCCGCGGACAGCGGGCGGGACGACTTGGCGAGCTGCCGACTGTCGACCGAAGGGTCGACCATGTACGGCTGGTGGAAGGCTCCCGAACGGACGGTGGAAGCCACCGACGCCATGGTGAGCGGGTTCATCCGGACGCCGCCCTGGCCGATCAGCGAGGCAGCCTTCGGGGCGCCGGTCTGCGCCGGAACCGCACCGTCGAAACTTGGCACGCCGGTCGCCCAGGTCAGCCCGATCCCGAAGACGTCCCGCGCCTCCTTGGTCAGGTCGTCATCGCCGAGCTTCTCGGCCTGGCTGACGAAGGCGGTATTGCAGGAACGGGCGAAGCTCTGCTCGAAGGTGCCGTTCTTGATCTCGAACTTGTCGTCGTTCTGGAACTTCCAGCCGCCGTATGTCACGTACTTGGGGCAGGGGTGCGGCTTGCCGTAAGCCGCGAGACCCTTGTCGATCAGCAGCGCCGACGAGATGACCTTCATCGTGGAACCGGGGGCGAAGGAGCCCTGGAAGGCCGTGTTGAAGCCGCGAGCAGGGGAGTTGGCGGCCGCGAGGATCTCGCCCGTGCCGGGATCGAGGACGACCGCCGCGGCTTTCGGGCGCTTGCCCGCCGCCTTCTCGGTGACCGTCTGGAGCTTCGAGTCGAGTGTCGTACGGAGCGTGCCGGGCCTGCCCCTGGAAAGCACCTTGAGGGTCTCGTCGGGGCGTTCGGCGTCCTTGCCGTCCGCTTGCGCACGCGAACCGGAATCGGCCTTCGCCTTGTCGGCCCGCGCGATCCACAGCTCCACACCCGCTGTGCCGCCGGCCTCGTCCCCGTACCGCTCGCGCAGGCTCGAAAGCACCTCGCGCAGTGCCGGATGTTCCTTCTCGGTCAGCGCGGCGCCATGGCGGTCCACGGCCTTGATGGGCGGAGCCTCCGCCCGGCCGGTCTTCGGGGTGTCGCCGCTGCGCAGGTCCGGGTGGACAACGGTGGGCCGCCAGCCGACCAGCGCCTTGCCCGTCTTCTTCGCACGGACCACACCGAGCTCGGATGCGTACGTCCAGGTGGCGCGCTTTCCCTCATACGAAATCTCGGCGCTGACGCTGAACGGCACGGTTGCGCCAGTGGGCGCGCCCGGCCGCAGAGACACCTTTGCGACGTGGGCGTCCTTGCGGTAGCCGGTCAGCGCGGTCGCCGCGGCCTCACGGTCGTCGGTCAGAGCCGCGGCGCGGTCCGGTGCGCCCGCCGCCCAGGCATCGAGGAAGTCCCGCGCGGTCGTGCGGACCTCCGCCGCGCTGGGCGGGCCGGTCTTCACCGGCGTGGGTTCCTTCTCGCCGGAGGTGTCGCCCGTGCTCATGAGGCTGTACGCGCCGTACCCGCCGGCCCCCACCGTCGCGGCGAACGCCCCGGCGATGACGGCGACCTGCGCGCCGCTGCGCTTCGGCTTGCCGCGACTTCCCATGGGGAAACTCCCGAAGTATCTCGATTCCCTCTTAAGCAACCGGTTAAGAGCTTCTGCGCGGCGCACTCTAAACACGCTGAGATCCAGGTGTCGAACCAGGTAGGGACCCTCCGGCCTCCCCTTGGGTGGACAATCAGCACAAGCCGAGAAGAAGTAGGTGAACTCCTACTGCCGGGCGCCCGGCGGGCTCCCATCAGGGAATTCGCTTCTGGGCTGAGTCAATTTATGCCACTCAGGCTCCGTGGTCGTGATGTAGGCCACCAAGTGAAAATGATCTATCGAGCTTACCCTGTAGCCCCCTTTTTTCAGAGGTCCATCAGGTGCCGTGCACCCCAAGGTTGTGGCCCGAATTGCTGAGCTATTGACTGCGGGTTTCGCTCCCCGCCATCTGATGACCGACGTCATGGCCAGGAAGCCGAAAACCACAAGGCCAACTGAGTACCTGCCGGGATACGTTCTGTATGTGATCTGCCTGACCGGCGGGCCTCCAAGGGTGGGCAAGAGCGCCCTCGCTCACATGCTCCTGGAACGACCCGGCATCCCGGGCTCCCCAACGCGAGCTGAGGGCAGGCCACGAGCAAGGACTTCAGCGGACTTACTCGGCACTCATGGAACATGCCTGACCGTCGTTGGGCGCTGGCAGAAGACTGCTCGGGGAGCCTTGCCGGCACAAGAGAGGTGAGGGCCGAACGGCTTGACCATGCCTCGCAGTTGTCGGCCTACGACGAGCGCCCTGGTGGGCCATGCCTTCGGCGCGTGCTTCGAGGGACTCGGGTGCCTGGCGGCCGTAGCCGACGAGGAGGGTGGGGTCCTGTTCCCAGCGCCAGTACGTCTCGACGAGGTCGGCGCGGTAGGGGCCGAGTGCCCAGGTGTCGGTGCCATCCACAGGATCGGGTCAGAGCTGGTGCTGATGACGGGCTCCAATGGTGAGGGCGGCGGTGTCGGTCTCCGGCAGATACAGGCCGCCGAGGCCAAGGCGGACGAGGGATCCGGAGCCGAAGCGGACGGTGCCGGTGCCGAGGCCGGGGCCGGGGCCGGGGCCGGGGCCGGGGAATCCGCACCTGAGCGCGGCCCTGGTGCCCCATCCGCTCACGCAAACGGCCCCGGACCAGGAGTCCGAGGCCGAAGAAGACGCCTCCCCGGGGAGAAACCCCAGGTCAGCGCGGCAAGCTAAGAGCCCCCTGTCGGATTCGAACCGACGACCTTCGCTTTACAAGTTCGATCCGGGTGCAGTCGCTGCCTCTGCCCGGGCGACCAGTAGGGCCACCCAGGCTCGCTCAGCACCACCACTGTCCGCCGACGTTGATGTCAGCTGCGGATGTCAGCGGCCCTCCCCGACTGGCTCGATGACATCGGCCCACACACGCGTCGACCAGGGGTTTCCGGGCACCCCAAGCCGCGCAGCCACTACGTCATCAAGGAAGCGTGGGTTGGGGCTCTCCAGGGCCTCATGCGGCCACCAGAAGGAGTCACATTCAGTGCACAGGGAGAACGGAGACCCGTCGTCCTTGAACCGGTAGGGATGAACCCAGTCCTGCTCGCAGCGCGGACACAGAGGAAGTTGTGCGGGCATACCCGTCGCCATTCAGATCGAGCGGAAGGCGCTCGTGTCGGTTCCCGGCGGAAGACTCCTGGTCATGTTCACGTAGACCGGACCGTACGGAGTGGCGGTCTGCCACGCCTCCCACTGATCCAGATCATGGGCGCAGAACCTCTTCAAGAAGCCGAGGAACTCCTTGAACTCATTGTCCGACAGCCGGCCGCTCTCCACCTGGTCCATGCACCGAGGCTAGATGACCGTCCCAGGACAGGAGCAGACCCCCAAGCTGCTTGATCTGGTGCGTTTGTGGTGCATGCTCTCGCCATCCGCTACCCGGCGGCACCTACCGCTTCTGAGCTCTGCAGCGCCCCATCAGAGCAATGATCCGGGCCTGGTTCGCCTGGCCGTTGAGCTCGGCAAGGAGATCGTCAGGGCACAACTCGTAGAAGTCGCCCCACCAACGACGTCCTCGGTTGTCCCAGATCCGGTAGCCACCGGGTACACCCCTGGCAACGTAGCGTCTCCTGCCCACCCTCCCCCTACTTTCCGGTACGGCCCTTGCCGTTCTCCCGCTCCGTCGTCCCCCAAGGGGTGACCGTACGCAGGCTGGGGCCGTCCGGCGAGGCAATAATGCAGTTGCCCGCCCACATGCCTTCCAAGTCTGTTGTTGGGCATGGATGAGCTGCCGGGGGTCATCACCAGCGTTCGTGGCCGGCAGAACCATGGGGTGGGCCACGCTTTGGAACCCGTCGGAACGCCCGGCCGCACTATTGGCTGATGGGGATCTCGTAGACGATCTCGCACAGAGCGGCGGGGACGACGATGTCCGCGGTCTCCACGGGCCGCCCCTGGTCGCTGTAGTACGTCCGCCGGATGTGCGTGACCAAGCTGCCCTTCTGGACACCGAGGAGCGACGCCTCCTCGGTATTCGCTTGCCGCGGCTCCGGCTGCTCCACAGCGTGGCTGACCGTGATGCCGATCTCGGCCATGCGGTTCACCACGCCCGCCCCGGCATGCGGCCCACCCTCTGGGAGGACAACGACGGTGCCGGCCGTGAGGTCGTACGGTTCCCAGCTCGTCGACAGCTGCACGGGCTTCCCGTCGGCGAGGAACTCGTACACAGTGCGGACGCACAGGTCACCCTGGGCGATACCAAGGCGCGACGCGATCTCGGCCGGTGCCGGCACCTTCGCCTCAGTCCGGCTTTCCCAATCCCCCAGCTTGCCCACGGCCTTCATGTCCGCGCGAAACGGGGAACCGTCAGGCTGCTCGCGCGCCGAGGAGCGCACCATGCGTACACGCTGACGAGGGGCGGCAACGTACGTGCCGGATCCGGCACGACCTTCCAGCACTCCCTGGGAGATCAGCAGCTCTTGAGCACGACGAACCACGTTCTCGCCGACGCCGCACTCCTGGGCGATCTGGGCCCGTGACGGGAGCCGGTCTCCCGGCGTCCACTCATGCTCCGCGATCCGTCGCCGGAGCTCGTCAGCGATGCGGAGATACGGCGGCTGCTCAGGCATATGGAAAATCTAGTCCACTAGCTCTAATCTAGTTAACTAGCTTTACTCCAAGTGACTGCCAGTGACGGAGGCTGCCCTGTGCCTGCTTCGGAATTAAGAGCCGAAGACATCGCAGCGCGGTTGTCCGCCGCCGGCCTCACCCCGCGCGTGGAGCAGCACCGCCAAGTCACGTCGATCGAAGCGGAGGTACCGGAATCGCTCTCCGCCGAGTTGTGGCGGGAGGTCTTGGAAGCCGTAGCGGAGGCCGATCGATTCGGACTCCTCGCCAACAGCTTGAACGGCCGCACCTTATGGGCCGCTGTAAGCACAACGGCCCCCGCGACGGGCGATGTCCGGGGGCCTGGCCGTCAGCAATAGGAGCTGATCAGCATGTTCAACCGTATCCGTCATACCGTCTCGCACACCGATGAGCGGTGCGTCCGGATGAGCCGGCGCCACCGGTTCTCAGTACCTGTAAGGCTGGCTGGCGCACCTCGCGTTCGCCTTGCGCACCACCGATTCGTGCTGGCGGAGGCGCTCTGATGCCTGCCCACCAGCCGGTTCGCGCGACCCGCACGAAGGCCGTTCCCTACCAGTCGAGTTCCTGCCTGATCGGTAGGCACTGTGAGTGCGCGCATTCCTCTCCCGCTACCGCACCGATCGGCATCCCCGTGGTCTACGAGGCGTGCAGCTGCTCCTGCCACACAGTGGCCGACCCCGGTAACCGAACGAACGGCCTCCGGTGAGGGGCTGGCCCCCAGGCGGCGCACTGGCCGCCCCTGTCGAGATCGCCTCTGCCAGCGTGCAACGCGGCGACGTTATTCAGATCGGCGGACATCCGTGCCGTGTCACCGACCTGCTCAACCTTCCCGGCGGAGCGAAGCGACTGTGCTTCGACTCGGGCGAACTGCTCACCGTCCACGCCCGGTCTCGCCTCGTAGCCCTACGCGCGCTGAGAAGGTGGTGATGCAGTCCATGCCTTCTCGCCGTCATGTCGTCGCTGATGACATCCGCGACAAGATCTCGACCGGCCAGTTCAAGGCCGACGAATGCCTGCCTTCTGAGGCGCAGCTCGCTTCTCGCTACGCAGTCAGCACGGCGACGCTGCGGAGTGCCCTCGCAGTCCTCCAGGGCGAAGGGCTCGTCGAGAAGATTCACGGCAAGGGCAACTTCGCCCGCTACCCCCGTCGCAGAGTCATGTACGTCGGCGGCGCCTGCACACTCCGGACGGAGTCCTCGCCCGAGTCAGCGTTACGCGTCAGCGTCCAAACCACCAACCTCCAGGCGCGCGGTCAACTGACCAGCCTGCTGAGGGTGCCGGAAAGCAGCCCACTCACCGAATTCCTCTGCCTCAGCCATGAGGGCGAGTCACCGCACAGCCTCGCTCGTCTCTACGTACCTCGCGACCTGTCGCCGACCGACGTCCCCACCGAATCGCACTGCTGCAAGAGCATTGAGGCGAAGCTGGCAGAACTCCGCCCGCCACTGGCCGAGGTCCGAGAAAGAGTCAGCGCTCGTCCTCCGACACCAGAGGAAGCCGCGACTCTTCGCATCAGCTCGACTCTGTCAGTGCTGGCGATCACGCGCGTGGCGGCCGACCGCACGGGACGCGTGGTCGAGGCGGCGCTCCTGGTGCTCCCAAGCGACCGCGCCGACGCATTCTTCACCACCCACCACATGACCGACGAGAGGACAAGCGGAGAATGACGACCCACAGCGAGCTGCGGCTCCTCCCGTGGTCAGGGCCCGAGGGCAACCCCTGCTACTTGAGCACCGAGAGCAGAGGCGGCTACCTGTCCCGCCTGGCTGACCACACCGAAGCGGTGCAACTGGAAATGGCAGCGGAACTGCTGGAGCACGCGGTCGAAGTACTCGACGACGAGGAGCCGGAGCTGAACGAGCTGCGACTCCTGACCATGGACATGACTGAAGCCCTACGCGACGTGCGTCGTGTAGCGATCAGCCGCGGTCACCGCCTCCCGGTAACGGATCCTTCCGCTTGCGAAGGAGGCGACGAGGGCCCTCGACTGCCGGCGGCTGCCTTCGGCTAACAGCGACACGTCGAATGGTAGGGGAGTCCCAGATTGGGTGTGGACTCCCCTACCGTTCGATCTGCCTCTCTATAGCAGCCGCTGCCTTTTGCGAGCGATCCTGAGGTCGCGCGGTGGTTCACGGCAAGCTTCTATTGACGAGGGCAGTTGAGGGTGCCGCCAGCCTTGGACGGTCACCTCGACGGCACGCCAGCAATAGCCAGCACGTGGAGTAACAGGCGGCATCACACCAAACCGTTGACGGCAGATGAGAATTTTTGCCCACATCAGGCACCATAGGAATGAAATTGGATAACACAATCACGGTTGCGATCATTGCAGCTTCCGCGTCGGCCATCGGTTGGCTCGTTAATCACGTCCTGTCCGAAAGAGCAGAACGGAACAGAGGAAAGCGTCAGGCGCGCCTGATACACATCGAAAAGCAGCTCGAAGAGCTATATGGCCCACTATTTTTCCTGATACATGAGGGCAGCTCATCATTTAAAGACTTCAATGAAACAGTCGGGCGCGGGTTCGTTTTCACGAACGATGGAATTAGCCAGGGAGATCTTGACGCGTGGCTATTCTGGGTCGACAACGACCTAATGCCAAGGAATTGTGCAATCCAAATCTTGCTATCCAGCAAGGCGCATCTAATTGATTCGCCACGAATGCCTCGATCTTACTTGGACTTCCTCGATCACCATAACTCTTGGCGCGTAAGTCATCTTCGCTGGAAGGAAGAGGGGGTTCCCTATCGATGGCATTCGAGGACGAACTGGCCTGACGAGTTTGAGCGTGACATCGTGAAAACTTACGAGAAGTTGAAGTGGCACCAGGAGGAACTTGCTGGAATCCTAGCGGGCACTTAAGGGCCTCATTATTGGTTTGTCGCCGTAGCGTTGCTTCCCCGAAGGTTCCGGCCACGCCCTGCATTTCACACCTGCGCAGCCACCCCCTTGGCTACCGCCCTAGGAACGAGGTTGCGCGGATCGACGGGCGTGATCCGCGAGTTCCTCGCCACAGACGGAGTCCGGCCGCGACACTTCTGCGCTCCCAGATGCCCCGTGAGTCCCCGTCCGTTCTGGCGCGAGAGTGACACGTCTCTGAGGGAGTGACCTCATCGTCCCGAACCCTCGACTGGGGGGCATCGGGGTCAGCAACCACCACGACCGCAGCCACCGCCAGCACCTATCAATGGCCGACCTGGATGGCTGCCGCGTCCGCTGCCGACTGCCTCCGCGGTGCAGTACGGGCCTGTCGCCGGTCGACCGGGGCCGGGTCGGCTCGGAACACCACTTGATCACCCACGGGCACGTTCCCGCTCGCCATCCTGCTGACCGGCGGCAACCGTAACGACGTCACCCGGCTCATGTGGTCCACTTTTCAGAGAACATATTCCGTCTGCGGCGTCGAACGAGGAGGCTCTGCCCGGTCACGCGTTCGGCCGATGCCCTGAGGCGATACCTAGGAGTCATGCCTACGATCAAGGCGGGACTGCAACTCAATGATGCATTCGCGCAGGAGGTCCGCGAGATGTCCAATAAAATCACGGTCACAGAACAGCTCCGCGCAGTAGATGTATCCAATCGATGCACGCGACTACTTTCCTTGGACATGATCTGGACTGGTCGAATGACTAGGGTCGATCACGATGACTTCAGCTTCGAGGAGTTGGCCCACGTTGCCCGGGAAATGGCGACAGAAATCATGGGCATCCGGGATGAGTTGCCCTTCGTGCGCGAGTTCGCCAAGAATGTCTCTCAGGAGATGGACAGCATCAGTACCGACCTTGTGAAGTCGCTGGGGCGCATCGCAGACGACATGGCTGACTACATCACCACATACGGCCCGAAGGAAGCCGATGAGCTTCTCCTGAAGGCAGACATCCTGGTCAAGGGCGAAGTTCCGGATGGAGATCTTCCGAGGCGCTTTTGGGGCGCCGTGTCCGCCGTCGGAGGGGTCCTGACCATCGCGGGGGGCGCTGCCTGCGTAGTTGTACTGGGCCCTGCTGGACTTCCGATCCTCACGGCTGCGGGGATGGTTGGTGGCCCCCTCTTGGGAGCCGGAGTCGGCGTGCTTCTCGAAGATAAGGAACAGAAGAAGCGGGTGGACGAGGAAGAGAGGAGGATGGCGAAAGAAGCGGAGGAAAGGGAAGAAAGGGTGAGGAAGGAACTAGAGAAGTCTAAGAAGAAGGCGCGCAAGAAGAAAGACGACGAGTAAGTCGGGGTTCTTAAGGATCTTGGTTTGCAGTTCAGGGCGGCGCCACGCATGCGTGTCTCAGCGGTCGTCACTGGTCGTCGTTGATCCCTGTTTAGCGACCTCGGACGGCCCAGGGAGACGGCCCAACCGTGGCACTCCGTGGTTCAGCAGCCGTTGCACATTGGAGAGCGCGACCATGGGGAAGCGCTCGATGCCCTCCCAGTCGACGCCGAGTTGCTGAAACGCATGGATTACGCTCTGCCGTGCGGCTCCAGAGCCGCCGTCACCCAGCACGATGAGGCGCAGTCTTCGAACGACAAACCACCTTGGCCGGCCCGTCGCCCATCCTCCTCGTCACAGGCTTCCCACCGGCGCTGGGGGGACATTTGTCTTTGGTCTCAAGCCGGAAGTGCACCTTCACGTACGGGCCGCAGTCGGGATTCGTCATGCTGCCAAGGATGCCCAGTTTCACAATGCTGTCCGCAGGAAGGTCACCGGGCGCATCTGCGCAGAGTTGGAGGCGGGTTCGCCTGTGCCTCAGCCGACGACAGCCAGCCACGACGGCGAGTGCGCCGACCGATCAGGCGCGCGTGTGTCTCGCTGCGCCCCCACCGGCCTCAGCCGCGCTGCCGGGGTGTGCTGTTGACCAGGGCATGCCGCGACCAGACCTTCGGACCCTCAACTTGGGAAGCTCAAGGGAACATTCGTGCCTACAGTGCTGCGCTGAGGCGGAGTCAGGGCAACGTACCCACTCGTTGCATCCGTTGGTCCGCTTTCCCCGCAGGACCTGGCACGCCCACAGCCGCATGCCAACCGTGGGCGGGTCCCCAATCCATCTCATTGCGATAGCCGTTACTGCTACCCTTTAGGCGCGCCTACCCCTTCTGCGGCTTTCGGAGTTAGGCTGTGGGGTGCGAGTGTGAGAGAAGTTCATACTCGCAATCAGGTGTTTCGTGAAGGGTTGCCGCTTCGTGGCATCTGAGGCCGAGCTATTCGACTGATCAGTGTATTTATCGAGCTCTCGCTTGACCTTGATCCCCGATGCCTCAAGTTCCGCCTCGGAAAATTCTCTATCCTGCTCGGCGAGTTGCGCAATATCCCGCCAATGCGAGGGATTTTTCCCAATCGTCTTCATGATCAACGTGAAGGCAACGAAGGGAGCCAAGTATCGCCGCTCTGGGTACTTGGTTTGAGACTTTCCCGACTGGAGATACTCGTCGACTTGACGCAAGACGCGGGCAGACCAATAAAAGAGCTGCGGGCTGGCCTTAGGGTCGAACGTCTGCCGATAGCGAGCATCCTCGGCCAGCAGCGAGTTCGGCTTACCGCGGGCAACTTCTGGTCGCCCATAGGCAATCGCGTACATCGCTTGGCCAAGGTATGGGATGCTTACAATCTTGCTGGGATCCTTCCCGAGGTTGCGGTAGTACCCTTTGCGTCGATCATAAAACAGCCCTTTTGCGCTAAAGTAGGCTTCAATCCTGCGTTGAATCTCATCTGTGGCGCGCAGTGATGCATCTGGGACCGGTGTTTGGCGATTGGTGGCCCGAATAATCTTGTCACGCACTGCATCGTCGCTTGCTTTAATCACGCGCACAAGAATCTTGCGGTCATCGGAAGGAAGGTCCTCACCCTTCTCTGTGCGTTCTTTATGCCAGTTGAAGATAGTGTGCGAGGTCTGAAGGCCGTTAACGATCTGAATGTTCTTCAGCGCGAAAGTCTTCCCTACACTATGCGCCTCTTCGCAAACAATAGTTACGCCATTATTCAGCCACCAGAAGTCGGGACTGTGACTTTCGTTGAGGGAATTCAAAATCTCTTTATTGACTGCGACTTGCCCTTGATAGTCTCGAACATTAGCTTCAAAAATGTGCCTCCTAAGCGCTAGGTTCTCGTCGGTGATTAGCCCAACGAAGCTCGATAGGCGAGCCAAGGCGACGTACGATTCACCACTTGTCAACACCTCATCGCATTCAAGAGTAAGGGTTTCGGCTTTACGCGTGTCATACATGCGCCAGAGTTCGTCAGCCCCAAGTAGGTCCACACTGACGTCGGCAGACGGAAGCTTTAGGAGAATTTCTTCTCGGAGGCGATCAGCTCGGCTGGTCACGTTAACATTGGCTCGATTTGCGAGACCACGGCTTCCAAGCACCACCTTCACGGATACCTTGGGCCTCCTAACCAGTAGGTTCTTGTAGGCGGACCGAAAGATGGAAATCTTTTCGATTACCGGCTCGTTCAGTTCGTCGGACAGCTCATTAAGCTCGGTCCCTAGATCAAGGGCCGTTGGCAGAATGGACTGAAGAGCCGATACGGATGTCTGGGTGAAGCTTTGACTGAACTTCGACTGAACGACGTAAAGAGCTAGCTCAAGCCCCTCTGGTAGCTCTCGCGCAGCCTGCTCATCTTCGACCACCTGATGGTCGATTGGAAGGATGCTTCCTTCCAGGAAGGTGTAGATGGCATCGACACCTCCATCATTTGACCCATCAACGATTCCATCACTGATGGCATCGAGGGTCACTTCTTTATCGCGCAAAAGCAGCCAAGCGAGAAAGATTTCCCATGCGTCAGCATCCGACATATGGGCGGCGTTCTGCCCTTTCCACTGCTCGTAGACGGTCGTAATCAGCGTTTGCGCTCCGGACACTGTCTACTCTCCCCATCAAGCCTAATCGGGCGGTAAGCAACTCGTAGTGTACGGACGACATCTGACGATGTCTCCGTATTCAATCGTTTGGGCGAGGCTTAACTGGGTGCACACCTGACGTGAGGTCAGTGGGGCGGCTTCGGCTGGTGTCCTGCCTGGTTAGGGGTCGAACATGATCAGGAGGGCATACGCTTGCCAGCAACTCGGGCAGGCTTGTGAGCTGCCCGGAATTCGAACGAGTGGCCCCCTGGTCTTGCTCGACGTGGGACCCGAATCGGGGAGGTGGGTAAAGCCGTGGAGCCGACCGCCCCCACCCCCGGCCTGGTCTTTCGCCCCTTGTGGGCGCGGGCGTCGACGGCGCGCGGCCCCGGCGGCGAAGACGAGGAGGGAGCCGTGCGGCGGCGACGGCCGGCGCCGCCGCGCTGTGCGCGGCACCTCTGATCTCTGATCTGACTGCTTGCAGTTCCAGGAGGCCGGGAACGTCAGCGCTCCTGCGCCAACGTGTGGTGTGCTCCTGAGCTTCCCTACCTCGGGCCAGGTAGCGAGCGGAGCGAGCCTTGATGAAGTAGGGAAAGTTCTATCGCACCGGCGTCAGTCGCTTGCCGTCATGGCTTCGCACATGAGGGCCCGCCCCGTCCAAGGCATCCAGGAACCGGACCGCGTAGACCTCGGACATGGACTCCGCCACCTCGTTGGGCGTGAGCCAGGTGACCGCCGTCGACTCGCTGGAGGTGCGCTCCTCGCCGCCTACCGGCTTGCAGCGGAAGACCAGGGCCACGATGCCTCGTGTCGTGTTCTTGTAGACCCCGGTGAGCTCGTCGACCTCGACGTGGATGCCAGTCTCTTCCCAGACCTCGCGCCGTACGCCGGCCTCCGGGGCCTCTTCGAGTTCGAGCACGCCACCCGGGAGTTCCCAAGCGCCGTTGTCGGCCCGCCGGATCGTCAGGAGTTTGCCGTCCTCGCGGACCACGACCCCGGCCACCGACACGGAGTGCAGTGGCGTTGACTGGGCTTTCGCGGCGCTGTTACTCATGTACAGGAGCATAGGAGGATGGGAAGAATTATGGGAACCGCGGTAGGAGGGGGCAAGGCCGTACCTCGATACGTGCAGATCGCTGACGACCTCGTGCAGCAGATCAGGGCTGGGGTGCTCAAGCCCGGCGAGATGGTGCCGAGTGAATCGGAGCTGGTCGAGCGCTATGGCGTCTCAGGCGGCACGATCCGGAAGGCGATGGTGGAGGTCCGTGCGAGCGGCCTGGTGGAGACCCGCCATGGCAAGGGCTCGATCGTGAAGGACCGGCCGCCGGTACGGCACCGCTCTTCCGACCGCTTTCGACGCTCGCACCGGCAGGGTGGCAAGGCCGCGTATCTGGCGGAGTCCGCGCAGTCGGGAGCCACGGCCAAGGTCAGCGTTCTGTACATCGGTCCCATGGAAGTCCCGGAGGACGTGGCCGATCGCCTCGGGGTCGAGCCCGGCACTCAGGTCCTCGCCCGCCGGCGGTTGTACTTCCGTAACGGCACTCCAGTCGAGACGGCTAGCTCGTACCTGCCGTGGGACGTCGTGAAGGACATCCCCGAGCTCTTCGCTGAGAACCCCGGCGGTGGCGGCATCTACGCCCGACTCGAAGACCACGGGCACGAGTTCGCGGAGTTCGTCGAGACCTTGCAGGCCCGGTCGGCCTCCAAGGCCGAAGCGTCCGAGTTGGCGCTCAGCCCTGGTGCCCCCGTGGTGCATCTCGTCCGTGAGGCGCTGACGACGGAGGGCCGCGTGGTGGAGGTCTGCGACACCCTCATGGCCGCTGACCAGTTCGTTTTCAGCTACCGCATCCCCGCTACGGACTGACGCCCGCTCAACTCTCCTCAGCCCGCCCCGACTTCTCCATCGAGGCGGGTTGACTCATGTACAGGAGTCAGGCACTCTTCTTCATGTCACTCATGTACATGAGTGACAGAGTTCAGCATCTATAGAGGAGTGATCAGTAGTGCGTCAGATCCCCGTCGACACCTCCGCCGCGACCGTGATGGTCGCGAAGCAGCCGCAGATCAAGGTCAAGGACCGCCGTACCGGTGAAGTCGCCCTCGACGTCGAGACCGGGGCGAAGCTGATGACCGTGGACGTGATGTTTGCCGCCAACGACGCGGTGGAGATCCTGTCCGTCACCGTCCCTGAGAGCGGGGTCTCCGGTGAGCTGGGCATGGGTACGCCGGTGGCGCTGACCGGCCTGATCGCCCGTCCCTGGGAGAACGAGTTCAACGGGCAGAAGCGGCACGGAATCGCCTTCCGCGCCGTGGCCGTCACCTCGCTCGCCGCCGGCGGCTCGCAGGCTGAGGCGGCCTGATCATGGCCCGCCTCTCGGTCGTACTGCTGCTGGTCGTCGCCACCGCTCTCGTGCTGCGGTGGCGGCGTCCCGCCTGGTACTGGATGACCTTCGGAGTCGTCCTCGCCGCGCTGCGCGTCTTAGTCCGGTACGCCTCGGTCATGGACGCCTGTGGCCTGGCGGTCCCGCCCCCGCGCTGGCGGCTCGCGCTCGCCCGCTTGACCGACCGCCCGGCCCCCGAGTCACGTGCCCCACGCATCCTCCGTCTCCGGCCGAGCCGTACCGGGCTCGTCCTGCGGCTCAAGCTCCGTCCCGGCCAGGACGTTTTCGACCTCTCCTCCGCCACCGACCGGCTCCGGCACTCCTTCGGGATGTACGGCGTCACCGCCCGGGAGATCCGCTCCGGGGTCGTCGAACTGCGGATGACGGGCTACGACGTGCTCAAGCGCGTGCAGATGCCCGCCAAGATCGACCGCGCTCCGATGCGTGTACCCGTCGCGCTGCGCGAGGACGGATCGGTCCACTACCGCGACTACCGGACCGTCCCGCACGGGCTCACCCTCGGCGCCACCGAGTCGGGGAAGTCCGTCTACCAGCGCAACCTGGTGGCCGGTCTCGCCGCTCAGGACGTCGCGCTCGTCGGTATCGACTGCAAGCAGGGGGTGGAGCTGTACCCGCTGGCTCGCCGCTTCTCCGCCCTCGCCGACAACCAGGACACCGCTCTCGATCTGCTCGAAGCCCTGGTCGCGCACATGGAGTCCGTCTATCAACTCGTCCGCGAGGAACAGCGCATCAGCGTGAACGTCCCGGACGCGGAGATCGCCGCCGACATCTGGGATTTGGCCGAGGACCTGCGTCCCACGCCTGTTGTGGTCCTGGTGGACGAGGTGTCCGAACTCGCGCTCTTCGCCTCCAGGGAAGAGGAGAAACGCCGGGACCGGATCATCATCGCGCTCGTCCGGCTGGCCCAGCTCGGCCGTGCTGCCGGCATCTACCTGGAGATCTGCGGCCAGCGCTTCGGCTCCGAACTCGGCAAGGGCATCACCATGCTCCGGGCCCAGCTGACCGGCCGGACCGCGCATCGCGTCAACGACGAGGCCAGCGCCAACATGGCCTTCGGCGAAATCAGCCCGGACGCCGTACTGGCCGCCATCCAGATACCCGCCGACGCCCCCGGCATCGCCATCGTGGGTGACTCGACTGGTGGCTGGTCTCGCATCCGGGCCCCGCACACCTCGCTGCGCGAAGCAGTGAACCTCTGCAACAAGTACGCCGACCGCACGCCGGACCTGCCGGTGCTCGCGCCCTTCCGGCCTGCTATCGCCTCGTCGAACTCCGACGCCGTGGTGCTCAACAAGGCGTCCACCACGACTGCCTGACCCTCCCGCTCCCAAGGTCGGCGCTACCTCGATGCGCCACGTCCCTACCCCCTCCATGCCAGATTCCGGAAGGAGCACCGACATGGGACGCATCCGCCCGGACGCCGTCCTCGTACAAGCCGTCATCGCCGGAGCGCTCTCCTTCGCCCACCTCCATGACCTGGCCGCCGCTGCCGGACAGGACGGCTGGAAGGCGTGGGCCTACCCGATCAGCGTCGACCTGCTGCTGGTCGCGGCCTGGCGGCGCCTCCGCAACGACGGCCCGTCCCGGCTCGCCTGGTGCTGGTTCGTGATCGCCCTGGTGGCCTCGCTCGGCGCCAACGTCGCGACCGCCGGGTTCCTCGACCTCCGGCACCCGCCCGCCTGGCTCCGCTTCGGCGTCGCCGGATGGCCGGCACTCGCCTTCCTCGGTGGGACTCTGCTGGCTCATACACGGGGTGCGGCCGAGCCCGCCGATTCTGCCCCGACGGCCGACGTGGCTCCGGCATCCGCTCCCGTACCCGCTCCGGTCCCGACAGCTGAACCTCCGTCCGAGCCGCCCGAGTTGGACGCCGTCGACCTCCCCTCGGCGGAACCACCCGCCGAACCGCACCGGTCCGCCCCCGCGCCTGCCCCCGTCCCGGCCGCGCTCGTCGCCCACGCCCGCAAGGTCGCCGACGAGCACCGCGCCCGGACCGGAGACCAGATCGACGTCGACACCCTGCGGGCTCGCCTCGGCGTCCCGCCCCAGCTCGCCGACTCCATCGCCGCCCAACTCACCTGATCAGCAAGGAGAACCACCATGCCCGCCCGCGACCACTTCCACTCCGTCATGCGGATCGGCCCCGTACAGATCGGCACCTACCGCGACCGCTACGGCCGCACCAAGCACGCCGCTGTCTGCACCGCCGACCGCTGCGGCTGGTCCGCCGACTTCTCCAGCCGCTCGGCCGCCCAGCTCGCCGCCCGCACTCACCGCTGCACCGTCCGCTGACCAGCTGAGGAGATCCCATGGACGTCCCGCTCTGGCTTGCCCTGATCGCCGTCGGCTACCTCGGCATCAAGCTCATCCGCCCGCCCTGGTGGCTCGTGGCCGTGTTCCTCCTCGGCGGCTACCTCCTCGCCGACAGCTTCCTGGCCTCCGCCATCGACACGGCCGTCAAGTAACGCCCGCAGAAGGGAGATCCACCATGTTCCGTCCCAAGGTCCCGACCAACCCGACGCCGACCGGGCTCGTCATCCAGCCCTCCGTCGAACCGATGCACACGCCGCCGCCGGCCCCGGTCGGTCAGTCCTCGTCCCGCCCCGCGGTTCAGCTCACGCCCGGCAACGCGCTCGCCCTCCTCGGCGGCGGCACGGCCGTGGCCCTGGTCGTCGGCGCCGTCCTGGTCTCGATGCTCCTGGCGGTCGCCATCAGCGGGGTGTCCGTCGCCGTCTGCGCGGTCGTCCTCCGCTCGCTGCTCGCCTCCGGGCGCACGCACCGCTGACCGGCTCCCGGGCGGCCTCAACCGCCAAGTCTCCGCCGCCCGGGAGCCGTGCTCCTGCCCGAACCACAGATCCGGAAGGAAGCCCCATCATGACCGACCGCACCCACGTACGTGGGAGGTCGCCCGTGCCTGACGCACTCCTTGACCCGACCACCCTCGGCGACCTGCTGAGGGTAGCTTCGGCCCCCGACTACGACCGCTGGGCAGACCAGATCCACCGCACCGGCGGCTGCTCCGACCCCATCCACCTCACCGGCTGGACCCTCACCAAGGACCGCACGTCGGGCGAGACCCTGCACCACTACTCGACCGCGTCTGAACCCGGCGGACGCCTCCGCCTCGCCTGCGGCAACCGCCGCGCCTCCCGCTGCCCCGCCTGCGCCTGGACCTACGCCGGGGACACCTACCACCTCATCCGCGCCGGCCTCGCGGGAGACGACCGCCGAGACATCCCCGGCACCGTCCGAGACCACCCCCGCGTCTTCACCACCCTCACCGCGCCCTCCTTCGGCCCCGTGCACAACCGGCCCGACCGAGGCGTCTGCCGCTGCGGCACGCATCACGGCACGAACGATCCGGCACTCGGCACCGCCCTGGCTCCCGAGACGTACGACTACGCCGCCGCCGTCCTGTTCAACAACCACGCGGGCGACCTCTGGCAACGCTTCACCACCCGCCTCCGCCGCGAACTGGCCGCCCGCGCCGGCCTCACCCAACGCGACCTCAAAGAATCGGCCCGCCTCTCCTACGGCAAGGTCGCCGAGTTCCAGCAGCGCGGCGCCCTCCACTTCCATGCCGTGATCCGCATCGACGGACCGGACGGGCCCGGAACACCACCGCCGTCCTGGGCAAGCGTCGACCTACTGACCAACTCGATCCGCGCCGCCGTCACACACTCCTACACCTCGGTCACGGCCCCGGCCGCAGGCGACCAGCCCGCCCGTACCTTCCGCTGGGGCACGCAGCTGGACGTACGGCCGGTCAAGGCATTCGACGACAACTCCGACATCACCGAACAGGCCGTGGCCTCCTACGTCGCGAAGTACGCGACCAAGGCCGCCGAAACCACCGGCACCCTCGACCGGCGCATCGGCGAACTCGCCGAACTGGACCGCCACCAGGTCCCCGAACACACCCGCTGCCTGATCACCGCGTGCAAAACCCTGGACCCGCTCTACCCGGATCGCCGCCTCTGGGCCTGGGCCCACATGCTCGGCTTCCGCGGCCACTTCTCCTCCAAGTCCCGCCGCTACTCGACCACCCTCGGCGAGCTGCGCGCGGCCCGCGCCGACTTCCGCGCCGCCCAGGAACACCAAGCCCTCGGCCTCAAACCCCCGGAGCCGGACACCGTCCTCGTCCTGACCGACTGGCAGTACGCCGGCCACGGCCACACCCCCGGCGAGTCCGCCCTCGCCGCCACCATCGCCCGCGACATCCAGACCAACCGCGAAACCGCACGCCAAGCCCGTGCCGAGCTCGAAGCCGAGGAGGACTGGACATGACCACCGACACCAGCCAGTTGCTGACCGTGCCTGAGGTCATGGCGCAGCTCAAGTTCGGCCGCTCCAAGGTCTACGACCTGATCCGCTCCAAGCGCCTCATCTCCATCACCGAGGGCCGCGCCCGCCGCATCCCCGAGAACGCGCTGCACGACTACATCCGCAACCGGATCGAGGAGGCCGCCTGATGTCACAGCAGCGCAAGCGCAACCCCAACGGCGCCGGCACCATCACAAGGCGCAAGGACGGCCGCTACCAGTGCGCGGTATACGTCCTCCAGCCCGACGGCACCCGGGCCCGCAAGTTCGCCTACGGCAAGACCTGGGCAGAGTGCGACGCCAAGCGCCGCGAACTCCTCGCCAAGGTCGACGGTGGCGTCCCCGTCCCCACCCGGTCGGCCAAGCTCGCCGAGTGGCTGCCGTACTGGCTGGACAACGTGATCAAGCCGAACCGGAAGCGCAGCACGTACAGCAAGTACGCGATGCACGTACGGCTCTACCTCGTGCCTCTGCTCGGCACGAAACGGCTGGAGACCCTCGGCCCGCGTCACGTCCGAGTGTTCCTCGCCGACGTTGCCCGCAAGTCCTCCCCCGCAACGGCCAAGGAAGCTCACCGCGTGCTCCGCACTGCCCTGACAGCAGCCACCCGGGAGGAGTTGGTCACGCGCAACGTCGCCTCGCTCGTAGAGGCCCCCAAGGTCGTCAGCCGCGAGACCACGCCCTGGTCGCTGGACGAGACGCTCACGTTCCTCGAAGAGGCCCGCCGCGACCCGCTCTACGCGGCCTTCGTCCTCGCCATCGCGATGGGCCTCCGCCGCGGTGAGGTTCTCGGCCTGCGCTGGTCGGACGTGGACCTCGACGGCCGGGTGATCCGCATCAGCAACCAGGTGCAGCGCATCGGCGGCGAGCTGTACCAGGACACCACCAAGACCGGGAAGATCCGCCCCGTACCGCTGCCCCTGATCTGCCTGGCCGCTCTCCGCTGGCACCGGCTCCGCCAAGCCCACGAGGCAGAGAAGCGGAGCACCAAGATCGACCCAGCCGGCCTCGTCTTCACCACCCGCTCCGGTCGCCCCATCGAGCCGCGGAACCTGAACCGCTCCTTCTCCCGGCTGACCGCCTCGGCCGGCCTCCGCACCATCCGTCTCCACGACGCCCGGCACGGCTGCGCCACCCTGCTCACGGCAGCCGGCGTCGCTCCCCGCGTCCTGATGGAGATCCTCGGCCACAGCCAGATCAGCATGACCATGGACGTCTACACCCACGTCGCCCAGGACACCCAACGGGAAGCGATCAGCCACATGGACCGGCTGCTGAAACGGCGGCTCGACCGAGACTGATCACGGCTGACGGGCGACCGACCGTCCCCGTTGATGTCACCCGTAGATGTCAGAAGCCCCAGGCCACATCCGGCCCGGGGCTTCTTCCCTGCTCAAGCTAAGAGCCCCCTGTCGGATTCGAACCGACGACCTTCGCTTTACAAGAGCGGTGCTCTGGCCAGCTGAGCTAAGGAGGCGTGCGTGAAGCAGTGTACCCAGGCGCGCCGGATGCCGGTTCCCATTTCGTGACTGCCGGGCTACTGACATCGGGGCCCGCCGCGGGTAGCGTCACGGAGAGTCCATATCAGTGGACTACACCACTCCTTTTACTCGGATCGTCCGGCACGTTCCTGCCGGTGAAGGGACTTTCACCATGGCTACGGTCACGTATGACCAGGCAACCCGCATCTACCCGGGTTCCGACAAGCCCGCCGTCGACAAACTGGACATCGCCATCGAAGACGGCGAATTCCTTGTTCTGGTCGGCCCCTCCGGATGTGGCAAGTCCACCTCGCTGCGGATGCTCGCGGGGCTGGAGGACGTCGACGGAGGCGCCATCCGTATCGGGGACCGCGATGTCACCCACCTTCCGCCCAAGGACCGGGACATCGCCATGGTGTTCCAGAACTACGCGCTGTATCCGCACATGACGGTCGCCGACAACATGGGCTTCGCGCTCAAGATCGCCGGCGTGCCGAAGGCCGAGATCCGGCAGAAGGTCGAGGACGCGGCCAAGATCCTGGATCTGACCGAGTACCTGGGGCGCAAGCCCAAGGCGCTGTCCGGTGGCCAGCGGCAGCGGGTCGCGATGGGCCGGGCGATCGTCCGGGAGCCGCAGGTCTTCCTGATGGACGAGCCGCTGTCCAACCTGGACGCCAAGCTGCGCGTGCAGACCCGTACGCAGATCGCGGGGCTCCAGCGCCGGCTCGGGATCACGACGGTGTACGTCACGCACGACCAGGTCGAGGCGATGACGATGGGCGACCGGGTCGCCGTGCTCAAGGACGGCCTGCTCCAGCAGATCGATTCGCCGCGGAACATGTACGACCGGCCGGCGAACCTGTTCGTGGCGGGCTTCATCGGCTCGCCCGCGATGAATCTCGTCGAGGTGCCGATCACCGACGGCGGGGTGAAGTTCGGCAACAGCGTCGTCCCGGTCAATCGTGAGGCGCTGGCCTCGGCGGCCGACAAGGGCGACCGGACGGTGACCGTGGGCGTGCGCCCCGAGCACTTCGACATCGTCGAGCAGAACGGCGCCGCCGCGCAGTCGCTGTCCAAGGAGTCCGCGGACGCGCCCGCCGGTCTGGCCATCACGGTCAATGTCGTCGAGGAACTCGGCGCCGACGGCTATGTGTACGGCACCGCGGAGGTCGGCGGCGAGGTCAAGGATCTCGTCGTACGGGTCAACGGCCGCCAGGTCCCGGAGAAGGGCAGCCGGCTGCACGTCGTGCCGCGGGCGGGCGAGACGCATGTCTTCTCGACCTCGTCCGGGGAGCGCCTCACCGACTGACACGGGCGGAGAGCGAACGTGGCGGCGGTCCCGGGCACGTCCGGGGCCGCCGCCGCGGCGTTCGCCGGCAATAACTCCCGCACCGCCGCCGCGCCCCCGCAACCGACCCCCGCACCGCCGCGGCATCCGCCGGCAACAACTCCCGCACCCCCGCCGCCAAGCCCAAGTCGGCACCATAGGGACATAACCCGACTTTCCGCACCAGTGCGTCAACCCCACAACCGCACCGACGAGCCATTGCGTCCCCCGATAAGGTGACCAAATGTCGCCAAATCATCACTCCTCGCTACGATCGCGACCGTGAACTCCGCAGCCCGCCGCATCGGCAGAACTCTCGCCCTCGTCCTTCCCGTCGTCCTGGTGCTGTCCGGGACCCTCGCCGTCACCGCCGTCCCCTGGGCGTCGACGGCCACCGACTCCCAGGTACTGACCGCGGCCGCCGGCCAGGCCGTCACCAAGACCGCCGCCCGCGCCCCCGAGGAGGCCCTGCGCAAGCGCCTCCTGGTCGAGCTCCAGGAGAAGGACCCGGGCGTCGCCCTGACCCACCTCCAGGAGGCGACCACCAAGCGGCCCTCGCTGGCCAAGCACTGCGTCTCCATCGCCCGTGACCTCGGCCGCGCCGCGGTCGCCAAGTACGGCGCCGCACACCGCGCTCAGGCATTCTCCCGCCCGGTCTGCGACACCTCCTTCGCCACCGGCGTCGCCGCCGCCCAGTGACCCCCGCTCGCACCGCATAGGGTGCGATCCATGACAGGTGCCCCGCATCCCTACCCCACGCAGGCCGTGGTCCTGGCCGGCGGCCAGGGCTCACGTCTCCGCCCGTACACCGACGACCGCCCCAAGCCGATGGTCGAGATTCCCGGCACCGGGACCCCGATCATCGGCCACCAGCTGAACTGGCTGGCCGAGGAAGGCGTCACGGACGCGGTCATCTCCTGCGGGCACCTCGCCGGAGTACTCCAGGACTGGCTGGACCGGGCCGAACTCCCGTTGCGCGTCACGACCGTTGTCGAGACCGAGCCGCTGGGCCGCGGCGGCGGCCTCAAGTACGCGGCCGGCTCACTGCCCCGCCCGGACGAACCCTGGTACGCCACCAACGGCGACATCTGGACCCGCTTCCCGCTCCGCGACATGGCCGCCTTCCACCACGAGCGCGCCGCCGAGGCCACCCTCGCGCTGGCCCGCCCCCACATCCCCTGGGGCGCCGTGGAGACCGACGCGTTCGGGCATGTGCTGGACTTCATCGAGTCGCCGCCCTCGCCGTATCTCATCAACGCCGGCGTCTACGTCTTCTCCGCCACCTTCACGGGCCTGCTCCCGGACCGCGGCGACCACGAGCGCACCACCTTCCCGCGCCTCGCCCGCGAACGCCGGCTGGCCGGCTTCCCGCTCCCCCAGGGCGCCTACTGGCGCGCCATCGACACCGCCAAGGACCTCACCGAGGCCGCCAAGGAGCTGAGCGCCCAGGGGCGTTGAGCGGGCGCAGGCGGGGCGGGGGCGGGCAGGGCGGGGGCGGGCCCCTGGAGCCCGGAAAGTCGTACGGCACCTCCGCCCTCCCACCACGGCCCCCACGGCCCCCACGGCGCCGCCACGTCGGCCGTACGCCGCGTCCACCCGCCGCCCTCGGCCGTGCACGACATCCCCCACCGGCCTCCGCCGTCCCCACACAACGACTGTCCCCGACCGCTCCTCCCTCCCCCTGACGGCCGGTGCAGAAGAGCCGTACGGGGAGATCGGGGCGATCGGGGACGGTGTGGGAGCGGTGGGTGTCAGCCCAGGAGGCCGCCCAGGGCGTCGCGGCCGGAGTCGCCTCCGGAGTCGCTGCTGCTGCCGCTGCTGCCGGTGGTGCCGCCGCCGGTGCCGCCGGCCGAGGGCGGCACCCGGCTCGGTACCGGGGCCCGACGGGACGGCACGGTCTGCTGCGGTGCGCTGGTGGTCGCGCCGGGCTGTTCCGCGAGGCCGCTGCTGCTGCCCGTCGCCCGTCCGGTGCCGGGGGCCGAGGCGGCCGGGGTGCCCGGCTTGCGGGCCTTGTGCGAGGCGCCCGCGGAAGGCGTCCCGGGGCGCGGTGCGGCGCTGCCGGTGTGCCGGTGGCCGGGCCGGGTGGCGCGCTTGCCGGGGCGGGGCAGCGGGGAGCCGGGCAGGTTGTTGATCGCGGGCTCGCCGGGCCGCGGTACGGGCGCGACCGTCGCGGACCGTACGGCGCCGCCGAGCAGCGAGCCGATGAGCAGGGTCAGTCCGGCCACCATCGCGGTCATCACGGCGCCCCGGCGCAGCACCCGGCGCCGCAGATCGGCCACCTCTACGCGGGGGCCGAGCCGCCGCCATGCCTCACCGGCCAGCCGTCCGTCCATGGAGTAGACCGGGGCGCCCGCGATGATCAGCGGGCTCCAGGCGGCGAGGTAGATGATGTCGGGGGCGTCGTAGGCGGGGACGGTGCGCCAGCTGACGGTCATCAGCAGCGCCGCGGACAGCAGCGTGCCGATCGACGCGGCGACCCGCTGCCACAGTCCGCAGATGGTCAGCACACCGACGACGACCTGGAGGAAGGCGACGGTCAGGCCGGCGCCGACGGGGTGCGAGACGGCGAAGTCGCGGAGCGGCACGGCCAGCGCCCAAGGGTCGAGCGACAGCAGCCACTTGACCATCGAGCCCCGCTCGCCGCCGTCGAAGTAGACGGGGTCGCAGAGCTTGCCCATCCCGGCGTAGACGGAGATCAGGCCGAGGAAGATGCGTAGCGGCAGCAGGACGACGCCGAGGTTCATCCGGCGGCCGGGGTAGTACGCGTGCCGCACGGAGTCGGCGCCCCGCCGGCCGCCGGGGTCGTAGCCGTCCGGCGCCTCGAACCGGTCGTCCTCGTAGCCGTCGTCGAGCGGACCGCGGCTGCCGTACGAGGTGCCCCGGTAGGGGGTGTCGTAGCTGTCGGCGTACGCGCTGCCCACGGGGCGTACGCCGCGCAGCAGCTTGGTGTCGTTCTGGGCGGGGCCGCGCTGGCCGATCACGGTCTGGGCGGGGGGCGCGTCGTCGAGGCGGACCCGGGGCAGGACCTGGGTCGTGCCGACGTCCTCGCCCGGTCCGTCGAGGCCGATGCCCGCGTCGCGTACCGCGTGCAGGAGTTGGGTGGTGGCGCCGGCCGTGCCGCCCGGTGCGGTGCGGCCGCTCCACACCACGGGCGCCCGGCGTCTGGCACCGGCGGACGGGCCCCGGCCGGCGGGGATGTGCGCGGTGCCGGCCATGGCGCCGCCCGCCGCGGGCGCGGCGAGCTGTACGCGGAAGCTGGCGTGGTTGACGATGACCTGCGCGGGATCGCACGGCACCTTGACCGAGCTCAGGCCCGGCTCGTCATCGAAGCCCGGCGAGCGTCCCCCCG
The DNA here is from genome assembly GCF_042724075.1 of Streptomyces sp. NPDC127097. Lineage (NCBI taxonomy): Bacteria > Bacillati > Actinomycetota > Actinomycetes > Kitasatosporales > Streptomycetaceae > Streptomyces > Streptomyces sp. NPDC127097. The sequence goes on along the minus strand of NZ_JBHXFI010000026.1, from coordinate 45,130 downwards.
TAGGCGTGCGGGGTGTTCTGGTGTCCACGCTCATCTAACCGAGTGACTCGCGTGAAAGACACTGCCTTGACCGGGTCGATCTGTCCGAGACCCGTCAAAGGGGCACGGGATCCGGCGAAGACGTACGGAGGGTCAGGCCGTGCCCCGGGGTGGCGCGGCGGTGTGCCGGACGCCCCGGGGCACCGTACTCAGCCGCGGCGGCGGGCCGCCTCCCACAGGACGACACCGGCCGCGACACCGGCGTTCAGCGACTCCGCGCCGCCCGGCATCGGGATGCGCACCCGGACGTCACAGGTCTCGCCGACCAGCCGCGACAGGCCCTTGCCCTCGCTGCCGACGACGATCACGACCGGGCCGTCCAGCGCCTCGACGTCCTGGAGTTCCAGCTCGCCGTCCGCGGCCAGCCCGACGACCGTCAGACCGGCCTTCTGGTACGACTCCAGGGTCCGGGTCAGGTTGGTGGCGCGGGCGACCGGCGTACGGGCCGCGGTGCCCGCCGAGGTCTTCCACGCACCGGCCGTCATCCCGGCCGCCCGGCGCTCCGGCACGACCACGCCGTGACCGCCGAAGGCACACACGGAGCGGACCACGGCGCCGAGGTTGCGCGGGTCGGTGACGCCGTCGAGCGCGACGATCAGCGGGTCGTCACCGTCGTCGAAGGCGGCCGCGGCCAGGTCCTCGGGGTGCGCGTAGTCGTAGGGCGGGACCTGGAGGACCAGGCCCTGGTGGTTGAGGCCGTTGGTCATCCGGTCCAGCTCGGGGCGCGGCGCCTCCATCAGATTGATGTCGCCGCGCTCCGAGGCGAGCTGGAGTGCGGCGCGCACCCGCTCGTCGGTGTCGATGAACTGCTGGACGTAGAGGTTCGTCGCGGGCACGCCGTCGCGCAGCGCCTCGAAGACCGGGTTACGGCCGACGACCAGCTCCGCGGTGCCCTTGGCGCCGCCGCGGCGCGGGGCCGGGCGGCGCGCCGCGGCCTGCTTCGCCTGGGCGTTGGCCACGCGGTTCTTGACGTGTCCCTTGCGCGCGGAGGCGGGCGGGGTCGGGCCCTTGCCTTCCAGGCCCCGGCGCCGCTTGCCGCCGCTGCCGACCTGCGCGCCCTTCTTGTTGGACGTGCGGCGGTTCCTGCGCTGGCTGTTGCCGGCCATGGGTCACCTGTTTCTTCACTGCTCTCGACGTCTCGCGACGTGGAGTGGGGACGTACGTATGGAATGAGTGTCGCCCGCGGCCACCGGGGCGGTCGAATCCGGGTGGCCGGTGACGGGCGGGACGGGGGTCAGGACAGCGACCAGCGCGGGCCCGAGGGGGTGTCCTCGATGGCGAGTCCGGACTGCTGGAGCTGGTCGCGGATGGCGTCGGCGGTGGCGTAGTCCTTGCGGGAGCGGGCGGCCTGGCGCTGGTCGAGGACCAGGCGGACCAGGGAGTCGACCACGCCGTGGAGGTCGTCGCCGCGGTCCGTGCCGCCGCCGGACCAGCGCTCGTCGAGCGGGTCCAGGCCGAGCACCCCGAGCATCGCCCGCAGCTCGGCGAGCCGGGCCACCGCCGATTCCTTGTCGTCGGCGAGCAGCGCGGAGTTGCCCTGGCGGACGGTGGTGTGCACGATCGCCAGCGCCTGCGGGACGCCCAGGTCGTCGTCCATCGCCTCGGCGAAGGCCGGCGGCACCTCGGGCGCGGGCTCGACGACGCCGGCCTTCTCGACCACGCGCTGGATGAAGCCCTCGATCCGCGCGAACGCGGACTCGGCCTCCCGCAGCGCTTCCTCGCTGTACTCGATCATCGAGCGGTAGTGCGGGGTGCCCAGGTAGTAGCGCAGCACGATCGGGCGCCAGTGCTTGACCATCTCCGAGACCAGCAGGGAGTTGCCGAGCGACTTGGACATCTTCTCGCCGCTCATGGTCACCCAGGCGTTGTGGGTCCAGTACGCGGCGAAGTCGTCGCCGTACGCCTTGGCCTGCGCGATCTCGTTCTCGTGGTGCGGGAAGACGAGGTCGACGCCGCCGCCGTGGACGTCGAAGGCCGAGCCCAGGTACTTGTGGGCCATCGCCGAGCACTCCAGGTGCCAGCCGGGCCGGCCGCGGCCCCAGGGGGTCTCCCAGCTGGGCTCGCCCTCCCTGGCCGCCTTCCACATCGCGAAGTCGCGCGGGTCCCGCTTGCCGGTCTCGCCCTCGCCCTCCGGCTGGCGGAGGTTGTCCAACTCCTGGTTGGACAGCTGGAGATACTCCGGGAAGGACTTCACGTCGAAGTAGACGTTGCCGTCGGCGGCGTAGGCGTGGCCCCGCTCGATCAGGCCGCGCATCATCTCGATCATCTCGGGGATGTGGCCGGTGGCGCGCGGCTCATAGGTGGGACGCAGGCAGCCGAGGGCGTCGTAGGCCGTGTTGAAGGCGACCTCGTTCTCGTAGCCGATCGACCACCAGGGGCGGCCCTGCTCGGCCGCCTTCTTGATGATCTTGTCGTCGATGTCCGTGACATTGCGCACGAACGTCACGTCGTAGCCGCGGTGGGCGAACCAGCGGCGCATGATGTCGAAGTTCAGTCCCGACCTGATATGCCCGATGTGCGGGGCGGCCTGCACGGTCGCGCCACACAGGTAGATCGAGACACAGCCCGGCACGAGCGGGGTGAAGTCGCGAATCTGCCGGGCGCTGGTGTCGTACAGGCGAATCGTCACGGAACCAGGGTAGTCGGAACGAGGCAGTGCCCCGCGACCCATTGGGCCACGGGGAAACAGATCCGCCACAACCGCCCGATTCGCCGGAAGTGTCACCCCGCCCGGGGCGGGCCCGGGGGCCGGTCAGATGCTGCCGACCACCTTGCGCGGGGTGATCCGCACCACGACCCGCTCGGCGTCGTCGGCCGACGCCGGGTTGAACTCCGCGTACGGCTTGCCGGTGTACTTCCGCGACAGCTCGTCGATCAGCTCCGGCCCGCCCTCCGTGCTGAGCGAGGCGGAGCCGCGGACCTCGGCGTACGTATACGGCGCGTCGAAGGGCTGCACGACGACGGAGACCCGGGCGTCGCGGCGGAGGTTGCGCTCCTTGCGGCGGCCGACGGTCGTCGAGATCAGCAGATCGTCGCCGTCCCGCTTCACCCAGACCGGGGAGACCTGGGGGCTGCCGTCGGGCTGGACGGTCGCCACGGTCACGAAGACCGGGGTGTCGAGGAGCTGCTTGAGGTCGTCGGACAGGGTGGCAGTCACGAGGGGTCCTTCCTGCGGGCCGTTCCGAGGGTCACGAGTACTCCGATGGTCCCCCCAACACCCGCGCGGCGCCCGGCATTCCCGCGCCGTACGGGGGAATGCCGGGCGCCGCGTCAGGCGGTCCGGGCCCCGCGGGACCCGGTCAGGCCGTACGGAAGACGATCGCCGTGGCGACCGCGGCCAGGCCCTCGGCGCGGCCGGTCAGGCCCAGCCCGTCCGAGGTCGTGCCGGAGACCGCGACCGGCGCCCCGACGGCCGCCGAGAGCGCCTTCTGGGCCTCGTCCCGGCGCTTGCCGACCTTCGGGCGGACGCCGATGACCTGCACCGCGACATTGCCGATGGTGAAGCCCTCGGCCCGCACGATCCGCGCGGCCTCGGCCAGCAGGGTCACCCCGGACGCGCCGGACCACTCGGGGCGGCTGGTGCCGAAGTGCGCCCCCAGGTCGCCGACGCCGGCCGCCGAGAACAGCGCGTCGCAGGCGGCATGGGCGGCCACGTCGCCGTCGCTGTGGCCGGCCAGGCCGTAGCCGTCGCTCTCCGCGGCGTCCCAGAGCAGCCCGGCGCACCACAGCTCACGGCCCTGCTCGAAGGCGTGCACATCCGTGCCGATGCCGACGAGCGGGAGCAGCGGGGCGGCGGGGGCCCCGGCGGGGTTCGGCTCAGACATAGCCATCGGTGGCCCTCCTGCGGGCGAGTACGGCCTCGGCCAGGACCAGGTCCAGCGGCCGGGTCACCTTGAATGCCTCCTCGTGGCCGGGAACGACCACGACCGGCGAGCCGAGCCGTTCGACCAGCCCGGCGTCGTCGGTGGCGCCCTCGCCCTCGACGACGGTGTCATGCGCCTTGCGCAGGGTCGCCAGATCGAAGCCCTGCGGGGTCTGTACGGCGCGCAGCAGCGCCCGCTCCGGGGTGCCGACCACCGGCTCGGGGGCGCCCTGCGGCTGCGGATCGACCTGCTTGACGGTGTCGGCCAGCGGCAGCGCCGGGACGACGGCGGGCGCACCGGCGCGGACGGCGGCGACCACCGCGTCGACCGTGTCGACCGGGACCAGCGGCCGGGCGGCGTCGTGCACCAGCACCACGTCGACGGTGTCGGGGAGCGCCGCCAGACCGAGCTGGACGGACTCCTGGCGGGTCCCGCCGCCGGGGACGACCCGCAGGTCGGTGCGCTCGGGCAGCGGATGCTCGTCGAGCAGGCGGCTGACCTCGGCGGCGCCGTCGGGCGGGGCGACCACCACGATCACGGAGACCGCGCGGGAGGCGGCCATCGCGCGGACGGCGTGCACCAGCATCGGGGTGCCGCCCAGGGTGCGCAGCGCCTTGGGGGTGCCGGGACCGAGCCGGACACCGCGGCCGGCGGCGGGAATCACCGCGGCGGTGCGGAGGGGACGGGAGGGATCTGACATCGATGGCTCCGGAGTCCGGGGCGAGCCCGGAATTGACGCAGACAGGTTTGTTTCCTCGGACGAGGTGGGTATGGCCTGGGCGTGCCCCCTACGGGGGGAGTGCCGGGCGCGACGCCTTGACCGGACCCTTCCGTGACATCGGTCGAGCCAGCTGCCCGGGCCCGGCACGTCACAGGGGGGCGGTGTTCCTCGTCGACACCAGCCGATCGCCCCCCGTGGCTCCATCGCAAGACCCGCAGATATGCCGCAGCGCCCGGCAACGGACCGTTCCCCTCGGGGAATCGATCGTCACTCGGGCACCGCGGCATTGCTACGTCGTCGCTGCGTAGGATTTCCTTGGCTGGGATTTCCTGGCGCTGGTTTCACCTGCGTTGGATGGCGCCAACGCCGGGCAGGGCCAACGCTTCAGCGTCGTCAGGACGCGAGTACCTCGTCGAGCAGGGCCTCGGCCTTGTCCTCGTTGGTGTTCTCCGCGAGGGCGAGCTCGCTCACCAGGATCTGGCGCGCCTTCGCGAGCATCCTCTTCTCACCGGCGGAGAGGCCGCGCTCACGCTCACGCCGCCACAGGTCACGCACCACTTCGGCAACCTTGATCACATCGCCGGAGGCGAGCTTCTCGAGATTTGCCTTGTAGCGACGGGACCAGTTCGTGGGCTCTTCGGCATACGGTGCGCGAAGCACCTCGAAGACCCGGTCCAGCCCGTCCTGACCAACCACGTCGCGTACGCCGACGAACTCCGCATTGTCCGCTGGCACACGAACAGTCAAGTCGCCCTGGGCGACCTTCAGCACCAAGTAGGTCTTGTCCACGCCTTTGATCTGGCGAGTTTCGATGGCCTCGATCAGCGCGGCCCCGTGATGGGGATAGACCACGGTGTCGCCAACCTTGAACGTCATGTGACAGGTACCCCTTCCGTGGCTATCCATGCTAACACGGGAACGGGCCGTTCTGAATGGCGTTTTCGCAGGTCAGGGCATATCTCGGGGCTTGACAACAGCGACCGGAACGTGCTGCGAGGGGTCTCGGGAGATGGGAATTCGCAGGTCGGAGGGGCTGCACGGGTGAGCGGAAACATGCCCGTCACGTACCGGGAAGGCGATGATCGACAGGCCGAACGTCCCGGTTTGCACGGATCCACACGAGCGAGTTCCGGTACTCCGTTCGGCCGCTCAGGGACCTCTTGGGACGGATTCTGGAATTGATCACGAACCGGCGGGCGAAGAGTGTGATCAATTCCAGCGAGCCCTTCACATTCCCTGCGAATACTGCTTTTCCCAGGAAGGAAACCAGCCGCTCGCCACCCGAACGGCCGCTTGCCGAAAATTCATGCCCGTTCTTGAGAACGTTCTCGACTCCGTCTGATCTGCGAACCGTTCCGTGTGCCGTTCCGCGAACCGTTCCGCCGGCCGTTCCGGGTACCGCGGGCGGCCGCCCGTTTCGCGGTGCTTCTCCCGTCGTCTCCCGGGGAGGCGGCCGCCGTCGGCTCCCGTTCGGGGCCGCGTGCCGAGGGCGGTGGAACAGGGCCCGGGCGGCGGTGGCGGGCCGCCGATCGCGCTGGGGGCGGGTCGGGTGCGGCGGCGCGAGGGCGGCTCGGTAACCTAGCGGCGCTGACACACCCTTAGGGCGGCTTTACGCACCCGTCGTCATGACGCGTACGGAGGGCCGCCCCAGCCGTCCATCCGCGACCGGGCAAGAACGTTCGGCCGCCGTAGCTCGTCAAGGAGATGCCGCCGCCGTGAGCCGCAGCCTTCGACGCGGCGTCCTCGCCGCCACCGTCCTTTCGCTCTCGATCGCCACGCTGTCCGCGTGCGGGGCCGGGAACGACGCCCAGACGCTTGCGGTCAAGCCGGACAACGCCGCGACCTCCGTCGGCGACATCAAGATCCAGAACGCCAACGTGATCACCCAGCCCGAGGTGGACGCCAAGGGCCCGGCCGTGGTCTCCGCGACGGTGTTCAACAGCGGCATCAAGGACCAGAAGCTGACCGCGGTCTCCGTCGACGGCACCGGCCAGACGGCCAAGCTCGCGCCGGCCGACCACGGCTCCGGCCCGATCACCGTGCCCGCCGGCGGCTCCGTCGTGATCGGCGGCGCGGGCAACCCCTCGGCCGTCCTCGCCAGCGGCCGGGAGGCCGTCCAGGACGGCAACGCGCAGCCGCTGACCTTCAAGTTCAGCTCCACCGGCCAGGTGCGGATCAACGCCTTCGTCGTCCCGGCGAAGAACTACTTCGAGGGCTACGGGCCCTCGAAGGTGCCGTCGCCGTCCGGCTCGCCGTCGGCGTCCGGGTCCGGCAAGCCCTCGGGCAAGCCGTCGGGGTCGGCGTCCCCGTCCGGTTCGGGCAAGCCGACCGCCGCGGCGGACCACGCCGAGGACTGAGCCGGCCCACGACGGCGGCAGGCCGTCACCACCACGCGTCAGGGGCGCCCGTCCGATCCGGAGGGGCGCCCCTGACGCGTGGCATGGCGCAGCACCGCACGGCGCAGCGCTGCGCGGGCCGGTTTACGGCTCGAACTTGTAGCCCAGGCCGCGGACCGTGACGAGGTAGCGCGGCGCGCCCGGGTCGGGCTCGATCTTGGCGCGCAGCCGCTTGACGTGCACGTCCAGGGTCTTGGTGTCGCCCACGTAGTCGGCGCCCCAGACCCGGTCGATGAGCTGCATACGGGTCAGCACCCGGCCGGCGTTGCGCAGCAGCATCTCCAGGAGGTCGAACTCCTTCAGCGGCAGATCGACCTTGCCGCCGGCGACCGTGACGACATGGCGGTCCACGTCCATCCGGACCGGGCCGGCCTCCAGGGCCTGCGGGGCGACCTCCTCCGGCTCGCCGCGGCGGCGCAGCACGGCGCGGATACGGGCGACCAGTTCGCGGGAGGAGAAGGGCTTGGTGACGTAGTCGTCGGCTCCTATTTCCAGGCCGACGACCTTGTCGATCTCGCTGTCCTTGGCGGTCACCATGATGACCGGGACATTGGAGCGGCCGCGGAGCTGGCGGCAGACCTCGGTGCCGGGCAGGCCGGGCAGCATCAGGTCCAGCAGCACGAGATCGGCGCCGTTGCGCTCGAACTCGTCCAGTCCGTCAGGGCCCGTAGCCGCGATGGCGACCTCGAAGCCCTCCTTGCGAAGCATGTACGACAGTGCATCGCTGAACGATTCCTCGTCCTCGACGACAAGCACTCGGGTCACGGAAGGACCTCCGGGGCTGGGTGAGCAGGGAGCGGATCGTTGAAGGTCTCGTACGGGCGGTCCTCGTCGTCGAGGCCCTCCGCGGAGAGGTCGGCGGGCCGTTCGCGGTCGCGTACGGCCCCGGCTTCCGGGAGACGCAGGGTGAAGGTGGAGCCTTGTCCCTCGGCGCTCCATACCGTGACCTCCCCGCCGTGCGAGGCGGCCACGTGCTTGACGATGGCGAGGCCGAGGCCGGTCCCGCCGGTGGCGCGCGAGCGCGCCGGGTCCACACGGTAGAACCGCTCGAAGATGCGGTCCCGGTCCTTCTCGGATATCCCGATGCCCTGGTCGGTCACCGCGATCTCGATCAGGTCGCCGCCGGGCGCGGAGACATGGCGCCCGGCGATCCCGACGCGGGTGCGCGCCGGGGAGTAGTTGACGGCGTTCTCGACGAGGTTGCCCAGGGCCGCCGCGAGCTGGCCGCGATTGCCCCAGACGCTGAGCTCGGCGGTGCCGCCGGCGGCCATCGTGATCTGCTTCGCGCCGGCCTGCTGGCGGCAGCGGTCCACCGCCTCGGCGACCAGCTCGTCGACCCGGACCGGCTCGGCGTCCTCCAGCGGGTCGTCGTTCTGCACCCGGGAGAGATCGATGAGCTCCTGGACGAGGCTGGTCAGGCGGGTGGCCTCGTTCTGCATCCGGCCGGCGAAGCGCTCGACGGCCTCGGGGTCGTCGCTGGCGTCCATCACGGCCTCGGAGAGCAGCGACAGGGCGCCGACCGGCGTCTTGAGCTCATGGCTGACGTTGGCCACGAAGTCGCGGCGGACGGCCTCTATGCGGCGGGCCTCGGTGAGGTCCTCGACCAGCAGCAGGACGAGCCGGGAGCCGAGTGGGGCGACTCTGGCGGAGACCGCGAGGGCCTCGCCGCGGCCGGTGCCGCGGCGCGGGAGATCCAGCTCGACCTGGCGTATCTCACCGTCCCTGCGGGTGTCGCGGGCCATCTGCATCATCGGTTCGACGGCGAGCTTGCCGCCGCGGACCAGCCCGAGGGCGTACGCGGCGGAGCTGGCCTTGACGACGGCGTCGGCCTCGTCGAGCACCACCGCGGAGGAGCGGAGCACCGAGAGCACGGTGTCGACGCCGGGCGGCAGCGCGGCGTCGGTGTGCAGCGAGCTGCGGGTGGGCTTGGCCTGATCGCGCTCGCTCCAGCGGAACGCCAGCATGGCGAAGACGCCGGTGCACAAGCCGGCGATCGCTGCCACTGCGGCGACGGCCGCATCCACGTTCATGACTCCAGGTTATGCGCCGGGTCGGACACTTCCCCAGCCGTGCGAGGCCCTGCTCGAACAGCCGTCGCCCAGAGTTCACCGTGGCGTCCCGACGGGTTCACTCCGGAGGCCGGTGCGGAACGTGTGCCCGACCGCCGGACGCCCCTAGGGAAACCGGCGCGTGCGCCCGGCCGCTCCGGCGCACGACCAGGTGAACCGCCCGGCCGGCCCCGGGGCAGCGGATGCGTCGCCCAGAGTTCACCTTCATGTCGGTGCCGGTTCACCCCCGGTGGCACCGGAGGTCGCGCGGCGCCCGCAGGGTGAGGGTGCGGGTGCCGGACCGGTTCCGCTCCGACCCGCGACCGGACACCCTGAGCGACCGCGGGCGGGCGCCCCTCCGGAGCACGGCACCGCGGAGTACCGGCTCCGCGGAGCGCTCCTCCGGGATCCGGGCCGCGCGGGCACCGGCCGTGAGAGCGTGGGCACAGGTCACCCTGCACCCCGTTCCACCTCCCACCCCACGCCACACCACCACATCGAAGCGAGAGAAGGTCACTGATGCGGGACGCGTACCACGAGGAGCTGGATTCGATCGGCGAGGGCCTGGTCGAGATGGCCCGGCTCGTCGGCTCCGCGATCGGGCGCGCCACCACGGCGATACTCGACGCGGACCTCAAGCTGGCCGAGAACGTCATCGCCGGCGACGAGAAGGTCGATGATCTCCAGCGCGACCTGGAGGCCCGTGCGATCGCGCTGCTGGCGCGGCAGCAGCCGGTCGCCACCGACCTGCGGATCGTCGTCACCTCGCTGCGGATGAGCGCCGACCTGGAGCGCTCCGGCGACCTGGCCCAGCACGTGGCCAAGCTGGCCCGGCTGCGCTTCCCGGAGTCGGCCGTTCCGCAGGATCTGCACGCCACCATCCTGGAGATGGGGCAGCTGGCGCAGCGCCTGATGGCCAAGGCCGCCGAGGTCATCATCACCAAGGACGTCGACCTCGCGCTCCAGCTGGAGCAGGACGACGACGCGATGGACATGCTGCACCGCACGCTCTTCCAGCACCTGATGGACGACCGCTGGAAGCACGGCATCGAGACGGCCGTGGATGTGACCCTGCTGGGCCGCTACTACGAGCGTTTCGCGGACCACGCGGTGTCCGTCGCCAAGCGGGTCGTCTACCTGGTCACGGGCGAGCACGCGGACGAGATCGCCCCGCCGACGGCGGTGGAGGGGGCCTGACGGCACCGGCGGGCGGAGGGTGCGGGTCCGCCCCATGAGCCACCGTGCGCCGTTGACGTGTGCTTCCGCGCGCCGTTGACGCGCCTCGTCACCCGGGCTTGCAATGGGCAGCAGGTGACCCCTAGGAGGCAATGCATGGCACCCATGGCGGACTCCCCCAACCCCGCGGCCGAGGCTCCGACGGCCGTCGACCGCCCGCGGCTCCCGCTGCTCGGCGCCTGTGGCTGCGGCCCCGGCTGTAGCTGCGGCTGCCAGTCGGGCGGACCGTGCCAGTGCGGCGGCGGCTGCTAGCGACCTCGACGGCACAGCGCCACGGCGGCCCCGGCCGGTCGGTCTTCACGACCCTCCGGCCGGGGCCGCACGCATTCCCGTCATTCCGCCGTCGTCACAGCATGATCGCCAGCGGATGGATCTCGTCCGCCTTGTGGCCGGCGCGCTCGTGTATGCGCTGCACCGCTCCCGCCGACGGCGCTTCCGACAGACAGAACACATCGCCGGACTCGGTGTCGGCCCAGGCGTGCTCGAAGGTCACGCCCTCCTCGCTCTGGATAGCGAGATCGGCCTGATGCGCGGCTTGGAACTCATCGGCCGTGAGGCCCTTCATACCGTGATGGATGTCCATGAACTTGGGCATCGGGCTCATCCTCCAGATTGCAGACGACACCCCCTCTTCCATGCTGCATGCGCCTGGCCGGGGCGCATCTACGGGGCGGGCCCTTCGTTTGTCTCCTTGCGTTTGCCCTCCGGCATGTCCCCGGAGGGACTCAGGCCGGATTCGTCCCGCCCTCGGACATGGCCGCGCGGAATTTCGACGCGTGCGGGGCAGCCGTCACGAGAAGGACGAGCGCCAGCCCGGCGACGGCGCCGGCGATGCCGGTCACCCAGCGCCAGACGCCCGTGATGTCGAAGGTCAGCAGCGCGGCGCAGCCGATGAGCACCGCGGCGAGCACCAGCACCGACGGTGCCACGTAAAGCGGCCACGCGGAGTGCGGGTCCCAGAGCCGCAGAGCGCGCGACTCGCCGTTGCCCGCGGCGGCCTTTTCGACGGAGACGCCCTCGGCGGCCATCATCTGCGCATCGTCGGCCTTGAGCGTCCCGTGCATCACCCAGCCGTCGTCGGACACCAGCGCCGCCGGGGTGTCGCCCCCGGATGACCGCCCGCCGTCGGCGCCGCTCCGGGCGGCCCAGCACAGCCACAGTTGCTGCCCCGTCAGGGAATCGGGGACATGTTCTTCTCCGACAGCGGCCAGGAAATGCGCGGTGCGGGATGACGCGGTGACAACTTTCAGGCACATCTGCTTCTGGGAGTCCCGCTGCCAGAATCCGGGCCCCAGGCATGTCCCGCGCACGGCCATATCGGTGCCGCCCAGCCGGGAGAAGGAACGGAATCCATGGCGCAGGGAAAGGCCGACCACGGAGAGGACGAGGCCGGCGGCCCAGGCGATGCCGATGATCAAGACGCGGCCGGTCCCCATCGTGGAGCCCTCCAGCGCCGCACCGAGGCTGCGCTCGTCCCCCGCGAGGGCGCCCAGTCCGGGATGCGCCGGGGCGTAGAGGACCGAGACCTTGCCACCCGCGCGCGGACGGTCGGGCGTGACCGGATGGACGGTTGCCGTCACCGGCCGCCCGCCCGCCTTCGGGGCAAGCCGGACGACCGCGGTCGAGGTGTAGTAGTCATGGCCCTTGCTCGGATCGTGGAACTGGACGTCGCTGACCTTCTCCACCCGAACGTGTGCGAACTCCGCACCGGCGTCGGCGATCCGCTGCATGGGTTCCGGACGCTGGGGCGCCCCGATCACCAGCGCGAGAAGGGTCACCAGCGCCGTGCAGACCCCTAGGGACCAGGCGAAGGAACGCCCCTGCATGCCCCGGCGCGAGGGCAGCACCCGGGGCGGCCCGTCCGGTTCCGCGGCGCCAGGCTCGCCCGTTGCCCCCGAGAACTCGGCGACGGCGACCGCGGCGTACGTCCGCCGTCCCCCTGCCGCGCGCTGGAACACGGCGATGGCGCCGACACAGGCCAGTGCGCACCCCAGCGCGACGAGTATCGCCGTCCGGCGCGGCTCCGGTTCCGAGCAGAAGAGCCACAGCGGCAAGACGGCGGCGAGGGCCGCCAGACCCAGTGCGCCGAAGTACGCCCCGGCCCGGCGTGGGGCCGCGCCCACCCGTCGAAGGGCGGGCGGCGCGGCCGCGGTGGTGGCGTGGTCAGCCGAAGACATCTCGTACCTCGTCGGTCGCTGAGGCATCGCGCCCCTTGGTGCCCTGTTTGGCACCCGACTGTACGTCCTTGTTGTGGTCGTCGACGTCGCCCCAGCCGTCCTTGCCGTCGTTCGCCGCGACACCGCCGGCGATGGGGACGGTGGTGCCCCACGCGGTGTCCCGGGCGATGTCGTGGCTCTCGGGCGTGTGCGTGCCCCTGAGGTCGTTCGCGATATCGCGCAGGCCCTTGTCGATGCTTCGCATCGTGGCGCCGGCGCCACCGGCCGCGCCGCCGGCGACGGCGGTGATCGCGGTCTGCCGCATGTCGAGGTCCTCGCCCTTGCGCCAGGAGTCCAGCGCATCGCCGCCGACCCCACCGGCCGCGCCGGCCGCGGCACCGCTGACGACCTCGCCGGCGCCCATGCGGGTGGCGGCCGCACCCACGCCGGTACCGATGCTTGCGCCCGCGAGACCGCCCATGAGGTTGGTCCCCCACTCGGGGCCCTTGCCGCTGATGAGGCTGGTGGCCACGCCGCCGGCGGTGCCGGTGGTGGAGTTCAGCGCGAAGGAGGACAACAGCTTCGCGGCGGCCTCGGTGTACTTGTTGATGCCCTTGAACGCCTTGTACGCATTGGCAACCGCCCGCAGCATCCGGCCCAGCATGCCGGCCGCGTCCAAAGCTTTCTTGGCCAGCATCGCTATTCGGGCGGTACCGACCGCGGCGGAGACACCGAAGGTCACGAACGACATACCGATCGAGACTCCGACGGAGATCCCGATCTCGATGTAGATGTCCTCGATTTCGTTGTTGACCTCTTCGATGGCTTTCGCGGCCTTTTCCAGACCCGCGGCGGCTTCATCGAAATGCTCGGTCACATGGTCCGCGGCCTTTTTGCACTGTTTCCAGTGCTCGTGAAAAGCCTCGGCGGCCGGGCCCCGCCACGTGTGCCCGACCGCGGCGTTGACCTGCTTGTCCAGGGCGCCGAAGATACGGTCGACCTCGGATTTCAGGTGACGCCACTCCTTGGCGGCCTCTTTCAGCTCGTCCGGTCGGCCGCCCGGATGGACGATCTCAATTCCGAGTTCGACGATCTCCTCGGCAACGGACTCGTTTCCGCTCATCACTTGCCCCCGTGATCACCGAAGAGCGCGCCGACACCCTGGTCGTTGGTCTCCGTGTTCACGGTGACCTGCTTCAGGCCGGCGCCGATGGCGTCGAGATGCGTGTAAATGGACTTCATGGCACCGGCGACGTCCGTGGAGTACTCGATGTACGCCGAGGTGACCTCCTCGGACTCGGTCAGGACACCGAAGCCGTCACTGATGGCCTCTTCCCCGGTTTCCGCGACGAACTTCTTGAGAGCCGACTCCAGGTCGTAGGAGTGCTGCTCAAAGCTCTTCGCCAGCTTCATCAGTTCCGCGTGATCGACGAATGATTCTTGGTCAGCCACTTACACTGCCCTTCCCCCGCTATCCACAACTCCGGCGCATGCGCCCTTGCGCTACACCCTAGGGGAACTCCGTCTCGCACAAGCAATCCTGAGCGCCCATCAATTCGGCGAAGCGACGGGCGCGCGGGCCGCGATGCCACATATGCGCACATGGTGACAATAATCGGAGACTATGCACTTCACGGCCGAACCCGGACGCAGCATCGATGACATTTCGGCATATCGCGGAACCAGTAGAAAAATGGTGACGCGGATTTCCCAGGGAAAACGAAGGCCCCGCACTGCACGAAACATGCAGTGCGGGGCCTGATCGCCGTTCTTACTTCTTCTTGCCCTGGTTCTTCACGGCCTCGATGGCGGCCTTGGCGGCCTCCGGGTCGAGGTAGGTGCCGCCGGGCTTGACCGGGCGGAAGTCGGCGTCCAGCTCGTAGGCGAGCGGGATGCCGGTGGGGATGTTCAGGCCGGCGATGTTCTCGTCGGAGATGCCGTCGAGGTGCTTGACCAGCGCGCGCAGGCTGTTGCCGTGCGCGGCGACCAGGACCGTGCGGCCGGCGAGGAGGTCCGGGACGATGCCGTCGTACCAGTACGGCAGCATGCGGACGACGACGTCCTTGAGGCACTCGGTCTTCGGGCGCAGCTCCGGCGGGATCGACGCGTAGCGCGGGTCGTCCGACTGGGAGAACTCGGCGCCGTCCTCCAGGGCGGGCGGCGGGGTGTCGTACGAGCGGCGCCAGAGCATGAACTGCTCCTCGCCGAACTCGGCCAGCGTCTGCGCCTTGTCCTTGCCCTGGAGCGCACCGTAGTGGCGCTCGTTCAGCCGCCAGCTGCGGTGGACCGGGATCCAGTGCCGGTCGGCGGACTCCAGGGCCAGCTGCGCGGTGCGGATGGCGCGCTTCTGGAGGGAGGTGTGCACTACGTCGGGGAGCAGGCCGGCGTCCTTGAGCAGCTCTCCGCCGCGGACTGCCTCCTTCTCGCCCTTCTCGTTGAGATTGACGTCCACCCAGCCGGTGAACAGGTTCTTCGCGTTCCACTCGCTCTCGCCGTGGCGGAGGAGGATCAGCTTGTACGGTGCGTCGGCCATGGCGTCGAGCGTAATCGACGTCCGGACCAGGCCCGGCGCCGGTCCAGGAGCTGGGATCCCCGACGACGTTTGACGCTTCCCGTCAATTGAGTGGCGGGCCGGGCCGGGCGATCAGTAGGGTGCGGATGCCGTAGTCACCACTTACACCGCTCGCCTCTTCCGTGCCCGCCGCCCGCCCTTCCGGCGCCCGCCGCGGCCGGACCCGCCCGCATCCCTGCCACGCACCGCTTCACCATTAGACGGGGGAAATGTCATGTCCGCATCCACGCCCGGCCTCACCAGGCGGTCCGCTTTCCGACGGGCCGCCCTGGAGAGCGTCTCCGGCCTCCCCCGGCAGTTCTGGTGGCTGTGGACCAGCACCTTGGTCAACCGGCTGGGCGCCTTCGTCGCCACCTTCCTCGCCCTCTATCTGACCGTCGAGCGCGGCTACTCGGCCTCGTACGCGGGACTGGTGGCGGCGCTGCACGGGCTGGGCGGCGTGATCTCGTCCGTGGGTGCCGGGGTGATGACCGACCGGCTCGGCCGGCGGCCCACCATGCTGATCGCGCAGCTGTCGACGGCGGCGTCCGTCCTGCTGCTCGGCTTCATGACGGACCCGGTCGCGATCGCGGTGGTGGCGGGCCTGGTCGGCATGGCGAGCAACGCCTCCCGCCCCGCCGTCCAGGCGATGATGGCGGACATCGTCGCCCCCGAGGACCGCGTCCGCGCCTTCGCCCTGAACTACTGGGCGATCAACCTCGGCTTCGCCATCTCCTCCACCGCCGCCGGACTCATCGCCGAACACGGCTACTTGGCACTCTTCGTGGGCGAGGCCACGCTCGTGCTGGCCTGTGCGCTGGTGGTCTTCTGGAAGCTCCCGGAATCGCGGCCCGCCCAGAGCGCCCCGGGCGGCCCGGGCGGCCCGGGCGGCCCGGGCGACGGTGCCACCGGTCCGGCCCCCGCCCCGGTCTCCATGCTGACCGTCCTGCGCGACGGCCGGTTCATGACCGTCGTCGGCCTCAACCTGCTGCTCGCGCTGCTCTTCCAGCAGGCATACGTCTCGATGCCCGTGTCGATGGGTCAGGACGGCTTCTCCAGCGCCCAGTTCGGCATGGTCATCGCGGTCAACGGCGTCCTCGTCGTGCTGCTTCAGATCCCGGTGACGCGCTTCATCGAACACCGCAGCCCGGCCCTGCTGCTCATCGGCTCCGCGCTGCTCGCCGGCTACGGCTTCGGGCTGACCGCGCTGGCCGGCTCGGTCGCCATGTACGCGGTCGCCGTCACCGTCTGGACCCTCGGCGAGATCATCAACTCCCCCACCCAGATGGGGCTGGTGGTGCGACTGTCCCCGCTGCACGGCCGCGGCCGCTACCAGGGCATGTACACCCTGTCCTGGTCGGTCGCCTCCCTGGTGGCCCCTCTGCTCGGCGGCGTGGTCATCGACCAGTACGGGGCGGATGTCCTGTGGGCGGGCTGCGCGGCCGTGGGCACGGTGGCGGCGGTGGGCTACGGGCTGCTGCTCCGGGGCCTGCCGGAGGAGGAGGGCACGGGGGCGGTGGCCGCGGGCCGGCCAGCCGTGGGCACGCAGGAGTCGGCGGAGCAGGGGTCGTCTTCCGGGCGCGGGCGGGAGGCCGGGGCGCCGGTGGGGGCGGGCGAGCCGGTGGCGTGACGGGGGCGGGCGGCTTGGGCCCGGGCCGCTCCCCCGGCCGGGCCCTTCGGCGTACGGCTGCTACGCGGAGGGCCGCTGGGTCAGATGCGCGAAGGCTTCGAGGTTGCGGGTGGACTCGCCGCGGGACACCCGCCAGGCGTACTCCTTGCGGATCGCCGTGGCGAAGCCCATCTCCAGCAGGGTGTTGAAGCTGCCGTCGGCGTTCTCCAGGACCGTGCCGAGGATGCGGTCGAGTTCGTCGGGGGTGACGGCGGCCAGCGGGAGCTTGCCCACGAGGTAGATGTCGCCGAGCTTGTCGATCGCGTAACCGACGCCGTAGAGGCGGGTGTTGCGTTCGAGGAGCCAGCGGTGCACGGCCTCGTGGTTCTCGTCGGGCCGGCGGACGACGAAGGCGTTGATGGAGAGCGAGTGCCGGCCGACGATCAGCGAGCAGGTCGTGGAGAGCTTGCGGGTGCCGGGGAGCTTGATGACGTAGGTGCCGTGGGAGGGGGACTCCCAGTCGAGGCCGGCGTCGTTCAGCGTCTGCTCGATCACGTCGTGCGCGGTCGCCCCCGGGGGCACGGCCGGCCCGGCCTGCCCCGTCGTCCTGCTCACGCCGTGGTCCTCGCCCGTGTCACCCATGGAGCGATCGTAGGTGACGGCGGTGTTCCTGCATGGCGGCGGTGTAGACGTCACCGGTCGCCGCGGCGGCGGTGTCCCAGCCGAAGGACTGGGCGTGCCGGGCCGCGTCGGTGCCCATACGGGCGGGCAGGGCCGGGTCCGCGACGAAGCGGGCGAGCGCGCGGGCGTAGTCGGCCGGGTCATGGCCGGCGACGAGGAAGCCGCTGACGCCGTCGCGCACCGCCACCGGCAGCCCGCCGACCGCGGCCGCGATGACCGGGGTGCCACATGCCTGGGCCTCGATGGCGACCAGTCCGAACGACTCGCTGTACGAGGGCATGACCAGCACGGAGGCGGCGCGGTACCAGTCGGCGAGCTGTTCCTGGCCGACCGGCGGGCGGAACTGCACCAGATCCGCGATGCCGAGCCGGGCGGCCAGCTTCTGGAGGCCCTCGGGCTTGGCCAGACCGCTGCCGCTGGGCCCGCCGACCACGGGCACCACCAGACGGGAGCGCAGCGAGGGGTCCCCCTCCAGCAGGGCGGCGGCCGCGCGCAGCAGGATGTCCGGGGCCTTCAGCGGCTGTATTCGGCCGGCGAAGAGCGGAATGACCGCGTCCTGCGGCAGGCCGAGGCGGGCGCGGGCGGCGGCCCGGCTCTCGGCGACGTCGCCGCCGGTGGGCCGGAAGCGGTCGAGGTTGACGCCGGGGTGCACCACCGCGATCTTGTCCGGCTCGGCCTCGTAATGCCGGGCGAGCTCGTCCGCCTCCTCGGCGGTGTTGGCTATCAGCCGGTCCGCGGCCCGGACGATCTGGGTCTCGCCGATCACCCGGGCGGCCGGCTCGGGGGTATCGCCCACGGCCAGCGCGGCGTTCTTGACCTTGGCCATGGTGTGCATGGCGTGCACCAGCGGGACGCCCCAGCGCTCGCCGGCCAGCCAGCCGACATGGCCGGAGAGCCAGTAGTGGGAGTGCACCAGGTCGTAGTAGCCGGGGCGGTGGCCGGCCCATGCCTGCATCACGCCATGGGTGAAGGCGCACAGCTGGGCGGGCAGCTCCTCCTTCGCCAGTCCCTCGTACGGGCCGGCGTCCACATGCCGGACGAGGACGCCGGGGGCGAGCTCGACGGCGGGCGGGAGGGTGCCCGTCGTGGCGCGGGTGAAGATCTCCACCTCGATGTTGATCGAGGCGAGCTTCCTGGCCAGCTCGACGATGTAGACGTTCATGCCGCCGGCGTCGCCGGTGCCGGGCTGATGCAGCGGGGAGGTGTGGACGCTGAGCATCGCCACCCGCCGCGGACGGCGGGGGCTGCCGGGCAGCCGCAGCCGGGCCTGGCCCGGGAACTGGCCATGGGGACGACTGCGGAGCCGGGACACGTATTGGCTCACGTCGAGCTACCTCCTAGGCGAGGCGGCGGCGCGCCTCCGACCCCGTCCAACAACCGACCACGGCCATCCATTTCCGTTCGGCACGCGCTCCGCGTACTTTGCCAAAGCGTGACCTGGCGGGGGCGGGCGGGAGCTCCGCGGGGGCGGCCGGGGCCGGCGCGGCGGGGTGGGGCTGGTGGGCCGTCGGCCGGTCCCGGTGGGTTCCAGGCCGTCCCGGGGGGCGTCGGCCGGTCCCGGCGGGCCCTCACCCGCCCCGGCGGGACCTCGGCGGGCGGCGCACCCGCGGCCACCCCATACTCTCGATGCCATGGCCCGCCGCCCCTCCGTCCCTACCGCCGCCCCGGCGACCGCACCGTCCCGCCCCGTCGGCAACGCCACCCGCGGGACCACCAACCCCAACCGGCTGCGCCGTATGGACCGCTGGATCGCCGCGGAACACGGCGCCGTGCTGCGCCGCTCCGCCGACCCCGTCGCGGTCGACCTCGGCTACGGCGCCGCGCCCTGGACCGCGGTGGAACTGCTGGGCCGGCTGCGGACGGTACGGCCGGACGCCCGGGTCGTCGGCATCGAGATCGACCCGGCGCGGGTGGCGGCCGCGCGGACCTATGAGCGGCCGGGGCTGGACTTCCTCCACGGTGGCTTCGAGGTGCCGCTGCCGGGTCAGCGGACGCGGGCACCGGTCCTCATCCGGGCCGCGAATGTGCTGCGGCAGTACGACGAGGCCGAGGTGGCGGCCGTGTGGCGGCGGCTGTGCGCACGGCTGGCGCCCGGCGGGCTGCTGGTCGAGGGCACCTGCGACGAGATCGGACGGCGGCACGTCTGGGTGGCGCTGGGCCCCGAGGGGCCGCGCACGGTCACCTTCGCGGCCCGCCTCAGCGCCCTCCAAACCCCCTCTGACCTGGCTGAACGTCTCCCGAAGGCGCTGATCCACCGCAATGTGCCGGGCGAGCCGGTCCATGCCTTCCTGCGGGACTTCGACCGCGCCTGGGCCACCGCCGCCCCGCTCGGCGCGCTGGGTGCCCGCCAGCGCTGGCGGGCGGCCGTGGCAGCGCTGGCCACGGACTGGCCGCTGACCGGCGACCCGCGGCGCCGCCGCCAGGGCGAGGTCACCGTCCGGTGGGAGGCGCTGGCCCCCAGGGGGTGACCCGGGTCCCGTCCCTACGTGGTCAGCGCCGGCCCCCAAGGGATGGCCCGAGCCCCTTACGTGGTCAGCGCCGGACCTCAGGGGACACCCCGGGCCCCGCCGCCCCTACGTGGTCAGCGCCGGCTCCGCCAGGGTCCGCCCCAGCTCCCGGATGCGCCGCTCCGTCTCCGAGCCGACCGGGGCCGTGTACGTCACCAGAGCCTGGTCCGGGTCGTTGCCCAGCCGGAAGCTCTCGAAGGTGACGACGAGCTCGCCCACCTGGGGATGCAGAATCCGCTTGGTGCCGCGCAGACACTCGTGCACCGACTGCGTCTCCCAGATCCGCCGGAAGTCCGGGCTGTGGGCGAGGAGTTCATTGACCACCTCGCAGATCCGCGGGTCGTCGGGGTGCCGGCCGCTGTCGGCGCGCAGATTGCCGACCACCTCCACGGCCTTCGCCTCCCAGTCCGGGTGCAGGTCACGCGCCGCCGGGTCGAGGAAGACCAGCAGTGCGGTGTTGCGCCGGTCCGGGGCGAGCCCCTCCAGGTCGAAGGCGATCCGGCCGCCCAGCGTGTTCCAGGCCAGGATGTCCAGCCCGCGGCCGACCACGATGGCCGGGACGGTGTCCCCCATCGCGTCCAGGACCTGCTGGATCTCGGGGCGTACGGTCCGGGGCGCGGGGCCGGCGGCGCAGCAGTCCGCGCCGGGGCGCCGGGGTACGGCGATGTTGCGCAGGTAGGTCAGCTCGCCGTCGGTCAGCCGCAGCGCCCGCGCGATGGCGTCCAGGACGGAGTCGGAGATGGCGGGGGCCCGGCCCTGCTCGATCCGGGTGTAGTAGTCGACGCTGATGCCGGCGAGCTGGGCGACCTCCTCGCGCCGCAGCCCGCGCACCCGGCGCCGGTTCACGCCGCCGGGCAGGCCCAGGTCGGCCGGGTCGAGCGCCGCGCGGCGCGCCTTGAGGAACGAGCTGATCTCGATTTCCGCGTACAGCATCGGTCCAGTATGCGACGCACGGCCGGTTGGGTGGTTCCCACCGTCCCAGGTTGCGACGGGCCTGGTCCGCTCCCCCTACGGACAGCAAGGTGGTGCCCGGACGTCTCCCGGTCGCCCCGGAGCCGCACTCCGGCACGCCCCGCAGACGTCCTCCGGACGACCCGCAGACGCACTCCGGCACGCCCCGGAGACACCCTTCGGGACACCCCTGAGAACTCGCAGACTCGCCACTCGCAGACTCGCAGAAGGAGCACTCATGCAGCGCAGGATCCTCGGCGGTACCGGCATCTCGGTCAGCGAGTACGCGCTCGGCGCGATGATGCTCGGCGGCTGGGGCAACACCGATCACGACGACTGCGTACGGATCGTGCACCGTGCGCTGGACGCCGGGATCAACTTCGTGGACACCGCGGACGTGTACGCCGCCGGCGAGTCCGAGGAGATCGTCGGCAAGGCGCTCAAGGGCCGCCGCGCGGACGTCGTCCTGGCCACGAAGGCCGTCAGCTCCATGGGCCCGGACGCCAACCACGGCGGCAGCTCCCGGCGCTGGATCGTACGGGCGGTGGAGGACAGCCTGCGCCGTCTGGGCACCGACTACATCGACCTCTACCAGATGCACCGCCCCGACCCGACGACCGATATCGACGAGACGCTCGCCGCGCTCTCCGACCTCGTCCGCGCCGGGAAGGTGCGGGCGATCGGCTCCTCGACCTTCCCCGCCGAGCAGATCGTCGAGGCCCAGTGGACCGCCGAGCGCCGCGGCCACCTCCGCTTCCGCACCGAGCAGCCCCCGTACTCGATGCTGGCCCGCGGGGTGGAGAACGCGGTGCTGCCGACCGCCCAGCGCTACGGCATGGGCGTGCTGACCTGGGGCCCGCTCAGCGCCGGCTGGCTGTCCGGCCGCGACCTCTCGGCCAGCTCCCGGGCCGGCATGGAGAGCCAGAAGTTCGACCTCTCGATCCCCGCGAACGCCCGCAAGGCCGAGGCGGTCACCGCCCTGTCGGGGGTCGCGGCGGAAGCCGGCCTGCCCCTCCCCCACCTGGCGACCGCCTTCGTCCGTTCCCACCCCGCCGTGACGTCCGTGATCATCGGCCCCCGCACCCTCGACCAGCTCGACAGCATGCTGGACGGGGCCGGGGTGACGCTCGACGCGGACATCCTCGACCGGATCGACGCCATCGTCCCGCCGGGCACCGACCTCAACCGGGCCGACGCCTACTACCTGCCGCCGGCTGTCACGGACGCTTCCCTGCGGAGGCGGTGAGGGCGCTCGGGCGGTCGCTTCGGATTTCCAGGGCGCCGGGTTCCAGGCACGGCGCGCGTCAGCCGCGTCCGAGCTGCGAGGCTACGCCGCCTTGAGCCGCCCCACTTCCCGTGCCCGGTCCGACAGTTGGCGCACGGCGGGAAGGTGGCGATACGGGCGCAGCCCCTCCCGCAGGGTGGCGAAATGCTCGTCCCCGCGGGCGCCGGAGGTTCCCGCGTAGTCGTCCAGGAAGCGGCGCCATGCCTCGCAGGACTCTTCGACGTGGCGCATGGCGAGGAGGCGTCGGGCGAGAAGTCCGTTGGTGTGCAGGCGGCCCTGGCGTTCCTGCGTCGGCCGGACACGGTTGGAGCGGCGTAGCGCCCGGACCGATTCCTGGCGGTCGCCCAGCTCCCACAGCACGTGCGCCACGTGGAACTCGTAGGCGGCACGGTCGTAACCGCCGATGTGGTCGTTACGGCCGTCGGCCTGTGACAGGGCCGCTTCGGCCTCTCGCAGCCGGGTGAACGCCTGGCGGCGGTCCTTCACCATCGCGGCGCCGTGTGCCTGCTGCCCCCGGAGGAACGCGGTCAGACGCGGGCCCGCGACGGGGGCGGCTTCGGCGGCGGAGTCGGCGAGTTCAAGGGCCTTCGCGCCGTGGCCGAGGTGGGATGCCTGCAACGCCATGCCCCGCAGGGTGCGGCAGTAGGTGAGGTGGTCCTCGGCGGCGCCGGCGAGCTTGAGGGCCTTGACGAAGTACCGCTGCCCGATGCGGTGTTCCCGTTCGTACATGGCCATCCAGCCGGTGAGATATACCAGGTCGGCGGCGGCCGACCGCATCGCCTTCCGGGCCTCTTCCGTGCCGCCGGCCTTCAGGTAGGGGCCGACGGTGTTGACGAGGAAGGCGGCGGCCATCGGCCGGGCGTGCGCTCCGCCGAGATCATCGAGGATGTCCGCGATGTTCTCCGTCATCGTCCGGACGGTCTGCACGTCGCCCGTGCCGATCCGCACCGTACGCCCGGCGGTCGTCGCTTCGGCCCTTGCCGTGACGGCGTCAAATCCCGGCACGGCCAGCGCGGCCGAGTACAGCCCGGCGCCGAGCACCGCCCGCCGTGAGGGGTCCATATCGGCCCTGCCCAAATCCATCACTCCCGCCGCGATGTCGGCTGGTTCGCCCGGGTCGGCGCTCTCGCCGAGACCGGCGAGTGCGAGGTTCGGCGTTCTTGAGCGTGGTGCCATCTCGTGAACCCCCGAGCGTTCAACCAGTTCAACCGTCTCTCCACTCTGCTCCCTTACCCGGTGAGCCGTCGGGGAGTTGAGTGAATACCAGCCGTCGGGAGGCTCCTTCCGCCGGATGCTTGACAGCCCTGTTCGCGCCTGCCGCCGAGAGGTGGGGCGGACCGGACTCCCCGACCGATGAGGAGACGCCCGTGATCTCACACATCACGATCGATCAGCGGGACATCGCCTACGACGCCCGCGCCCAGCAGGCCGCGCTGTCGGTGACCGTCCACCACCGCGACGGCGCCACGGAGCCGTCCCTGCTCGTCATGGACCCGGGGCAGGTGGAGCTGTACGCCATCCAGCTGGGTCAGGCGATCGCCAAGCGGAAGGCCGCGCAGGAAGCGGCGTGGTGATGCATGGGCTTCGCGAGGTCGGTGACGAGGTGGAGGACGACGGTCGCCGGAGGATCGTGACCGCCATCCATCAGGCCCTTCACGCCAGATGCAACGCCGCCAGCAACGCATCCACCAACGGCCGGTCCCGTTCCTGGGTGAGGCGGTGGCGGGCGTCGGTGGGGGAGAGCCACTCCAGGCGGTCGACCTCGGTGCTCGGGGTGAAGGCGCCGGCGAGGGCCTCGGCTGCCCAGTAACGGACGGTCTTGGGGCGGCCGTTGGCCATGTAGGAGGAGGTGGGGAGGGGGGCGCCGGGGCGGCAGTCCATGCCGGTTTCCTCGGCCACCTCGCGCACCGCACCGGCCAGGGGGTTCTCGCCGCGCTTCAGCTTGCCTTTGGGGTGGGACCAGTCGTCGTACTTGGGGCGGTGGATGAGGGCGATCTCCAGCCCCTCCTCGGTCGAGGCGCGGCGCCACAGGACGCAGCCCGCGGCCCGTACCGGCTTCTGGGGGGACGTCACCTCGGCACCCCTTTCCGTGCGGTCATGGGGCCACCTTCTCAGCCCGGCCGCGCCCCGTCCGCGCGTTCATGTCCCGCGTCGCCTCCTCAGCCTTTGCGGTCCGGTGTCCGGGGCAGCCAGACGCGGCCGAAGGCGAAGCGGGCCGCCTCCACCTCGTGGCGCTGGTCGGCGTGCAGCACGCCCAGGGCGTAGGCGGTGGCCGGGGCGATGCGAGGGGTGCGGGCCGCGGCGGCGGCTGCGGCGGCGGCCTCGGCGGCGTCCCGGTGCCACTCCAGGGCCCGGCCGGCCTCCGCGAGCCGGAGGTCGCTGGTCTCCGGCGCGATCACCTCCCGGGCGTAGCGGCTCAGCCGCACCAGCATCCGGGCCTGGTGCCAGGGCGCGTCCTGGCGCTGGTCGGCGGCGAGAGCGGCGGCGTTGTACGGGTAGCCCGCGCGGGACAGCGGCAGGGTGGCGACCGCCTCCGCGAGCCGCCGGTGCGCCTGCTCTACGAGCGGCGGGAGCGCCTCGTCGGCCGGCAGCTCGGCGGTCTCGGGGGCCAGTGGCACCTCGGAGGCGAGCACCGCCACGGAGTCGGCGACGGCGTGGAAGCGGGCCGAGCCCAGGGCCTGGAGCGCGGCGGAGTGGGCGCGGGTGCGGGCGAGGGTGAGCTGGCGGTCCAGCAGCGCCCCGGCGCGCGCCGCACCGGCCGACAGCGCGCCGTCGGGGTCCGGGTCGGAGGAGGAAGAGGAAGAGGAAGTGGAAGAGGGGGAGGAGGGCGCCGCGGAGGGGGCGGTGGCGGAGGTGGGCTGGCCCGTGGGTGTGCGGTCGGGGCGTTTGCCTCGTTCTCCGCGGCCGGTCCGGTCGCTGCGCTCGGGGCCCCGGCCGGTCAGCCGCTGGAGGGCCGTCATCAGCCGTTCGCGGCGGGCCGCGCACGCCTGTTCGCGGGCCAGGGTGCCGGACAGCCAGCCCAGTTCGGAGCGGAGCTGGTCGGCCCAGTCCTCCTCGGTCAGCGGCCGGAAGGTGTGCAGGGTGGCGCTGATCCGGCGGGCGGCGCGGCGCAGCTGCCGGGCGGCCTCACCGGCGCCCTCGGCGTCCGAACCGCTCTCCCGGTGCAGCCGCAGACTGCGCAGGAAGTCCGCGGACTGCTGGTGCAGATACTCGGCGAGCACCTCGTCGGCCGTATGGGAGGCGAGGCCGGCACCGATGTCGGGGCCGGTTCCGCGGTCGCCGCCGTCGTCTTCGCCGGTGCGGGCGGCCGTCACGGCCCCGTACCCGGTGTCGTCCGGCCCGTACATGCCGTCGTTCCCCCCGTACGGCCCGTCCACCACCGCGGCGCGGGCGCCGGGCGCCCGGCCGGGCTCGTATCCGATTCCGAGGAGACCCGCCGGTCCTCCGCTCGGCTGGTCATGTCGCTGGGCCACGCCGGCGCCTCCGGGCGTCAATGAGCATTTCCTGTACGTTGCGCAGCGGCGCGCCGTCCGCGTCCACCGCCTGCCGGGTCCAGTCCCCGTCCGGGCCCAGGTGCCAGGACGAGGTGGCATCCGACGTCCCCCGCTCCAGCAGCCGGTTGAGGGAGGCGCGGTGCGCCGGGTCGGCGACCCGCACCAGCGCCTCGATCCGGCGGTCCAGATTCCGGTGCATCATGTCGGCGCTGCCCAGCCACACCTCGGGCTCCCCGCCGTTGCCGAAGACGAAGATCCGGGAGTGTTCGAGGAAGCGGCCGAGGATGCTGCGGACCCGGATGGTCTCGCTCAGGCCGGTGACGCCCGGCCGGAGCGCGCAGATGCCGCGCACCCAGATGTCGACCGGCACCCCGGCCTGGGAGGCGCGGTAGAGCGCGTCGATGACGGCCTCGTCGACCATCGAGTTGACCTTGATCCGGACGTAGGCGTCGCGGCCCGCGCGCTGGTTCTCGATCTCCTTGTTGATCCGCTGGACCAGGCCGTCCCGCAGGGACTTGGGGGCGACCAGGAGGCGGCGGTAGGTCTCGCGGCGGGAGTAGCCGGAGAGCCGGTTGAAGAGATCGGAGAGGTCGGCGCCGACCTGGGGGTCGGCGGTCAGCAGCCCGAGATCCTCGTAGAGCCGCGCCGTCTTGGGGTGGTAATTGCCGGTCCCCACATGGGAGTAGCGGCGCAGCATCTCGCCTTCCTGGCGGACCACGAGCGACAGCTTGCAGTGCGTCTTGAGGCCGACCAGGCCGTAGACGACATGGCAGCCGGCCTCCTCCAGCTTCCGCGCCCACTTGATGTTGGCCTGCTCGTCGAAGCGGGCCTTGATCTCGACGAGGACGAGCACCTGCTTGCCGGATTCCGCGGCGTCTATCAGGGCGTCCACGATCGGCGAGTCACCGGAGGTGCGGTAGAGCGTCTGCTTGATCGCGAGCACGTCCGGGTCGGCGGCGGCCTGCTCCAGGAACGCCTGGACGGAGGTGGAGAAGGAGTCGTAGGGGTGGTGCAGCAGGACGTCGCGGGCGCGCAGGGCGGCGAAGATGTCCGGCGCGGACGCCGACTCCACCTCGGCGAGGTCACGGTGGGTGCCGGCCACGAACTTGGGGTACTTCAGCTCGGGCCGGTCCAGGGCGCCGATGCCGAAGAGGCCGGTCAGGTCCAGCGGGCCGGGCAGCGGATAGACCTCGGCGTCGGAGATCTTCAGCTCCTGGACGAGCAGGTCGAGCACGGCCGGGTCGATGGACTCCTCGACCTCCAGACGGACCGGCGGTCCGAAGCGCCGCCGCATCAGCTCCTTCTCCAGCGCCTGGAGGAGGTTCTCCGCGTCGTCCTCCTCGACCTCCAGGTCCTCGTTACGGGTGACCCGGAACATGTGGTGCGCGCGCACCTCCATGCCCGGGAACAGCTCCTCCAGGTGGGCGGCGATGACGTCCTCGATGGGGACGTAGCGCTGCGGCGACGCCTCCAGGAAGCGGGAGAG
This sequence comes from Streptomyces sp. NPDC127097, assembly GCF_042724075.1. NCBI lineage: Bacteria > Bacillati > Actinomycetota > Actinomycetes > Kitasatosporales > Streptomycetaceae > Streptomyces > Streptomyces sp. NPDC127097. The sequence goes on along the minus strand of NZ_JBHXFI010000026.1, from coordinate 18,107 downwards.
CAGCGGCGGCACCTTGACCCGCGCGAAGTGGTCGTGGCCGCTGACCGGGTTGCGTACGACGACGGCCAGATTCAGCGAGAGGCCGGAGATGTACGGGAAGGGGTGCGCGGGGTCCACCGCCAGCGGCGTGAGCACCGGGAAGATCTGCTGGCGGAAGAGGGTGAACAGGCGGGCCTGCTCCTTCTCGGTCAGCTCGGGCCAGCGGATCAGATGAATGCCCTGGTCAGCGAGCTCGGGGGCGATGTCCTGCTGGAAGCAGGCGGCGTGCCGGGCCATGAGCTCGCGGGAGCGGGTCCAGATGAGGTCCAGCACCTCACGGGGCTGGAGCCCGGACGCGGAGCGGGTGGCGACGCCGGTGGCTATCCGCCGCTTCAGACCCGCGACCCGGACCATGAAGAACTCGTCCAGATTGCTGGCGAAAATCGCCAGGAAGTTCGCCCGTTCGAGGAGGGGGGTGGCCGGGTCCTCGGCCAGTTCCAGCACCCGCTCGTTGAAGGCCAGCCAGCTCCGCTCGCGGTCCAGGAACCGGCCGCTGGGCAGCTCCTCCCCGTCGGCGCCCACCACGCCCTGGTCCTCGTACGCATCCGGATCGGCGTCCAGGTCGGGCTCCAGACCGGGCACCGTGCCGCGGACCGCGTGCGGGCGGTGCGCGGCGATCGAGCCCACGGAAGGCTGGGCCGAGGGGGCCGGGGCCTGCGGGGGCTTCGTGGTGGACATCTCGGGCTGGACCTGTGCCTGAGCGCTGGGCTGCTGGTTCATGGCCTTATTCTTCCGCGTTCCGGGGGTTCCAGGCGCGTCAGGAGGTGGCGGCGGCGCGAGATGGAGCCTCGGGTTCGGGACGGTCGGCACAGCGGGCTGCATTCAGCGATGCTCGCAAGCGACGTTGAATCGCCGGTAACGCGGATATGGCGGACAGGCAAGCGGGGTGCTACTCCCAGGGGTATTTCGGGTCGGCCGGGGCCCGGCGCCACGCCGGGGGCGGCGGGGCTCGGAGGCCCGGGGCCGGAGGCCGATCGGCGGGCCGCGTCCCTTGTCTTTCCCCTGCGCTGCCTTTGTAACACGCGCGGAGAGCCGGGAGAAATGCGCGGCTTTCCGATCAAGGAATTGCGGGGGTGGTGATCTTGCGGAATGCGGGTGAGGAATGACGGGGGGAATGCGGCCGCGGCGGAGGAGATGCGGCGGGAGGCGTCGGGATGCGGCGGGATGCGGCGGGATTCTGCAATTCCCGGCGATCCGGTGGGGCGGGCCGCCGGCGAGATCCTGGGCGGTTTGGTGGCCGGTGGGGCGCAGGCGGCGGCCGGGGCCGTCGGGCGGCGCCTCGCGCCGGGGCCGGTGCCCCGCTGGTCCGCCAGTCCGCCGGTCCGCCGGTCCGCCGGTCCGCCGGGACGGCACCCGGCGCCCCGCCCCGCCCCCATCCCGCCCTTTTCGAGCCCGAGCCGGAATTCCCGTGGCACGAAATGCCACGGCGAGGGGGCGGAAGGGGAAATCCCGGAAGCTCCCGGAGTTCCGGTAGCCTCCGGGCGGAGAACCCGCCGGAATTCCCCGGCGGCGCCTCAGCCTTGTTCGCGGCGCATCACCCGGAAAGCGATCACGGTCAGTACGGCCGTCAGGGCGAGCACGATGCCGCTCTCGATCCACGCCAGCGGCCAGTGGTGCGACACCGGGTGGTGGTCCATGTACTGGCCGACCACGTGGTTCGTCCGCAGACAGCCCTCGTAGTTGCCCGCGGACTCACAGACGGTGTCGGGCAGATGGGCGCCGGAGCGGGTGTAGTAACCCTGGCTCACGAGCCAGGCGTTGTCCGGCAGCTGGGCGGACTCCTTGGGCCCGAACTCGGTGGTCCCGGCCGGCAGCAGGTACGGCCGGATCTGCTGGAGCGCGACCTGGACCACGACCATGGCGCCCAGCGTCACCCCCATCGTCAGCACCGTACGGCGCAGCAGCAGCCCGGCCAGCACCCCGATCGCCAGGGCCAGCAGGGAATGGGCGACCGGCACCGGGCCGAGGGCGGCGAAGCCGAGGACCGAGTACCAGTAGGAGCCGGACACCTCGTCGCCGACGACCTGCCACATCCAGGCGAACACCGCCGAGAGCGCCGTGGTGGCGGTCAGCACGACCAGCGCGGGCAGCGCGGTCTTCGCCGCCAGCCAGCGCAGCGGGCCGACCGACTGGGTCAGTACGAGCTTGTGGGTGCCGGCCTCCAACTCGCGGGCGATCAGCGGCGCGCCGAGGAACAGGCCGATCAGTACGGGCAGCAACAGCAGCCCCGCCTCGGCGAGTTCCAGGGGCACGCCGTAGGTGCTGCGGAAGGCGATGACCGCATCCTGGGTGCCGTCACAGCGTGGGACCAGGGAGATCATCGAGCAGCCGTCGAGGTGGTGGGCGTCGATGAACGCGGCCGCCCGGCCACGCAGCACCACGCACCAGACGATGCCGGCGGCCACGGCGGCGAGCAGCACGCCGAAGAACAGCCGGTGCTGCCGCCGGACCAGCCAGACGAGACCGCCCAGCCGGCCGCGGCCGCCCGCCTCCCGGGTCCCGCCCGGATCGCCCGCGGCGGGTCCGGCCCCGTTCGCCCCGAGGTGTGCTGTGGTGGTCATGCCGCCGCTCCCTTGCCGCTGTGATGGATGTGCCGTGTGCGTGGTGCGTTGTCCGGCGGGTACTGCCAGGCGCCCCGCACCCCTGCCGGGCCGGGCGGCCCGTTGCGCGGCAGGCCGGGGATACCGGGCTTGTTGCCGGGCCGGCGGCGCCCGGGCACCGAGACCGGTTCCGCGCTCGGTGCGATCAGGTCGGGTGCGCCTGGCGCGCGCAGATAGGCGAGCAGCAGCTCCTCCAGGGACGGCTCCGCGACCTCCCAGGGCCCGGCCGCCACCGGGCCCTCGCGCCGTACGACCGCGGTGAAGTGACGCCCCGACAGCTGCGCCTCGACGACCGGATGCGCGGCGATCTCGGGCGGCAGCGCCGCACCCCGGCGCTGCCCCATCACCAGGGCGTGCGCCCCGATGACGTCATCGACCTCGCCCGCGAGCCGCACCCGGCCGCCGCCCAGCACCAGCAGATGGTCACAGACCCCGTCGAGCTCGGCGAGCAGGTCCGACGACAGCACGACGGTGGTGCCCTGCTCGGCGGCCTGGGCCAGCAGCAGTGCGGTGATCCGGTGCCGTGCCAGCGGGTCGAGACCGGCCAGCGGCTCGTCGAGCAGCAGGAGTTCGGGGCTCTTGGCGAAGGCGAGGGCCAGGGCGAGACGGGTGCGCTGCCCGCCGGTGAGGGTGCCGACCCGGGCATCGAGGGGGAGGTGGCCGTCCCGGACGATCCGTTCGGCGCACCGCCCGTTCCACCGGCCGGGGTTGAGCTCACTGCCCAGGCGCAGGGTCTCGGCGACCGTCAGCCGGGGGTGGCGCGGTGTGCCCTGGGTGAGGTGGGCGACCCGGGCCGAGGTGCCGGCCGGGGCCTCGCCCCAGACCCGTACGGAGCCTTCGCGGGGGCGGGTCAGCCCGGAGACCAGCGAGAGCAGGGTGCTCTTCCCGGCGCCGTTGGGCCCCACCAGCGCGCAGATACGGCCGGCCGGCAGCCGGAAGGTGCAGTCGCGCAGCGCCCAGCGGCGGCGGTACCGCTTGCCGAGGCCGACCGCCTCGACGGCGGTACGCCCCGAGGTCCGGCCGGTCACCTGGTCCATGGCCATCGGCCGCATCCCGCCCCCCCCTGAGCCATTCCACTAATTAAGTAGTGAAAGGGTGGGGGAAATGGGCTGCACCTGTCAACCTCAGCTGCCTACGCTGCCCGGGTGGCCTCCTCTTCCGCACCCGCACCACCACCACCGCCGCCGCCGCCGTACACCCCCGACTACCCGCTACGCACCGAGCGCCTGTATCTGCGCCCTCTCGCCCTCGACGACTTCGCAGCGGTCCACGCCTACCGGTGCCGCCCCGAGGTCAGCCGCTACCTCTACTCGGGCCCCTTCGACGAGGCCGCGTCCCGGGACTTCGTCGCCTCCAGGTCCACCCGCACGACGCTGCGCGAGTCCGGCGACGGCCTCCAGCTCGCCGTCGTCGTCCGCGACAGCGGCACCCTGATCGGCGATGTCACCTTCCTCTGGAAGAGCAGCCGCCAGGGCCGCATCGGCTACGTCTTCCACCCCGGCCACGCCGGCCACGGCTACGCCACCGAGGCGAGCCGGGCGCTGCTGAAGCTGGGCTTCGAGGAGCTGCGACTGCACCGCATCCAGGCCGAGTTGGACGGCCGCAACACCGCCTCGGCCCGGCTGCTCGAACGGCTGGGAATGCGCCGGGAGGGCCGGCTGCGGGAGAACTCGCTCCTCGACGGGGAGTGGAGCGACGAGGTCATCTACGCGATGCCGGCGCGCGAGTGGCGGGCCCAGCAGGAGGAGCGGGCCCGGTAGGAGGCGGTGCGCGCCCGGCGGGAGAGCGGGCCTGGCAGGAGAGCGCGCGCGGTAGGAGAAACGCGCCCGGTAGGAGGAGCCCGCCCGGCAGCGGCGACGAAACGGGGCGGACCCCGATGGGCCCGCCCCGCGGCACGCTCGTCCGGCGCCCGGTCCCGGTCTCAGGTCTCCGACCGGTACAGGCGCCCCGTCTCAGGTCTCCGACCGGTACATCAGATCCGTCTCGTGGGTCGCGAACCCCATCCGCTCGTACACGGTCACCGCCGCCTTGTTGTCCGCGTCCACGTACAGCATCGCGGTGGGCAGCCCCTGGCCGGCCAGATGGCGCAGCCCGATCGAGGTCAGCGCCTTGCCCAGGCCGCCGCCCTGGGCGCCCGGCCGCACGCCCAGCACATAGACCTCACCCAGGCCCTCGTCGGCGTGCACCTTGGTCCAGTGGAAGCCGACCAGCCGCCCTTCCTTCTCCGCCAGGAAGAAGCCCTTGGGGTCGAACCACGCCTCGGCCTTGCGGTCGTCCAGATCGCGCTGGATCAGCGAACCCTGCTCCGGATGGTGCGCGAACGCCTCCGCGTTCACCTCCAGCCAGGCCGCGTCATCGGTGCCCGGCTGGAAGGTCCGTACGGTCACGCCCTCCGGCAACACGGGCTCCGGCAGCTCCAGATCCGTCAGCCGGCGCCGCATCTGCCGCAGCTCCCGGAACATCGTCAGCCCCAGGGTCTGGGCGAGGTGCCGGGCGGCCGGATGCCCGCCGTGCGCCCACACCCGCAGCCGGCGCCCGGACTGCTCCATCAGCTCACCGCCCAGCGCCCGGCCGTGCCCGCGGCCCCGGTGCCCGGGGTGGACCACCAGTTCGGCGGCCGGTGCCTCCACCGGGTCGGTGTCCTCCAGCTGCCCGTAGGCGACCAGCTCCTCGCCCTCGTCGCCGCGCGTGTACACCAGCACATGGCGCACGCCGTCGCGCCGGCCCCCGCGCAGCTGGAGCCGCCCCTGCTCGGACACGGCGGACTGTCCGTCCGTCCGCGCGGCCCGCTCGATCAGCTCGAGGACGGCCGCGCCCGCTTCCGGCGCCAGCTCGTCGACCACCTGGATCCTGCGGCCGGCCCGGCCCATCTCCTGTGCAGCGTCATTCATGTGTGAAGCGTACGACTCCCCCGGGCCCCCGGCGGGGTACCACCCGCACTCGGTCCCCTCCCCCGCAACCAGCTCGTCACCCGTGCCCCCCTGTTGCGCTACGCGCGTGGACCTTAAGCTGCCGTCCGCTCAGCAACATCCAGGAGGGGACCCCCATGCCCGCGACACCGCAACGGCGCCGCGCCGTACGAAGATTGACGATCGGCGCCGCCGTACTGGCCGCCGCAGGAATCGCCGCCGGCGCGCTGCCGGCCGGCGCCGACACCGGCCGCGGCGCCCGCACCGGCCGCACCATCGACGTCCAGCTGCTGTCCTTCAACGACTTCCACGGCAACCTGGAACCGCCGCAGGGCTCCTCCGGCACGGTCGAGGAGCTCCAGGCGGACGGCGGCAAGAAGAGCGTTCCGGCGGGCGGCGCCGAGTACCTCGCGCAGTCGCTGCGGACGGCCCGTAAGGGTCACCCCTACTCGGTGACCGCCGCGGCCGGGGACCTGGTCGGGGCCAGCCCGCTGCTGTCCGGGCTGTTCCACGACGAGCCGACCGTCGAGGCGATGAACAAGCTGGGCCTCGATGTCACCTCCGTCGGCAACCATGAATTCGACGAGGGCCGCACGGAACTGACCCGCCTTCAGAAGGGCGGCTGTCACCCGAAGGACGGCTGCTACGAGGACGGCAAGAAGTTCCCGGGCGCCGGCTTCCCGTACCTCACCGCCAATGTCACGGACGAGAAGACCGGCAAGCCGCTGCTCAAGCCGTACTCCGTCTGGAAGCACAAGGGCGTCAAGATCGGCTTCATCGGGGTGACCCTGGAGGGCACCCCGGACATCGTCAACGCCGAGGGCATCAAGGGCCTGAAGTTCCATGACGAGGTCGAGACCATCAACAAGTACGCCAAGGTGCTGAACAAGCAGGGCGTGAAGTCGATCGTCGCGCTCATCCACGAGGGCGGCATGCCCGCCTCCACCTCGTACAACTACAACTGCGACAGCCCCGGCCCCGGCGACGGCATCTCCGGTCCGATCACCGAGATCGCCCAGCACGTCACCTCAAAGGTCGACGCGCTGGTCACCGGCCACACCCACCAGGCGTACGCCTGCACCATCCCGGACCCGTCCGGCCGGCCGCGTACCGTCACCTCCGCCGCGTCGTACGGCAAGCTCTACACCGACACCACGCTCACCTACGACCGCCGCACCCACGACATCGTGCGGACCACCGTCAAGGCGCCCCACGCGGCCAACCACGTCGTCGACCGCACCCAGCCCAAGGCCGCGGACATGACCTCGCTGATCGCCCGCTGGAACAAGCTGGCCGCGCCGGTCGCCGGCCGCCCCGTCGGCCATATCTCCGCCGATATCGCGGGCCGCGGCGCCAACGCCCCCGAGTCACCGCTCGGCGATGTCATCTCCGACGCCCAGCTCGAAGCCACCAAGGCGGACGACAAGGGCGGCGCCCAGCTCGCCCTGATGAACCCGGGCGGCATCCGCTCCGACCTCGCCTTCAAGGCGTCCGGTTCGGAGGGCGACGGGGTCGTCACCTACGGGGAGGCGTTCACCGTCCAGCCGTTCACCAACATGATGAACGTCATCGACCTCACCGGCGCCCAGCTCCTCAGCGGCCTCCAGCAGCAGGTCAGCGGCCCCAACGCGGCCTCCCCGAAGATCCTCCAGGTCTCCAGGGGCCTGACCTACACCCTGGACATGACCAAGACGGGCGCCGACCGCGTCGTCAAGGACTCGGTGAAGCTGAACGGCGAGCCCCTCGACCCGGCCAAGACCTACCGCGTCGCCATGAACGAGTTCCTGGCCGGCGGCGGCGACGGCTTCCCCGCCTTCAAGGACGCCAAGAACAAGCACGTCGGCCCCTCCGACCTCGACGCCTTCACCGCCTACCTGACCGCACACTCCTCGGCGGACAAGCCCCTCACCCCGCCGAAGGCTGATCGGATCACGGTCGTGAAGTAGGGAGTGAGAGGCAGGCAGTAGGCAGGGGCCAGTAAGCAGGAGGACGCGGCGGGCGATCGGGTGGCCGCCGCGTCCGCCGCCCTTCGCTCGCCCTCCGCCCGCCCCTGAACTGCCCGCCCCGCCCTCACCCCACCCCGAACCACGTCTCCGCCAGGGACTCCAGGGTCGGCTCGGGCGGGGCGGGCAGTTCGCGGAGGTAGCGGGGGAGGTTGCTGTGGACGTGGAGGAGGGTGTGGGTGAGGAGGTCGGTGGGGGTGAAGGTCTCGCCGTAGGCGCGGAAGATGCGGGCGAGGAGGCGGGGGTCGGCGCGGGAGACGTAGAGGCCGACAGCGACGAAGTCGTAGGCGGGGCGGCCGAGCATCGCGGGTTCGAAGTCGAGGAGGCCGGTCAGGCGCCAGTCGTCGTGTTCGTCGACGGTCAGGTGCTCGCGCATGAACTCGGTGTGGAGGAGGACGTCCGGCCCGGGGGCGGCGGGGGGCGCGGAGGCGAGGAAGGCGGGGATCTGTTCCAGCCAGGGTTCGGGGAGGCCGTGGGCGCGCTGACGGTCGACCGCGGTGGTGTGCTGCCGGGTGCGGAAGTCGTCCCAGTCGCCGGGGCCGAGGATTCCGGTGAGCGGTGACGGGTCCAGGGCGTGCAGGGCGGCCAGGGTCTCCCCGGCTTCGGTGGCGATCCGGTCCTGGTCGGCGCGGGGTATGCGGGGCCAGGTGACGGCCAGGTCGGTGCCGCGCAGACGGGACATCAGGACGTAGCGCCAGCCGTTCTCGTACGTACCGGCGTCGTGGACGTACGGGGTGGGGACGGGGAGTTGGCCCTGGAGATGGGTGAGGACGTGGGCCTCGGTCACGCCGTCGTCGGCCGCGGCGGCGGGGAAGAGCTTGAGGACATAGCGGTTCCCGACGGCGTAGACGGGCTGGGAGCCCGCTGAGTAGCGGGTGAGCGGGTCGGCTCGGAGACCGAGCCGGGTGCAGAGCGCGGCGACGCCCGGCCGCATCACCGTTTCGTCGGGGACGATCGCGTCCCATTCGTCGTCCGTGTCCACGCGAGGCAGCATGCGCGGACGGTAGGGCGGGGAGCGGGGCGACGGCAAAGGAATTTCGGTGGGGCCGGGGGCATGGGGGTCCCCTGGGGGGAGCGGGGTCCCGTAGGGGAAGTGGGGTCCCCTAGGGGGAGTGGGGTCCCCTAGGGGGAGTGGGGGCTCCGTCGGGTGGGGGAAGGGGACGGGTCCGTGGGAGGACGCCGTGGGGGCGGGGCGTTCGTAGCGTGGCGGGCATGAGGACTTCTGTGGGTGGTGCGGGGCGTGGCTCGTCGGGCGTGCGAACGGTGCGCCGGCGGCCGGTGTTCTGGGCGTATGCGGCCTTCGGGTGGCTGGCGGTGTCGTTCGTCTGGCATCTGTGGATGGGGATCGACTACCGGTCGGCGATGGGCGGCGGGGACCGCGTCCCGGTGTGGGGGTTTCTCGCCTACGACGGGCTGATCACCGCGATGTCGGCGGCCGGGGCGGTCCTCGCGCTCGCGACCGTCCGGCCGTGGGGCCGCCGGCTGCCGCCCTGGATGGTGCTGCTGCCGCTCTGGTTCGGGGCGCTGCTGCTGGTCGTACGGGGTGTGCCGGGGCTGGTCGAGAACGTCACCACGGCCATGGGGCTCACCCCGTACGGGCTGTTGGGGCTGGCGGAGCGGCCGGCCGATCCGTCGTCGGGGGAGTTCTGGACCGGCATGGTGATCAATACGTACTTCTTCGTGGGCGCGGTGGTGTTGCTGCCGCTGGCCGTGCTCCACCACCGGGGCCTGCGGGCCGCCGGGAGCACCGGCGGCCCGTCCGGTCAGGAGAAGTCGGCGGCGTGATCCCGCGCCCACTGGGCGAACGTCCGGGCCGGGCGGCCGGTGATCCGCTCGACGGCGTCCGAGACGGGGAAGGCCGGCGCCTCGACCGTACGGCCGAACATCCGGACCAGCTCCAGCGCGGCCTCCTTGGGGAAGTGCGGCCCGGCCATCGCCTCGGCCGCCGCCTCCTCGGAGATCTGCTCGACCCGGGTCTCCTTGCCGGTGGCCCGGCCGATCTCGGCGACCTGCTGAGCCACCGTCAGCTCCGCCGGGCCGGTGACGAGATACGCCTGGCCGAGGTGGGCGCCGCTGCGGTCCAGCAGGGCGGCGGCCGCGACATCCGCGAGGTCGGCCTCGTGGACGGGGACGCCGCGGGCGTCCGGGTGCGCGTCGCGGACCACACCGGACGTGCGGATCGCCGGGGCCCAGGCGAGCGCGTTGGTGGCGTAGTTGCCGCCGCGGACAAAGGTCCACTCCAGGCCGGAGTCCCGCACCGCGCGCTCCAGACCGGCGTGCAGGCGGGCGATGTGGTGCGCGTCGTCCTCCGGCGTATCGGTCACCGCCATCGAGGAGTTGAGGACGATCCGGCGGACACCGGCCCGGACGGCGGCCTCGGTCAGCGCCGCCGCGGCGTGGTCGCCGCCGGCCGCGAGATTGAGGAACAGCGCCTCGGCACCGGCCAGCAGCGGTTCGAGGGCGTCCGCGCCGGTGAGATCGGCGCGGACGGTCTCGGCCTCGGCGGGCAGCCCGGCGCGTGCCGGATCGCGGGTCAGCGCGCGGACCGCGGCGCCCTCCGCGAGGAGCCGGCTGACAAGTACGCGGCCGATGTTGCCGGTTGCGCCGGTCACAACGATCATGGGGGCAGCTTCCTGCGACTTCATGGGATGACAACCGTCTTCCGTTTGTTGGGTGAATGAGCTGAATGCGAGGAAGGAAACGACTGAGCCGGGCAATGGCGCGGAGGGCCCAGGTATGGGTCAATGGACGCCCGGCCGCGCGCTGTTGTCCGGGTCACAAGAGATGTGACGGTAGTTCACGTCGCTGTGGCCGCGCCGCCAATTTTTTGCCAAGAGCGGCGGGACAACCGTTATGTATGCGACTTACTTCCGGTACGACTTGCGTTCAAGGGACCCGCTCGTGGTGAGATGAGCGGATGCGAACCCCCACACGCATATCTTCACCCTCGCCCACGCCCGCCGCGCCGCACTCCTCGCATTACCCCGCGCCGGGCGCCCAGGACGACCCCACCGGCGACACCAGAAAGCTCGACGCGATCAATCCCTACGCGGACCTGGCGGCCCTCGCCGACCCCGAGCCGGAGCCGGAACCCGAGCCGGAATTCGGCTCGTTCGACATCGACGGCACCCCGCGGCGCCGCACCTACCTCAACGAGCGCGACGACAGCGACGACCCGCTGGGCCTCGGACTGCGCTCGGACGAGGAGACCGGCGAGGCATGGAAGCCGCCGAACCACCGCCGCCGCAACGGCAACGGCAACCGCAACCGCAGCCGCCGCAAGAAGCGCGGACTCAGCAAGTTCGCCGCCATGTCGATCACCCTGAAACTGCTGGTCACCGCTTTGGTCGGGGTGGCATTCCTGACGCTCTTCGACCGGTTCGCGGTGCTGTACGTCCAGAACGCGGCGGCGAAAAAGGTGAAGGACGCGCTGCATCTGAACGCCACTCCCGAGGTCGACATCAAGGGATTCCCGTTCCTCACCCAGGTCATGGACAAGCATGTCGACCAGGTGAAAGTCACGATTCCCGACCTGGCCGCCGACCGGGTTTCGCTGGCGAAATTCGAGGCCACCGCGAATGACGTACGCATCGACGGCGATCTGCCCAGCTCCATCAAGGGCGCCACGATCGGCACCATGAACGGCAGCGTGCTGCTCGCCTTCGACGACATGAACCGCGAGCTGGGGGCCTCGCAGGTGAAGTTCAGCGAACGGGGGCCGAACGTGGTGCGCGCGGTCGGTCAACTGCCGATCGCCGGCCATAAATTGCGCGTACGGGCCGAGGCGCGCATCCGGCGGGCCGGGGACCGCGGGGTCTCCACCGACATCAGCCGGATGCGTCTGGACATCGGCGATATCGCCGTCTACCGCCCCGGCACCGGCAAGGAGGAGGGCCTGCGGCTGACCCGCAAGACCGCCGCCGAGCTCAGCCGGCAGGCCGCCAAGGTCAAGTCGATGCTGAGCATCCCGGCGATCGCGGACCGGATCGGCATTCCCAAGCCGTACATCCAGGAGGCGCTGCGCAACGAGGAGAAGCTGCACGAGCTGACCGGGTCGCCGCGCTTCGTCCAGAAGCTGATGACGGTCAATCTGGTCGATGTGGTGGCCGACCACCCGTGGCTGCTGGAGAAGGTCGGTATCGACCCGAAGATCCTCGGCGCGCTGACCGGGCTCACCAAGCCGCAGCTCGCGGACCAGCTCTCGCTGTCCTTCCAGCTTCCCAAGACGCCCGGGAACGTCCGGCTGCGCAACATCTCCGTCGAGGAGGACGGCATCCGCGCCGACATCACGGGGTCGGAGCTGCCGTTCGGGGACGCGGCGAAGAAGCAGCCGAAGAAGTAGCCGGAGCAGCGGCCGGACAGGGGCCGCGGTGGCGGGCGCCGTAGGGGACGGGGCCGCCGCCGCGGCCCCTGGGCATACGACACCCCCTAGCGGGGGCCCGTCGGCCCCGGCATCCCGGGCGGCGGGGTCGCGGCGCCCGGCAGGGTCAGCACCGCCTCGGTGCCGCCGACGTCCGCGGACCGCAGCCGCACCGCACCGCCCGCCTGCTCCGCCGTACGCGCCACGATCGACAGCCCCAGGCCACTGCCCGGCAGGCTGCGGGCGGACGGCGAGCGCCAGAACCGCTCGAAGACATGCGGGAGTTCGTCCTGCGGAATACCGGGGCCGTGATCGCGTACGGTCAGCTCGCCGCCGGCCAGCCGCACCTCGACGGTCCCGCCGGGCGGGCTGAACTTCACCGCGTTGTCCAGCAGATTCACCACCGCCCGCTCCAGCGGGGCCGGCTCGGCCCGGACGAACCAGGGGGCCAGGTCCGCCGCGATGGTCAGCGACGGGCCGCGCAGCCGGGCCCGCTCCAGCGCCGCGCCGACGATCTCGTGCAGCGCCACCACCGCGACGGCGCTCTGCCCCGGCGCCGGCGGCCGCGACAGCTCCTGGAGATCGCCGATCAGCTCCGCCAGCTCCCCCATCTGCGCCTTCACCGAGGCCAGCAGCGCCTCCTTGTCGGCGGGCGGGATCGGCCGGCCGGACCGCTCGCTGCGCACCAGCAGATCGATATTGGTACGCAGCGAGGTCAGCGGCGTCCGCAGCTCATGGCCCGCGTCCGCGATCAGCTGCTGCTGGAGATCGCGGGAGGCGGCCAGCGCCGCGGTCATGGAGTTGAAGGAGCGGGAGAGCCGGGCGATCTCGTCCTCGCCCTCGGCCGGGATGCGGATGGTCAGGTCCTCGGTGCGGGCGACCTGTTCGACCGCGTCGGCCAGCTGGTCCACCGGCTTGAGACCGGAGCGCGCGATGACCAGACCGGCGGTGCCCGCGCCCACGACGCCCAGCCCTGCGACGGCGACCAGCAGCAGCGCCAGGCGGTTCAGCGCACTGTCGACCTCGGTCAGCGGGCGCGAGATGGACACCGCGAACTGCACGCCCTGGACACCGATGTGCTTGGTCAGCACCCGGACGTCCGCGCCGCCGGTGGTGACCGCGTCATGCAGGGTGTCCCGCGCCAGGCCCTGCGCCACCGCGACATCCGCGCGCTGCACCTGCACCGGCTGGGAGTTGGGGCCGATGCAGCGCGAGCCGTCGATCTGGACGATCTGGACGTTGTAGTAGGAGGGCGGGGCGTTCTTGCTCTCGGTGGGGTCGGTGGGCTGGCACTTGGCGTAGGTCAGCTGGAGATAGTCCGCGGGGACGCTGACGTTCTGAAGCGAGCTGTCCACCTCGTCGCGCAGCTGGGCGCGGGCGAGCAGCCAGCAGGCCAGCGCGGAGACCGCCACCGCCACCGCCACCGCGGCCGCCGTGAGCAGGGTCAGCCGCGAGCGCAGCGGCAGCCGCGCGATCCGGGCGCCGAGCCGGCTGCGCACACCGTCCGCCGCCACTCCCCCGTGGGTGGTCGCCGTGCTCATTCCGCCCCGCCGTCCGTCCGCAGGACGTAGCCGACCCCCCGCACGGTGTGCACCAGCCGCGGCTCGCCGCCCGCTTCCGTCTTGCGACGCAGATACATCACATACACATCGAGGGAGTTGGAGGTGGGCTCGAAGTCGAAGCCCCATACGGCCTTCAGGATCTGCTCACGGGTGAGCACCTGCCGCGGATGGGCGAGGAACATCTCCAGCAGGGTGAATTCCGTACGGGTCAGCTCGACCTGCCGGCTGCCCCGGGTGACCTCGCGGGTCGCCAGGTCCATCCGCAGGTCGGCGAAGCTCAGGACCTCGCCCGCCTCGGGCGGGGCACCGGCCGCCGCCGCGTACGAGCTGCGGCGGAGCAGGGCGCGGATCCGGGCGAGCAGCTCGTCCAGCTCGAAGGGCTTGACGAGATAGTCGTCGGCGCCGGCGTCCAGCCCCGTGACCCGGTCGCCGACGGTGTCCCGGGCGGTCAGCATCAGGATCGGCACGGTCACCCCGCTCGCCCGCAGCCGGCGGGCGGCGGTCAGCCCGTCCATTCGGGGCATCAGGACATCCAGCACGATCAGTTCCGGGTCGTAGACGGCGACCTTCTCGACCGCGTCCAGCCCGTCGACCGCCTGCTCGGTCACATACCCCTCGAAGACCAGCGAGCGCTGGAGGGCCTCACGGACCGCGGGCTCATCGTCGACGATCAGGATGCGGGCGGGATGGTCACCGTGCTCGACGGGGCTCATGTGCGTGGTTACCTCGGACCTCGGGTGTGCGGACGGCTGGTGCTCAGCCTTGCACGACGACGGGCGATCCGAGAGGGAGACGCAGCCTCTCGTGCCGGGCGGGGGCAGGGCGGCGGGCGGGCGGTCAGACGCCGCTGCTGCCGCCGCCGCGCAGGGTGTCGAGATCGGCCTTGACGGTGTTGATCGGTATCGCGAAGCCGAGGCCGACGCTGCCCGCGCTGCTGCTCGACGCCGAACTCGGTGAGTACATCGCGGAGTTGATGCCGATGATCTGCCCCTGCATATTGATCAGGGCGCCACCGGAGTTGCCGGGGTTGAGCGAGGCGTCGGTCTGGATGGCTTTGTACGAGGTCTTCGACGAGCCGGTGTCGCCGTTGTACTGATTCCCGCCGAACTCGAACGGCCAGCCGCCGCGGCCGCCCGGCCCGCCCTGCTGCCCCTGCCCCTGTCCCTCTTCCTTGGGGACGGTGACGTCCCGGTCGAGGGCGGAGACTATTCCGCTGGTCACGGACCCGGTGAGCCCCTCGGGCGAGCCGATCGCCACCACCTGGTCGCCGACCGTGAGCTTGCTGGAGTCGCCGAGCGAGGCCGCGGTGAGGTCCTTGGCGCCGCGCACCTTGACCAGCGCCAGGTCCTTGTCGGGGTCGGTGCCGACGACCTTGGCCGTCTTCCGGCCGCCGTCGCTGAAGGTGACGGTGACCGAGTCCGCGCCGGCCACCACATGGTTGTTGGTGACGATCTCGCCGCCGCTGGTGACGACCACCCCGGAACCGGTGGACTCGCCGCCGGCGGTCCGCGCCTTGATCTCCACGATCGCCGGGCTGACCGCCTTGGCCACCCCCGAGACCCCGCTGCCACTGCTCTTGCCCGCGTTGACGAGCGGGGTGGAGGAGGTGTTCTGCGTCGCCTTGTTGGTGGCGCCGGCGATCAGCGCCGCGCTGCCACCCCCGACGAGACCCGAGGCCAGTGCCACCGCCGCGATCAGCGCGACCGGCCGCCGGACCCGCCGCCGCGGCTCGGGTGCGTACGCGGGCGGCGGCGGAACCGCCCCCTCACCGAACCCGGCGTACGAGGCACCCGGGCCGCCCGCGGCGTTCCCCCCGTACGCCTCGCGGCCGTAGCCCTGGCCATGATCCTGACGCCGGCCGTCATCCTGGTGCTGCCCGAAATCCTGGCCGTGGCCCTGATCCTGGCCATGGCCCTGCTCGTCGTCGCCGTACGCGTACGGCCGGTGCTGTGGCATCTCATCGCCGCTTCGGCGGTAGCTCTGGGTCATGGTGATGACTCTGCGACCGCACCATGAGAGCTGTCTGAGAACGTCCTGAGAGACCCGACAGAAGTGGGTATGCCCGGTATAAAGACGGCCGGATCAGCGGCGCGTACCCGGCTCGCTCAGCCGCCGCAGCCGCAGGAGCGCCGGACCACCAGCCGCGACGGGAACTGCCGCAGCCGCTCCCGCCGGGAGCCGACCACCCGCAGCCCGTCGTCCAGCACCAGATCCACCGCGGCCCGCGCCATCGCCTCCCGGTCCGAGGCGACCGTGGTCAGCGGCGGATCGGTCAGCGCGGCTTCCTTCACATCGTCGAAGCCCGCGACCGCCAGCTCGCCGGGCACATCGATACGCAGCTCGCGGGCGGCCCGCAGCACCCCGATGGCCTGGTCGTCCGTCGCGCACATGATGGCCGGCGGCCGCTCCGGGCCGGCCAGCAGCTTCAGCGCGACCTGGTAGGCGTCGTAGCGGTTGTACGGGGCCTGGAAGTAGTAGCCCTCCGGCGACCGCCCGGACTCCAGCATGGCCCGCCGCCAGCCCTCGACATGGTCGGTGACCGGGTCGCCGGACTTCGGGGTCTCCTCCGTACCGCCGAGGAAGGCGACATACGGATGGCCGTGCTCCAGCAGATGCCGGGTCGCCAGCTGGGCGCCCCACACGTCGTCCGTCATCACCGCGACATCGTCGATGGCGTCCGGCCGCCGGTGCAGCAGCACCACCCGCGCATCCCATGCATCGATCTCGGCGGCGGCGTGCTCACTGGGCCCCTGGCTGATCAGGATCAGCCCGGAGACCCGCATCCCGAGGAACGCGCGCAGATAGTGCACCTCGCGCTCGTCGAGATAGTTGGCGTTGCCGACCAGCACCATCTTCCCGCGCTCGGCGGCGGCCTGCTCGACCGCGTGCGCCATCTCCGCGAAGAACGGCTGCCGGGTGTCCGGCACGATCAGACCTATGAGATCGGTACGGCGGGACGCCATCGCCTGGGCGACGCGGTCCGGCCGGTAGCCGAGCTCCTTGATGGCGGCGAGTACCCGCTCGCGCGTGGCCGGGGCGACCGGCCTTGGTCCGTTGTTGATGACGTAGCTGACAACGGCGGTGGACGTACCCGCCAGTCTTGCCACATCATCCCGCGTCACCTTGGCCACGCGCGGCAGTCTACGCGGGTGGTGCTACCGGCGGGCAGGTCGTGCGGCCGGGGAGTCCGCGCCCGCGGCGACGGCCTTCCCGGAGCCGTCACCGTCCCCGCCGCCGCGGCCCTCGGCCGGCGCCGCGCCGCGGCCGGACTGCGCCGCCTTCGCCGCGTCCTCCTTGGCCTTGGCCTCCGCCGCCCGCTCCACCTTCTCCGGCGTCACGAAGCGGTAGCCGACGTTACGGACCGTGCCGATCAGCGACTCGTGCTCGGGCCCGAGCTTGGCGCGCAGCCGCCGGACGTGGACGTCGACCGTCCGCGTACCGCCGAAGTAGTCGTAGCCCCACACCTCCTGGAGCAGCTGGGCGCGGGTGAAGACCCGGCCGGGGTGCTGCGCCAGATACTTCAGCAGCTCGAACTCCTTGAAGGTCAGGTCCAGGACCCGCCCCTTCAGCTTCGCGCTGTACGTCGCCTCGTCCACCGAGAGATCACCGTTGCGGATCTCCATCGGGCTGTCGTCGGTCGTGATCTGCTGGCGGCCCATCGCCAGCCGCAGCCGCGCCTCGACCTCGGCCGGGCCCGCGGTGTCCAGCAGGACGTCGTCGATGCCCCAGTCCGCCGTGACGGCGGCGAGCCCGCCCTCCGTCACCACCAGGACCAGCGGACAACCCGGCCCGGTGGACCGCAGCAGCTGGCACAGGGACCGCACATGCGGCAGGTCGCGACGGCCGTCGATCAGTATGACGTCGGCCCCCGGGGTGTCGATCAGGGCCGGGCCCTCGGCGGGAGCCACCCGCACGCTGTGCAGCAGCAGGCCGAGCGCCGGGAGCACCTCCGTCGACGGCTGGAGTGCGTTGGTCAGCAGCAGAAGTGAACTCACGTCCGACCACCTACCCGGTTCTCGGGGTGCTGTGTCCTCGGTTGCGTGCGGTCCTGCCTGCTTCGCTCGCCCATGACGTCTGGTTCCTCCTCGGTCCCTGCGACGGGGGCACCACCCGGCCCTGGCCGGGGGAGTCTGCGGCACTGCTTCGTACGGGTCCTTCCCACCGCGCGACAGGCGGCTGAAAGCACAAAAGGACCCGGGGGCAACGCTGCCCGGATCCTTCTTGCCCAGCAGAATAGCTCACCTGGGTTCCGGACCCGAGGCGACTTTTGCAGCTTTTTGTATTCCGCCGATCACTTCGAGTGGTCAACGGGTGCCGTCGTTGACCCTCCGACGGGCCCATGAGCGGGGCCCCCGCGACGCCGGTCAGCCCCCATTTGACGGGGCCGGGGGCGTCCTGGGCCGGGTCCGGCCGGGGCCTTTGCGACGGGGGTCGCCGAGGCGGCGGAAAGTGACGAATTTCGTCGCCTCCCCATCCCACGATGTGGACTGCCTCCCACGTTTTCGGCCGTCCCGCCGTGGTTGTTGCTCGCCGTTTGTGGCCCGCTACGCGGTGCCCCCGCCGTTGCGCCAAGCGCTGCGCTTTGCCTCGGCCGGCGTTTGTGGCTTGCTCGCCGTTGCTGCCCCACTGCCTGA
>NZ_JBHXFI010000025.1:0-115335 GCF_042724075.1 Streptomyces sp. NPDC127097 | reverse complement strand
ATCTTTTTCCCCCCCGGTGTCCCTCTCTTTGCCCCCACCCCCACCACCCCCCCCCCCCCGCCACGTGGGTACCCCCTCTGCGGAGTTGAGCCGCTTCAGGACTGAGGGGCGGCGCGGTAGACGTTTCCGTAGGGGCCGACGACGAAGAGGACCTCCAGCTTGTCCTTCAGCTTCGCGTCGCCGGCGGCGGCGGTGACGGCGGCCTGGATCTCGTCGGTGGACGGGGCGTTCTTCACCCAGGGCACCTGGGTGGCGTCCGCGACGACGACCACCTTCCCGGTGCTCTGGTATTTGGTGACCTTCTCGGAGACCTTGTTCACGAGCTGGCTGACGAAGCCGTCCCGGTCGCTGCCCAGCTTGATCACGAAGTGGTCGCCCTTGGTGGCGGTCGTGCTGTCCGTGACCTCGTAGTCGGGCTTGAGACCGCCCTCGTCCTTGCCGCCCGCCTTGAGCTTGTCGTAGCCGGTGACGTAGAGCCGCTTGGCGTTGAGGTACTCGGGCACCTCGGTCAACACGTCGGTCGGCAGGCTGGTCTCCAGCTTCTTGTCCTCGGGAATCTTGTCCTGCGGGACGTCCGGCGGGAATGCCTGCTTGAGCTCGCGGAACTTCTCGGTGGCGTCGGCGACCGGAGTGGCCTCTTCGGCCAGGGCATGGATCAGGTCATCGGCCTTCTGCTTGAAGGTGGCGCGACGCTGCTCGGCGCCGTCCTTCGCCTTGTTGATCCACGCCTTGACCCGGGCGTTCTCGGGATCGAGAACATTGCGCTCCTGGTTCAGCTTCTCCACCGCGGGTTTGAAGTCGCTTACCCACTTCTCCCGGGAGGACGGAACCATGATGGCGTCCGAACCCGACGTCGGGGACGGGATCTTGGCCAGCTCCGCGGCTCCGGAAGTCGAAGCACCCTCACCAGGGTTGGAATGCGGTTCGACCGGGCGGTCCGCCGGCCGTTCCGCCGGCCGCGCCGGCTCCTCACCGGGCTTCGGGACCTCCTTGGGCACGGGTTCCGGAGCCTTCCCGATGCCCGGCGCCGTAAGGAGATCGGTCCCGATCTGGGTGAAGATCTCGGCCGTGCTCGGCGGACGATGCAGCCTCTCGGCATCCGCGGGGCAGCGGCTGGACCACTCCTGCTCGCTTTCCACGCCGGGGTCCCACGGTCCACAGGCCCGAGCGGCGGACGCCGGCGCGGCCATCCCGAATACCGCCGCCCCGACAACGGCGACAAGGGCAACGCCCTGGAACGCCCGGTGGCGTCCCGGCGCCTCGCCCGCCGGTCTCCTCTTGCGAGAGATCTCGTGTGACATCTTTTTTCCTTCCTTCCGCCGGGCGGCCGATGCATCAGCCCGTTCCCGAACTCCCCAAAGATTGCGATACGAAGAATTCCTCCCTTCGGCACATAAGGAGAGCCCCGCTCCGCACTACGGGTTCCGCGGACTTATCGGTAACTTCCACAAGATTCCGGAGCTCATTTCGCGGAAGACGAGAGAACCCCTAGAACGGTTCCATCACCGAACCGAGAGCCATTCTCATATTTCGGCTCGGACCATTCATGAGGCACACCAAAATCCCCTGACCTGCCCGCTCGTTCGCACTCATGCACCCATCACAAAAGGGATGACGCGCACCCTCCCGAGGAAGCAGAAACATCGCGGGTCTTCGCCCAGTCCCCCAAGGACGAATTACCGCTCGCGTACTTCACCATGCTCAGCGCTGATAGGCGGCGATCGCGGTCCGGACGAACGAGCGGATCAGTGGATTCGTGTCCTCGCCCGCGTTCCATGCCACGACCACACGGCTCGGCGGCATATCGATGAGCGGCACCACGGTGAGCCCCGCCGCCGGCTCGTGGTGCAGGAGGGTGATCCCGACCGTGCCGTTCCAGAGAACGGCTTGCTGACATTCCTGAACGGCGCGCACCACCGGGCCCTCACGGGGTTCCCCGCCGTGCCAGTAGGACTGCCAGCGGGGGTCGGTGCCCTCCGGAAACCGGAACCAGCGGCGATCGGCCAGGTCGGCCGGCTTCAAACCGCCGCGCCGGGCCAGCGGATCATCGGCGCGCAGCAGTGCTCCCACCGGGTCGGCGCGCAGCGCGTGCACGGTCAGGCCGGTCTCGTCGAAGGGGCCGCGGGTCAGGGCGACATCGACCAGTCCGGCGTGCAGCCCGCAGGTGGGGTCGGTCAAATCGGCCTCGCGGATGCGGACTTCAACACCCGGGTGCAGCCGGTGGAAGGCGCCGGCCAGCCGGGATGCGCCCGGGTCGGTGCTGCCGCCCAGCATGCCGACGGTGAGGATCGCGGCACCGGCCGCCGCGGCCACGCGTACGCGTACCCGGTCGGCCTGATCGAGCAGCGAGCGCGCCTCGTCGAGCAGCACCGCCCCCACCGGAGTCAGCGTGACACCGGCGGACGATCGGTCGAACAGCGCGGCGCCGGCCTCGGTCTCCAGCTGCTTGATCGCCCGGCTCAGCGGCGGCTGGCTCATGTGCAGCCGCGCGGCGGCCCGGCCGAAGTGGAGTTCCTCGGCGACCGCGACGAAGTAACGCAGCGTGCGTAGCTCCATGCTGCGACGATACCCGGACGGTATCGATGACACGGAACAGGTCTTGGACCGCCGCATCGCCCCGGCAGTGGAATGGGCACATGACTGACGAACCGAAGACCAGTGAGCCGATGCCCGACCCCGCCGTATCGGTGGTCGGTCCGGGCGACGGCGAGACGATCCTCCTGGGCACCACGCGCATGCGGGTCCTGGAAGACGGCAGCAACACCGGGCACCGTCTGGGCCTCGCCGAGTCCGTCCTCGCGCCGCACACGCCCGGACCGCCCCAGCACCGCCATGCCCAGCACGACGAGGGCTTCTACATCATCTCCGGCACCGTGCGGTTCACCGTGGGCGACAAGGACTACGACGCGACCCCGGGCACACTCGTGATGGTCCCGCCCGGAGCCCCGCACACCTTCGCCAACACGACCGACCAGCCGGCCGTCATGCTGAGCACCTTCACGCCGGACCTGTACGTGCAGTACTTCCGCGACCTGGAGGAGATGTTCGCCGGCGGCCAGGCGCTGACCCCACAGGGGAGCCTCCAGGTGATGAGCCGTTACGCCACCGAGCCCGCCGCCGACTTCACCTAGGGAATCCGCGTCGCGTCCGCGTGCGGCTCCGAGTTGGCGCGGCCGGCGGCGCGGCGGCCGCCGGCCCACAGCAGGATGCTCGCGAGCAGGAAGAGCGGCCAGGGCGTGAGGATGAGGATGAAGGCGTCCACCACGCACCAGAGCCCCAGCGTCCACGCGAGGAACGGCGGTGGTGTGATGCCGCGGCGGTCCAGCCACAGAACGATCAGTCCGACCACGATGAGGGGCGGGCCGAAGCTCTCCAGGGACAGCCAGAGCGCGCTGTTGGCCGGGCTCATATCGGAGAAGCGCTCGTGCCACAGAGCCCCGCTGAACCACTCCCCCGCGTAGCGTGCCGCTCCCTCCACCGTTAAGGCGGAGAGCGTGTGCGCGGCTCCGAGAAACACCAGGAGCCATCCGGCCCATTTGATCATCTCAATCCTCCGGTCTGTGAGGGGCGTGGAGCCACTCGGCTGTGGAGTCGCGCGACGTCACGCGGGTGTCGTTCGGTTGTCGTTCGGTTGCCGTTCGGCCGTGGTTGGGGTCAAGCCGGGCCGGCGGCATCTCTGCGCGCGGCGTCTCCGGCGTCTCCGGCGTACCTGCGCGGGCGGCCGTGGTCGAGCCAGGCGCGTTCCCATTGGCGGGTCAGTGCCGGGTAGACGATGAGGTACCGGAACGGTGCGATGGCGGCCATGTAGAGCCGTCCGAACAGTCCGTTGGCCTTGACCAGGGCCGCCATACGCAGTGCGTATCCGCCGTCGTCGGTCGGCACCCAGCCCAGATGCATGACGCTGTGGACGGTTTTGTTGGCCAGCTCGCGGGCCGCCTCGTTGTCGAGCTGGTAGACCTCGGCGAACGGGTCGGCACAGGGGACGGCGTCGTCGGCGGTCCGGGCGAGGTCGCGCGGAAGGCGGTCACACAGCGAGTCGACCCGCCCACCCAGGCCCGCCCGAGCGGTGTCCCAGCCGAGCAGGGCACCGAGCTTCCAGCGCACCGCGAACAGCAACCGGACCGCGGCGGGATCCTTCCGACTGTCGTACGCAGTCTTCAGCGCCCTGACCATCACAGGAAAGTCGTCGGGCCCGGCACCGGGCGCACGGAAGGACCACACGTCCTCGACCCGGAAGTCGTGCGTGAACTCATGGATCCGCCACGGCTGTGCCGTGTGGGCGGCTTTCGGGATGCGCATCGGTCATTCCTTCCGGGCCGGCGTGCCCTGCCAGTTGGGCCGGGACCCGCCGGCGCACCAGAGATACGGACGGACCCGAGTTACGGAACCGATGGTTTCGATACTCACGGTTCCGTATGATGCACCCATGTCCGCTCGAGAGCAAGCCCGCAACCAGGGGGGCCGCCCCCGAGACAGCCGCGTAGACGACGCCATCGCCTCCGCCGTACGAGAGCTGCTGTCCGAAGTGGGATACACGCGGCTCACGATGGCCGAGGTCGCCGCGCGAGCCGGCGTGGGCAAGGCGGCGATCTACCGGCGCCACGCCACCAAACAAGAGATGATCTTTGACGTTCTGCTGCCGGATCAGTTCCTGGCCGTGGCACCCGACCACGGCTCGCTCCGCGCCGACCTGGCCGCCGTCATCGCCGAAATCGCGGACAGCATGGCCCTTCCGCCACAGGGGACGGTCCCCGGCCTGCTGGCCGATATCCACGCCGATCCCGCCCTACGCGACCGGTTCGAAGAGAAATACCTGGGAGCCCAGCGCCGGACCCTCACGGAGATCCTGGACCGCGCGACCGCACGCGGCGAACTCACCACCCGCCCCGCCCCGGCCACCCTCAACGCCCTGCTGGTCGGCCCCGTCTTCGCCTGGCTGTTCCTGCTGTCCGAATCCCCCGGCCAACTCCCCGCCCTGACCACCGCACTCCTCGACGCGACACTCGCCCTCATCGGCCCGATCCAGGCCCTTGAGGACGAGCGGTAGGGACGGGCCGGGGCACGGGGCTGAAAGCACTGCCGAGTCGGCAGCAGGACCACGAACAGGTCCACGACGGCAGGACGTTGAGCAGGGACAACTGCCCCGAACCATAGGCATCGTTCCCGCGGCGTGCCGTGACCAGGGAGGCCGGGGTCTTGGAGCCGCCGCGCCGTACGGCCCCACCAGGCACCGTGCCCAGGTGCATCATGGAACTGAACGCCCGAGGGGACCAACGCAACAGAGCGGACGGGTACGTGACACACATTCTGGTCATCGGTGGCGGGATCGCCGGAGCGGCGACCGCGCTGGCCCTGCACAAGGCGGGATTAGACGTCACCGTGCATGAGGCGCACCCCGACACGGCCGAGGACATAGGGGCGTTCCTGACCCTGGCGAGCAACGGGATGCGCGCACTGGCGCAGCTCGATGCCTCGGCTGTGGTCACCGCGCTCGGTTTCCCGCTGCGCTCGATGCGCGTGCTCGACGACCAGGGCAGTGAGGTGGCCCAGGTGCCGCTGGGCGAGGCCGACGACGCGCTCCTGCGGTACCGGTGCCTGCGCCGGGGCGAGTTGAGCGCCGCGCTTCAGGCCGAGGTCGTGCGTCGCGGAATCCGGCTGACGCACGGTGCGCGACTGGTGTCCGTCGAGAACGGTCCGGACGGGGTGAGCGCGCGATTCGCCGACGGCGGCGTCGCGACCGGCGATCTGCTCATCGGCGCGGACGGCCTGAGCTCGGCCGTCCGGCGCTCGACAGCACCCGGCGTGGAGCCCGTCTACGCGGGGCAGAGCGTCTTCTACGGCTACACGCGCAGCGCCCCGGTGGCGGAGGACACCGGCCACATCACCATGGTGCGGGGCAGCTCCGCCGCCTTCGGCTACGCGGTCTCCCCGGACCGGGAGACGTACTGGTTCGCCCGCGTGGGCGGAGACGCCGTCCCCGCCCACGACCTCGCCCACCCCACACCGTCCCGCTGGCGCGAGCAACTCGTCGCGACGCTGAGCAAGGACGCCACCCCCGCCGCGGGCATCGTCGCGGCCTCCACCGACGACATCATGGCCACCAACGCCACCGAGATCCCGCCCGGCACCCCCTGGCGTTCCGGACGAACGCTGCTCATCGGCGATGCGGCACATGCGGCCTCACCGGCGACGGGCCAAGGGGCCTCGATGGCCCTGGAGGACGCGGTCATCCTCGCCAAGTCCCTACGGGACATCCCCGACCCGGAGCGCGCCCTCGCCCTCTACGAGGCGTGCCGCCGCCCCCGCGTGGAGCACAACATCACCACCAGCGGAGAAATCTCCCGCGGCACCCGCGCCCCTTCCCGCCCCGCCGGCGGACCGCCCCCGCAACGCCCCGGCGACGACGCTCTCACCGCCCAACTGGACTGGAACCGCGACATGAACGCCGTCCCCGGCAAAACGGACTGAGTAGCGGATCCACCAGGCCCTCGCCCGGCTCCGGCATGGGAAAACCAGCTTCGAACGAGCCCAAGCTGGGCCGTGCTGAGTTCGTGCTGACTTCCGCTGCCGCCCCTTCCTGTCCGTTCGGGGGTGTTGCGCTGGGTCAGTGCTGGCTTCTGGCGCTGAGGGCCGAACCGCGGACAGCACTGAGACAGACAAGACGCGCACTCTTCACTGCGCGTCATCTGCCGCACATCCTCCCTGCTCAGCCCGCGAGGGGCGGATCCGGTGCGCCTGCCGCCGAGGGCCCGAGGAAGGCGGCGACCGCCGGACCGAAGTGCGACCGTGCCACCACCGGCCGCGGATTGACGGCGGTGGCCGTTCGCTGCGGCCCCAGCACGGCGCCGACCGCCAGCTTGGCGGCGCGGATCGCCGCCGGCGGCTGCGCGGCGATGGCAGCGGTGAGCCGGCTGGTGCGATCGGTGAGTTGCGCCGCGGGCACCTGGTGGTCGGCCAGTCCGAGCACCACCGCCGTGCGGGCGTCGACCAGCCGGCCGGTGTAGAGCAACTCCCGTGCCACGGACGGTCCGGCCAGGGCGACCATCCGGGCCGCGAAGGCCGGGCTGGCGAGGATGCCGAGCCGGGCGATCGGCATCCCGATCCGGGCGGAATCCTCCATCAGCCGCAGGTCGCAGGCGAGGGCGAGCTGGCACCCCGCTCCGGCGGCGACCCCGCGGATCTCGGCGATCACCGGGACGGGACAGTCCTCGATCGCGGAGAACGCCTCTTCCATGTGCGCGAACGACCCTTCGACGTAGCGGGGTTCCGCGTCCACCCAGTCGGTCATGTCGGACCCGGCGCAGAACGTGTCCCCGTGCCCGCGGATCACCAGCACCCGCAGCGACCGGCAGGCGCCGAGTTCCCCGACCTCCCGGGCCAGCCGCGCCCAGGCCGCGCCGGGGAGGGCGTTGCGCCGGCTGCCGTCACCGATGCAGATCTCGGCGACCGCCCCGGACCGGAATGTCGCGATGCTGACGTCGGGCTCGGGTACGGCGGTCACTTCACGGCCTTTCGGGCGCGCAGGTCGGACCACTTCCGCGGGCCGACCCCCATCGCGGTCAGCACCTGCGCGGTGTGCTCCCCGTGCCGGGGCGGCGGTGTGCGCACGGCCGCCGGGCGCTCGGACAGCTTGATGGGCGAGGCGAGCGTGCGCAGCAGGCCGGCGTCGGGGTGGTCGAGTTCGGTGACCATGCCGCGCGCGACGACCTGGGGGTGCCGCAGCGCCTCGTCGACGGTGTTGATCGGTCCGACCGGTATCTCCGCCTCGGCCAGCAGCGCGGCCCATTCCTTGGCCCCCCGGGCGCCCAGCGCGTGCTCGATGAGCGGGAGCAGCTCCTCGCGATGGCGGACCCGGTCCGAGTTGGTCGCGAAGCGCGGGTCGTCGGCGAGTGCGGCGAGCCCGATCGCGGTGGCGAAGCGGCGCCACTGTCCGTCGTTTCCGGCGGCGACCATGAGGTGACCGTCAGCGGTGGGAAATGCCTGGTAGGGCACGATCGTGGGATGGGCCGAACCGTAGCGCTGCGGAACGCTGCCGGAGGCGAAGTACCCCCCGGCGACATAAGTCAGCCAGGCCACCTGGCCGTCCAGCAGCGACACATCGACCCAGTCGCCGGTGCCGGTGTGCTCACGGTTGCGGAGGGCCGCGAGGACGCCGATGGCGGCCCACATCCCGGCGGCCAGATCGGCCGGCGACACCCCGAAGCGCACAGGCGGCCCGGTGGGCTCACCGGTCACGCTCATGACGCCGCTGACCGCCTGCGCGATCGCGTCGTAGCCGGGCTCGTTCCTGTACGGCCCGGTCTGCCCGTACCCGCTGACCGAGGCGTACACCACGGCGGGATTCCGGTCGCGGACCTCCTGGTAGCCCAGGCCGAGGCGGGCCGCCGTACCGGGCCGGAAGTTCTCCACGACAACATCGGCGGTGGTGGCCAACTCCCGTATCAGGGGCAGGCAGTCGGGGTCCTTGAGGTCGACGGCGATACCGCGCTTGTTGCGGTTGACGCTGTGGAAGTACGCCGCGTCCTCGCCCTGGAAGGGCGGTCCCCAGGCGCGGGTGTCATCTCCGGAGACAGGGTCCTCGACCTTGATCACATCAGCGCCCAGGTCGGCCAGCACCATGGTGCAGAACGGCCCGGACAGGATGCGGGACAGATCGAGGACCTTCAGACCGGTGAGGGCTCCGTCGTGGACGAGCCAGGGCTCGGGCTGTGGTGTGGTGTGCATGCGCGGTGTCACGCCTCTGTTCGAGTGGTTTCGCCTGGCGGCCGGACATTCAGGAACCCAGTTCGAGCAGGAGCTCCATGCAGATCGCGGTGGCATCGAGGAAGTAGTCGACGCGGAGGTTCTCGTTGGGCGCGTGGTTGGCCTGGTCGGCGTTGGCCAGCGGCAGGCCGATGCTGGGCACACCGAGGATCCCGGTGAAGATCCAGTCGGGAAGCGTGCCGCCATAGGCGGGGATCAGCAGCGGATCACGCCCGGTCACCCGGGAGATGGCCCGCGCCACCCTGGGCGTATGGGGGTTGTCGATCGAGGTCCGGGACGCCGGTACGCCACAGACCATGGTGACCGTCACCTCGGGGGCATGGACCCGCAGGTGTGCGGCCACCCGCTCGAAGACCACCTGCGGGTCCTGCCCCGGCGTCAGCCGGATATCGACACCCGCCTCCGCGGTGTCGGGGATGATGGTCCGGTCCACATCCCCCGTGGTGATCCCGTTGATCGTGAGCGTGGGGCGGTCAGCCAGCCGCTCGTAGAAGGACAGCCCGTTGAACGCGGGGTCCATCGCGGTGAGTCCGATGCCCCCGAGGACTTCCTGCAGGTCGAGCGGGAGGGCGGCGAACGCCGCCCGATCGGCGTCGGACAGCGGTTCCCGGCCGTCGTCGAAGCCCTCGACGAGGACCCGGCCGCTGGGGTCCTTGAGACTCGCCAGCGCCTGGACCAGCCGCCATGCCGGGTTCGGCGCGACATTGCCGAAATTCCCGGAATGCAGCGGGTGGCTCGGACCGGTGGCGCCGATCTTGAGACGGATCATGCCGCGGACCCCGTGCGAGACGCACCATTCACCGGACTCATGCACCGAACGGTCACTCCAGACCACGAGATCGCAGTCGAACCGCTCCTGGTGCGCGCGCAGGGTGTCCGCCAGTGTGGGGCTGCCGATCTCCTCCTCGCCATCGAGGAGCACGGTGACCGTGCAGGGGAGCGCGCCGATGTGCTCGTCGAAGAGGCGCAGCGCCTGTAGGTGCGCATAGTGCTGCCCCTTGTTGTCACCGGTGCCGCGGCCCCAGATCCGCCCGTCCCGCAGGACGGGGGTGAAAGGATCGGAGTCCCACTTCTCGCGTGGCCCGGCCGGCTGGACGTCGTAGTGGCCGTAGAGCAGGACGTGCGGCGCTCCCGTCGGTCCCGCACGGTGGCCGACCACCAGCGGCCGGCCCTTGCCGGCGAGCACCGACGGGGTCAGGCCGGCCCGCCTGACCTCTTCGACGGCGACATCGGTCGCGGCGGGGAACCCCTCGCCGGTCATGCTCACACTGGGATGGCTGACGTACGCCATCAGACCGGCGATGAGTTCGTCCTGACACCCCTGCACGAGTTCGCGTGGCGTGGCGGGGAGTTGGGTGCGGATCGTGGAAGCGTCAGTCATTGTTGACCTCGTTCTTTCTGGGCACTGCGGGCAGGGCGCCGGTCAGGCAGGGTGTGTCCAGGCGGGGATACATAGGGCGGCGCGGTGGCCGTCCGGGTGGGTCAGCGCACGGTGAGGAAGCGGCGGGCGGCCAGCAGGGAGGCGATGCTCAGGGCGCCGATCGCCATGATGTAGAAGCTGGGCGAGAGGTGACTGCCGGTGGCAGCGATCAGCCAGGTGATGACCACGGGTGCGAAGCCGCCGAAGGTCATGACGCCGATGTTGTAACTGAGGGACAGGCCGGTGCCGCGGGTCGCGGTCGGGAAGACCTCGGACATCAAGGCGGGCAGCGCACCGAAGTAGCCTGCCTTCAAGACACCCAGGATGAACATCACCACGCCCATGACCAGCAGCGACGGACTGCCCGACAGCAGCAGGAACAGTGGGTAGATGCTGAGGATCATGGCGGCCCCGGCGATGAGCATGACCTTGACCCGGTCGATCCGGTCCGAGAGATGGCCAACCAGAGGAGTGAGGGTCGTCAGTGCCACGCCGGACACCGCCGCGCCGATGAAGCCGGCGGAGGACGGCAGCCCGAGGACCTCGTGTGCGTAGGTCGGCATATAGACGATCACGTAGGTCACCGCGGTGGACATCGCCAGTGCGCCGACCATGAGGAGCACCGGCAGTTTCTGGTTCCGGAGCACCTGGCGGATCGGGGTCACCGCTACCTCTCCCGCCGACGCGACGTCGGTGAATTCCGCGGTCTCCGGGACATGACGGCGGATCAGGTATCCCACCGGGCCGATCAACAGGCCGACGATGAACGGAATGCGCCAGCCCCAGGAATCCAACTGCGCTCCGGAAAGGCTCAGACTAAGTACGGTGCCGAAGGTCGCGGCCAGCAGTGTCGCCGCGCCCTGCGAGGCGAACTGCCAACTCGCCATGAATCCCCGTCGGCCGGGGGCTTGTTCGGCCAGGAATGCGGTCGCGCTGCCGAACTCCCCACCCGCTGAGAATCCTTGCAGCAGACGGGCCACCAGAATCATTACCGGTGCGGCCATTCCGATGGACTCATAGGTGGGCATCACGGCGATCAGCAATGTGCCGATCAGCATGAGCTGGATGGTGAGCAGCAGCGCGGCCTTGCGCCCGGCGCGGTCCGCATACGTTCCCAGTACCAGCGCGCCCAGAGGCCGGACCAGATACGAGACCCCGAACGCGCCGAAGGCGAGCATCAGGGACACCGTCGGATCGCCGGCCGGGAAGAATGCCTTGGAGATCGAGGCCGCGAAGAATCCATACGAGGTCAGGTCGTACCACTCCAGCATGTTCCCGGCTGTGGCCGCGAGCACGGCACGCCGTGCTCGGCTCTTACTGACAGGCTTCTCGGCATCCATCTGATCTGTCTCTCTCAGGGTCGTCACGAGTGTCACTCCCTCGAATCGAGCAGGCGAACCGCCGCGAAGGGCGGCATCGCCGATGGGCGAGTCCGAAGCGGAAAAACGGATCCGGCAACTCGTTGAGCGATGACGCTAGAGCCACCCGATCGTTCGCACAATCGCAACTTCTAGAACACCTGATTGCCAAAAAGGCAACGCACAGCGGAATTCCCTCACACCGCGGGAAGGTCCGCCCATCGCGTGATCCCGCCGGGGACGACACGAGTGCCGTGCCGGGCGGCCAGGGCGGAGACGATGCCGTTCCCCCGACCGTGTTCCGCCGGGGTTCGGCCGTCGGCAGGCCGGGGCACGGACCCGGCGGGACCCGCGTCGGTGACCTCGATACGCAGCGCACGGGACCCCTCGGCCACCGTCCGCGAAAGCTGGAGCACGGCCGGCGGGAGAGCATGGGTGACCGCGTTGGTGACCAGTTCCGAGATCACCAGGACCGCGTCCTCAATGGTGGCGGGAGGCAGATTCCAGCCGGTCAGCACGGTCAGCGCCCGTCGACGCACCAGGCCGACGGCCTCCGGTATATGCGGCAGCGGAATGTGGAATTCGGGGTCCCCACCCGGCATCGCATACGAGCCGGAGTATTCGGTGGGAGCTGTCGCATTCATCGCTTTCCCCTGCCGCGGCCGCCTGCGGGAGGGTGCACACCCGAGCGATCAAGGGAACCTTGGGCCGACCGCCGGCTGATCGACGAGTTAGCCGTACGAGAGACGTACGAGAGACGCTTTTCGTCTTACGGGCCGCCCGGCCGGGTGAGCCCGCAGGGCATAGAACGAAGGTAGACACAGCACCAGCATTCGCACAATCGCAATTTATCGAACAATTCGTTGCCCAAAAGGCAATGCCCTTCTATGCTTGACGGCATGCTGAACAGTCCGGCTCTTGAGTACTTCCTTGAAGTGGTCCGCACCGGCTCGGTCAATGAGGCATCCAGGCGACTTCTGGTCGCCGGCTCGGCCATCAGCCGGCAGATCGGAAAACTGGAGCAGGAGATCGGGGTACCGCTCTTCGAGCGCCGTCCGCGCGGAATGGTGCCGAGTGCGGCCGGCGCCCTCTTGGCCGCTTATGCGCGCCGCGCCGCGCTGGAAACCGATCAGGTGCTCGCGGACATCCGCGGCCGCGGCCGGCTGGGGACCATTGTCCGGGTGGCCAGTTCACAGGGCATCGCGCAGGAATTCCTCCCGCACGCCATGGCCTCCTTCCGCAAGGACCACCCGGGCACCACCTTCCAGCTTCCCGTGGTGGCCCCCTCGCAGGCCACCCAAATGGTCCAGGACGGCACGGCCGACCTCGCCATGACGTTCAGCCTCGCACCCATTCCCGAGGTCCGCGTGATACACGCCCAGCGCGCCCCGATCCAGGCCCTGGTCCGCTCCGACCACCCCCTCGCCGACCGCAACGAAATCCATCTGCACGACCTCCTCCCCTATCCGGTCGCACTCACGGAGGAAGGCGCCACGAACCGGCGTCTTTTCGACCTCTGCTGCGCGATCGAGGGAATCAGCTTCGAACCCCTGCTGGTCAGTTCCAGCTCCAGCGCCCTGTCGGCCTTCGTGAGAGAGGCCAACGCCGTGTCCCTGATCGGCCACATCAGCATCCATGAACGCCTGCGCATCGAGGGTCTGAAGGCCATCACCATCCTCAACCCGGAAATGCACCTCCGCACCATCCAGATCCAGGCCATGGTCGGCCGCCAACTCACCGCGGTGGTACAGGAATTCGCCGACCACCTCATCCGCCGGCTCGGAGAAACGGAGGTATAGCTCTTCGACGGACTGCGCCCTCAAGCGGCACGCCCACTGCCCCATCCAGCGCCGACCAGCGCCCAGTTCGCCGCCGCCACGGACGAGAACCCGACGAACAACACCCCAGAGGCCCAGCGGCGCTGACCGGGGCACCCAGACCGCTGACCGCCCGCGACCGAGGCCAGCAGCCGCGTGAACAGGTTCAGAGAAGCGACGATGCCAAAGGTGAGGGTGCGGCCTGCCCTTTGAACTCCGCACAAGCTGCGCATGAGTTGATTGCCGTGCCGAGCGCCTGCACCCGCGAGACCGTCTAGATGTGCGACTGACGGACGCCTATGACAGTGGGTCTTGGGCTTTCTGGCGTAGGCGTTCGTAGGGAGTCTGGCCAGTGAGGGCTCCGTGGGGGCGATGGTAGTTGTAGTAGTCCTCCCACTCCTGCAGCTTGATGTTGAAGAGGTTGACGTCGTCGATGATCTGGCCCTCCAGCAGGCGATAGAACTCCTCGGAGTCGATGCGGTGGGATCGTTCGACCTTGCCGTTCAGCCGTGGGGTACGCGGCTTGATGCGGACGTGGCCGATGCCTTTGTCGAGCAGGTGCCAGTGGAAGGACTGGCCGAATCCCTGGCCGTTGTCGGTCTGGACCTGCTCGACGGCGAAGGGGAGCTTGGCCAGCACGTAGTCGATGAACTGGATGGCGGTCTTCTGGTCGTTGCGGGGGTAGGCGCGCAGAATGCGCAGCCGGGTGCAGTCGTCGATCGCGGTGTACTGGTAGTAGCGCTTCTTGCGGCCGCTCTGGCCGAGCGGCTCGATGAACTTGACGTCGACCAGCTGGTGGCCGGGGCGCTGCTTCTCGTAGCGCTTCCAGCGGGTGGTGTGGCGCTTGTAGCGCTGCGAGGCCGGCAGCCGGTTCAGCCCGACCTTCTTCAGGATCCGCCAGACCCCGGATGTGCTGATGGCCACGTCGTGGTAGCGCTGCAGGTACATGGCGATCTTGGCTGGGCCGAAGTGGTACTGACGACGCAGCCACAAGATCTTCTCCACGACGTCGGCCGCCGTGGCGCTGGGCATGTGGTGCGGGGCGCTGGAGCGGTCCTTCAGTCTTTCCAGGCCCTCGGCCTCGTAGCGCCGCTGCCACCGGTAGTAGCACTGACGGCTGATCCCGTAGTAGCGGCAGGTCGCCGCAACACTGCCGCTGACTTCCTCAACGTGCCGCAGCACCGCCAGCCGATGCCGAGCACGTCGTTGTAGTTCCCGTTCGGTCATGCAGGTCTCCTAGGAATCAGAGACCCATCTGTCAACAACCTCAGTCAGTTTTAGACCTAGAGTGCGCTCCACACGTACTCCCTCACGTCCTTGGCAAAGTTCTCGAGATCGTCGACCGCTACTACCAAGCCTTGCAGGGCCCCATCATGGGTGTGGGTGGTGAAATGCATGTGGGACCGCTCGAATGCCGTCTCGGGCACGTCCGTGGCATTCAGCGCCAGGCTGACACGCCGCTGCCCGATTCTTGCGCGTCCACCCACTGCCGCGTCAGCGAGCTGACGAACGCCTGGGTGTCCGGAGCAAGATACCGCCCGCCCCAAGACATCTGGCCCAGGTATTTCGCTCCGTTGTTGTTCAGCTGTTGCCAGGCGCCGCGGATGGTGTCGCTCGGCTTGGCGGCGGTACCGGTGAACTTCTTCATCTCCCACAGCCTGAACACGAATCCCACCGCACCATCCTCAACGCGGTGGATGATCAGCCCGTCCGGGCCGCTGTCAGTCACCGTCGAAGAAGGCGGATCAAGGATCTCCACGCGTCGTCCGGGGTCGAGGGTGAGGTCCCGTGTCAGGAGGTACCAGAGCCACTCACCTATGTAACCGGTGACGCCAGTGGTGTCGTTGGCTTCGAATACCGGAGCCGCGACGTTCAGCACGTGCTCTCGGTCCTTGTCGACAAGCTTCGTGCCTGTTATGGCAGCCTCACGCCACAGCTCAAAGGCGAGAGTGTCCAAATCGGCCCGGGCGACCATGATCTCATCCGCGATATCCCAGACCGCCGCTGCTCGGTCTATAGGTTCCTGGCCGATGGTCCTCACTAGGTCCCATGGGCACACCTGATCACGGCCGCGCGGCTCGCGTCGCGTCAAATCAATGAGGCGGCCGCCGACCGATTCGGCGCGCTTCATTGCCTGACCTGCAGAAACTCGCAACTCGCCGTCCCCCCACCCCCCGGCCCGGTGCCGGGCCGCGAGGGCACGACACTGTCCATACGATCACCCTACCCACCCATGAACCTCCTTCATCTGCTGTCGTGAATACCTGCAGAAGTAAGGCGTCGGGCAAACCGGTCGGCACCTCAGGCACGTGGCCATCAATATGAGCGAGACCCGACCGCAGAGGCAGATTTGGCCGGCGAAGCCCTCCGGTGGCTGGCGGGGCGCCGACGGGGTCGGCGGGGGAATTGGGCGCAGCAGTGGGGTGGGTGAATGCGCGCGGCGACAGCACCGCCCAAACGGCGAGGACCGCCGCTCCGCGCCGGGATCAGTTCGCCTACGGCAGACGCCCGCGACTGGAGACCTGCACGAAGACCATGCCAACGTACAGGTGCTAGCAAAACCGCAGGTCAACGGATGGATGGTCCTGCACCGTGAACTGCTACGCGCGAGGTAAACAGTGGTACCTCACCACCGAGCTTCCGCATGGGAGGCCGCGTCATGTACAGGATTTCGGCGCTCAATGAGTGGGTCATTGCACAAGAGAAGGCAGATCACGTTCCAACGCTGCTCTGAGTCCCCTCAGTAAGAAGTCCATGAAGCGCGCAGTACGCGCTTCTTGAAGGCTATACGCAAGGCGGACGGTGGTGCCTCGATCTTTCGGGGTCCCGGCGCGCGACTTGCCATCATGTCGTACGCACATAGCAGTCGAGTTCATAGAGCGCTTTCCCTTGCTGGCGTGGGCCCCGGCCTCTGTCACCCAGCCCACATCGTCACCGCGCAGGCTCAGACTGACCGTAGCGATCGACCGGTACCCCGAAGCGCCGGAATCTCAGGCGGACTTCGTCCAACTCGTTCCGGGCCGAGATCAGCGTGCGCACACTGCGCCCGAGGAGGGAGACGTCGTCTTTCTCCACCGCCTGGTGGCACTGCGCTCCGCCCTTCACGGCGAGCGCGGCGGCCCGGAACCAGTGCTTCTGGGCGGACTGCTCCGGAATCGGAGTGACCGCCAGGGCCCGGCGGCCGCTCACCACCCAGCGGTCGCACACGAGAAGGAGCGCATCCGGGTTCCGGCTGCTGTTTGTCAGCGCGGTGCCCATGGCGCGTACATTCGCTGCGAAGTCCTGCTGCATGGCCCGGCCCCCGTTCATCTGCCACACGATCATGCGCTGCCGGACGGTCGTGCCGGAACCAGGCTCCCCGGGCGACGGTCCGGGATCGCGCTCCTGTGAACGCGGGAAGGCGGCCGTAAACTCCTCGTTCCTCCGCGCCATCTCCTGCCACCAGCCGGAGAACAGCGCAAGGACGGTGACACAGACCAGAGCCAGGTAGGCGCGATGCCACCAGATCCGGCCCGCCGCAGCCGGCTGGTCGGGAGGTGGCACCCCCGGACCACGTCGCTGCCGCCATCTCCAGGCCGCGGTGAGCACGGCGCCCGCGCCCACCGCACAGGTGCCCAGGGCAACGGCGCTCGGTGCGAAAAGGAATTGGAGGACCTGCCAGCTCTTCGCGGGCCGCCAATCACAGGTGTCCGTCAGGACAGCGAGGGGTGGTGTGCAGCCGTCCGCCCCTGTGAGGACGAACGTCGCGGCGGCCCCCGCGACCGACGTCGCTCCCGCGACACCGGTGACGATCAGCGCACGAGCCCGCCCGGAGAGCCCGCGGCGCCTTGTCGTGCGGGACGCCGCGACCGTGGCAAGGGCAACGGCGAGCACCAGCGCGAGGGCGATCGACGACTGGGAGCTCTGGAACCACTGGAGCCACACCCGGGACGAGGAGTACCTGTCGGCCGGCCGCTGGGTGTGCAGCCAGAGTCGTGCGGCGACCACGGCCAGGATGCCCAGCGCTCCGCCGCCCGCCACCAGGCCCAGGGCCGGACCCGTACCCAAGGGCCGGGAGGCCGGCCCATCGGTGCACTGCACCGCGCCGGGCCGGGTCGTGCTCCGGCGACCACGCCGGTGGCGCACGGCCCGGATCGCGACCCCGATCGGGGTGACGATCGCCACCACGAAGAAGCCCACGGACATCGAGAACGCCGCCAGGAAACGCAGCAGCGGCCAGTATTGTGCCGGCTGCCAGCCGCACGCCGACTGCACAGACATCTGTGGGGCGCATCCGTCGGTGGCCCCCAGGACGAAGGCACCGGCCAGCCCCAGCAGCAGCGCGCAGCCCGCCGCGACAAGGGCCGTCGGCAACCGGCACCCGGGCGCCTGCGCACAGACCAGGATGGCGGTCGCCGCGGCGGCGGCACACAGCGCCACCGCGATCCAGAGCAGGACGAACATGTTCCAGGCTGTTGTTCCTCGCTCGTCCCAGGCGACGGGCCGCAGATGCAGCCACGCCCGGATCGCCGCCACGGCGCAGACCGCCAGCGCGCCACCGACCGCACCACGCTTGAGCACCCAGCCGAGCGGGGGCAGTCCGGTCGGCACGGCGGGCGGCATGTGCGTCTCCGGCAGCGCTCGGCGCACCCACTCCGGTACGCCCGCGACGGGACGGCGCATCCAAGCGGTGAGGGGATAGAGCCACAACAGCACGCCACCGACCATGAAGGCCGGCTCCATCATCAGCACGAGGCCGAAGACCGGGGAGAACTCACGCAAGGACCGCAACTGGCCGGGGGTGCCGGAGTACGGGAAGTGGTCCTGCAGGCGATCGAACAGCCCGGAGATGTGCGCATCCCCCAGGTAGAGGTGCCCTTGCGTGTTCCACCAGACGAACCAGGAGCCGAAGACGGCCACCGTGACGGTCAGACCCCCGAGCTGCACCCACCGAAGTGACCGGCCGCGGCACATCCTGATCCACACCTCGACGCACTGCGCCGCCCACCAGGTCAGCCCTGCGCACCCCGCGATGAGAAGCAGCAGCACATGAGGGTGGGATGGTGGCCAGTCGCGGCTGGAGGAGCGGAAGACCAGTTCACCCGCGGCCAGCCCGAGGCCCAGCCACACCCCCGCCCGGAGTCCTGAGGGGGTGGGCCGACCGGCCAGCAGAGCGTGGGTCACGGCCCTCCACAGTGCCGTGCCGACGATGCCGGTGATCAGCGCCGCCTCCAGCCAAGCGGACACGGTGTCGGCGTCACGAGGGAGGGGGAGGTCGCGGTCGAGGAGCAGGAGCGTGGCCTGTCCCGATTCCACGACGGCCGCCGCC
Organism: Streptomyces sp. NPDC127097; assembly: GCF_042724075.1. Taxonomy (NCBI): domain Bacteria; kingdom Bacillati; phylum Actinomycetota; class Actinomycetes; order Kitasatosporales; family Streptomycetaceae; genus Streptomyces; species Streptomyces sp. NPDC127097. Next base: position 96,669 of record NZ_JBHXFI010000025.1, on the reverse strand, counting down.
GCCAGCACCATGGTGGTCGCCCGGATGCCGAACAGCGCCGCCGGATCCAGCAGCGATTGCCGGCGCTCCGTCCACGCAGGGTGAGTGCGCCACAGGGAGACGAAGCGGCGTCCTACGTTTCGGAAGCTGAAGCCCACGGTCATCGGAGCGGCCCCGCCCACGGCGAGCGCCTGCGGGCTTCCGCCCCACCGGACCGCGTCAAGGTCCGCATACAGCTCGCGGGTCCGGAGCACATCGGCGCGTGCCAGCATCACCAGAGCCGCCAGGACCAGCGGGTACACCAGGCCGCGCAGACCGATCAACCACCCGCTCGGCAGTTGTTCGAGGAACTCTGACGGGCTCGCCATGGGCGGATAGATGTTCATCACGGCATACGGGAGCAGGACCACGAGCGCGAACGCCCGCCACAGCGCCTCGGTGGCATAGGCGATGTCCACGTCCCGGTTCCGGATGTGCGCGAGCTCGTGCAGGACGACGGTACGGAAACCGTCGGGGTCCGCCGCGCGTCGCGCGATGAGCCCGCCGTGCAGGCTCACCGTGTGGCTGCGCCACCGCCCGAAGACCACCGCACTGGGCGTGGCCGCCACCGGGTCCATCACAAACGACGGCGGCCTGTCCAGTCCGGCCTGACGCGTCAGCTGCCGCAGTTCATTGAGAAGTTCGGCATCCGTGACCGCCACGAGTCTGCCGCCGCGTACCTTCCAGCGCGGCAGCCAGACGTAGCCGATCAGCGCGAGCACGAAGACCAGCAATGTGCCGCCGATGCTCCAGGCCCAAGAGGAGGGGTACGTCACCGAGTTCAGACAGGCTTGATAGGCCGCCTCGCCACGGACGCCGCGGTCGGCGAGGCAGCTGCCCGGGTCACGAGGCGTGGCACGTAAGCCCCTGGCCATGATCCAGGTCAGCTGGAGACAGCTCGCCGTCACCAGGACGACCAGCAGGATGAAGCGGAGCGTCGTACCGGCGCCGAGCACCCTGCGGTCAAGCCGGGAAAGATCCGCCTCGGCCTCCGTGTTCAGCGGCGAGGTCATTCGCCCTGCCGCCGCCGCTGCGGCCGGTCAGGGGCGCCGTCCGCCTCCGCATCCCGACGGAGACCGCCGCCCGGCAGCGCGTCGAGCGCCAGGCGGGCCGCAACGCCGTCAGCGACCGCGAGCGCCCGCGGGTCTTCGACCCCCGCCGCCGTACAGCGCTCCAGCACCGTATCCCGCACCTGGACGATCTGCTCCTGGGACAAGGTCGGCAACTGCAGAGGGGTGGGGTCGCCGGACCGCCGGAACAGTCTCCGCACCCGGTTCCGCAGCCGGGGAGCCGCCCCCTCGCCGACCGTGCTCAGCGTCTGCTTCGCCAGCTCCGCCAGAACGGCCCAGAGCACGGGCGTCACCAGGGCGACCACCAACTCCAGCCCGAACCCCAACGGCTCCCGTCTGCGGCCACGCCTCAGCAGAGCGCGGTCCACCGCCGCGTCATCCAGGTCCCGCATCCCTTCGATCAGCGGCAGTTCCTCCGACGCCGTCTCGGCGACTACATCGCAGACCACCTGACGCACCGCCAGTCCCACAGGCTCCCCCTACGCTCGCATACCTGCCATTGGCTCTCTGCTTCCCTCACACCCACGAAGTACCGGTCGTAAAGAACGGCCCCCGCGGTGCCGTGGCCCACGGGCAGTGGCCGTCAGCGGGACGGCCACTTCTACGGGTAACAGGGGTTGACGGGACCATTGGCAGCACCAGGAGCTTTGGCCGATTCCCCCCGCCCCCGACCGGAGTGGGGCCGGAAGCATGCCAAACCGGCCGGTTGGAAGGATGGGAAACCGAGGGTCGCCGGCGGCTCCCCGGCCCTGCCCGCCGGGGAGCGTGTCCGGGCACGCATTCTGCAGGGGTCCGGCCGTGCCACCCGCAACACGCGCGACTACGCCGCCGTGATGATCCTCGGACAGGCACTGAACGTCCTACCTGTCCGGACGAGACGTCCAGGCCACCATGCCCGTCCGCCACACCACTGCCGCCCAACCTTGCGGTCGCACCGACGCTGCAAAGCGCTTCGATGGCACACTTCGGCGCCCTATCGTCAATGGAGCAACTCAAGGGCTCTCTCCCGAGCTGTCGTATAGCCAAATCATCAACCAGAGCCCTCATTTGGCGCCGCCGGAATTCCGAGCTACAACAACACACCCTGGCGGGAAGACCCGTCGGTGACGCTTGGGCGGATTGGCACGGATTTGGCAACGGTAGTAGACAAAGGTGTTGGTTCGCCGGGCAAGCGAGGGCGCGTACCGGACCAGGGGCCCGGTGGGCGTAGCGCCCGGCAGCGTGAGAAATCGTTCGACCGCAAGAAGGACGCGGTGGATTGCGCCACCAAGATGGAGAACGACAAGCGGGAGAACAGCTACGTCGATCCTTCTGCCGGCAAGCTGTCCGTGCGGCGCTATGCGGCCGACTGGCTCGCCCTGAAGCCCATGGCGGTCGGCACGGAGGAGCCCTACGAGCGCGTCATGCATCTTCGCGTCCTCTCACAGCTGAGGAAGAAGGCCATCTCCCAGGTCACTTCGGCCGATGAGAGGACGCTTCCCAGCTTCGATGAGATTTCAGCCTTGGCCAAAGAGACTGGTCCACGTCTGGAACCTGCTGTGTGGCTCATGGCTCGCCCCCTTGGAACATCGCGAAGAGGGCGAATGGCGCGACATACCGGCGCCCGCCACCCTGGAGCCGACTGCCGAACGGCTGCCCATTCGGAATCAGGCCGGAGGCATGATCTACCCCGACCTTTTCCGTGAGTCCTGGGACCGCGCCCTCAAACGCCTCAGCCTTCCCGACCACAACCCGCACGACCCCCGCACAAACGGGCCACCGTGACCCTCAGCAACGCCGTGCCCATCCACGAGTTCTCGCGCCGGCTGGGCCACAGCTCGATCAAGATCACGGTGGACCGCTACGGCCGCCTCACCCTCGACGGCAGTGAGCGCTGCCGTCAGGTCAGCGGGGCGGCCTTCGGGGTACAGATGCTCAGCGGATCCCCAGCTCCCCCAACACCCGCCGCTGAGTTGCTGCCGGTTCAGCCGGGAAGTAGAGGTAACAGACCCCTCCCGAACCGCCGACGACCTTGCCGTCGGCGTTCTTCCGCTTGGTGCGGAGCCAGATGTTTTCGAACTGCCGGCGCTTGTAGACGTGCCGGACCGCCGCGTCGTCGGGCGAGGCCGGGTCGTTGGCGATGATGTCGCCGGTCTTGGTGAAGCCGACGACGGTCATCAGGTGGCCGGCGGTGCCGTAGCCGGCGCCGTCGAGTTCGGTTTTGAGGAAGGACTGGGAGGTGATGACCGGGATGCCCGCGTGGATGAGGCGTTCGACGTCCGTGAGGGAGGCGAGGCGGGTGACGATGCCCTGGAGGTCCCGGTAGGTGGCGGCGTAGGCGGCGTTGAAGGGCCAGTTGCCGCAGCCTTCGTACTGGTAGTCGAAGGTGTAGCGGGCGGCGTGGCAGACCTGGGGGTCGGCGTAGTCGGGGTTGACCCAGGAGAGCTGGTCCCGGGTGGGCTTCCGGCCCCAGGATTCGATGATCATCTGGGAGGAAGTGGGACTGCACCAGGCTTCGCCCCCGTTGTCGTACTCCGGGTACTGGCCCTTGTGGATCTCCTGGGAGTAGTGCGGGACGACCAGCTCGCGGCCTACCAGGCCGGGCCGCGATGCCGGCACCTCGAAGCGGTCGGGGAGGTCCGAGGCCATGGCGCCCAGCCGCCAGACGGTGGGGGTGAGGGCGGTGCCGGGCCTGCGGTGGAGGGTGACGCGCAGCTGGTACGAGGTCAGGCGGAGGCCGCTCGCGGGGGTGTCGATGGCGAAGGTGTCGGTGGAGATGCTGCTCTTGCCGTCCTTCTGGTCGTCGACGGAGGTGCGGCGGATGTCGGCGTCGCTGTCGCCGGCGGTCCAGCGGCCCATCACGTACCAGGGGGTGCGGGCGCCGTCGGAGTAGGTGCCGCGCAGTTCGACGGCGATCCAGGTGCCGGGCGGGGTGTGGGCGTTCCAGGAGGCGACGGCCTCGGTGGCCGGAACCTTGAGGGAGTGCGCCGGGGAGGTCCAGACGGCGTACTCCCAGGCGGTGGTCCGGCCGGTGTGCGGATCCTTGTAGTCAAGGGTGCCGGCCGGGCGGACGAGGCGGATGCCTGGGCGGGCGCCGTGGGTGGGGGCGGTGCCCTGGGCGTGACCCTTGTGCCAGTCGGCGGTGGTGGTCCAGGCGTGATAGTCCACGAGGCTCTTCGATCGGCGCGCGGCGGCTTCCGGGGTGGCGGCGGCCGCGGACGCTTCGGGCGTACGGGCGGCGTCGGCCTGCGCCGAGGGGGTGGCGGCACCCGCCGCGGCGGCGAGTGCGGCGGCCAGGACGGTGCGCCGGGGTGCGGAGCTGGTCATGGTGGAGGTCCCCCAGTGGGATGCAGACGAGTGGACGGAGAGGTCGGGCCGGGCGGCGGACGGGCGGCTGGTGGCGGACGAGCAGCGGGCGGCGGGCGGCTGAGCAGTGGCTCAACTATTCCGGTTCCGGGCCTGCTGCGGAAGGCGGTGCGGGGCGCGTCGCGGCACCAATATTGGTGTGGACCACTGGCGTCGGAGGGGTGGGGCCGGCGGCGTACGCTGGCGCAATGGACCCTGCTCTGGCCTCGCTCGCCGCCCGGCTGCGTACCGTGCCGCCCTCCTGCGGTCCGGTGCGGCTGATCGCGGTGGACGGGCACGCCGGCTCGGGCAAGAGCACCTTCGCCGAGCGGCTGGCCGGCGCGCTGGGCGGGGTGCCCGTGGTGCACACCGACGATCTCGCCACCCATGAGGAACTCTTCGCCTGGAGTGAGCGGTTCGACGCCCAGATCCTGGCGCCGCTGTCCCGGGGCGAGACGGCGCGCTACGGCGTCTACGACTGGGTGCGCGGGGAGTTCACCGAGGAGCGTGCGCTGGCGCCCGCGCCGCTGGTGCTCGTCGAGGGTGTGGGCGCGGGCCGGCGGGCGCTGCGGCCGTTTCTGGCGTGCCTGCTGTGGATGGAACTTACGCGCGAAGACTCCTGGGAAAGGGGTCAACTCCGGGACGGGCCGGGGCTCTCCGCGTTCTGGCGTGGCTGGATTTCGGCGGAGCAGGCGCACTTCGCGGCGGATCCTTCGCGCCCCTTTGCCGATTTCCTGGTCCACCAGGGGCAGATGGGGTACGAGGTAGCCGTGGGGCCTTCCGCGACACCATGATCGGCCCCGCTTCTCACGCTCCGTAGTGGACCATGGTCGACGCGCCCGGCGACGCCGACAGGGTCCCGCCGAGTACCTCAACTCGGCTTGACCTGGGGGGCGTACAGGACTTACGTTCTCAATGTGCGGTTCAACGGACCGCCCACAGATGCGAAGCCCCCGGTTGTTCCCCCGTGATCGGGGGCTTCGTTCTGTCCGAAACCGGCCCGCACGGCCGCCGGGCGCCCGCTCCCCCTCACCCTGGGTCACCGCATTCTTCGCGCCGCGGCGCCCGGCCCGGCCCCCCACTGTTGCCCCGTACCGCCCTCTACGGCCTGCACCGATCCCGCGGGTACCATGCGAGTCCGTGCCACCGCAGGCCAGCACCGAGGTGCGCGCGGAGACGGTCAACTCCCGCCCGCGGTATGCCGGTTAGGGAGCCGCCGCCGGGCACACGCCCGGCGGCCGCACGGGGGACGCTTTGTGGGGGGACGGGATGGATTTCGGCACTCAGGCTTCGTCCGCCCCGGCCGAGCTCGCCTGGCTGCGCGCGGTCGACGCCTACACCGTGGGCGCGTATCCGCAGGCCGAGGAGGAGTTCCGGGCCGCGGTACGACTCGATCCGACGATGGCCGACGCCTGGCTCGGTCTGCACGCACTGCGCGCCGACACCTCCATCGCGCTGCTGCGGATGCACCGGCACCGCGACCGCTTCGGCGAGATGCGCGCCCGCCACCGACGCACCCTCAACTCCTGGTACTGGCTGGGCTGGTGGGTCCAGCCGGTGCTGGAGACCGGCCGCGATCTGCTGCTCGCGCACGCCTCGCACTGGCTCGACGGCCGCCATGTCGCCGAACTGGACCAGGCGCTGGCCGGCTGCCCGCCGGTCGACACCGACCCCCAGGTGCGCTTTCTGCACGCCTGCCGCGCCTATCTCGTCAAGGACTGGGACCAGCTCGTACGGCAGACCGAGCCGCTGCTCGCCGATCCGGTGCTGGGCATCGAGGCGGGGCTGTTCGGTGGGATGGCGCGGGTGCGGCTGGAGATGTACGGGCAGGCCGAGCCACTGCTGTCCGCCGCGCTGATGCGCTGCCGCAGCGAGCAGCCGCAGCGCAAGGAGCTGCGCTACTGGCTCGCCCGCGCCCATGAGGGCACCGGCCGCAGCGCCGCGGCGCTCCCCCTCTACCGCGCCGTGCACCGGGTCGATCCGGCGTTCATGGACACCGCGGCGCGGCTCGCCGCCATCGCCGAGGGCGACGGCCTGGACGAGGGCTCCGATCTCGCGACGGTCTCCGCCGCCGGCCTCGGCCAGGAGGCCGGCGGCGATCCCGATCCGCTGGCCCCGCTCGATCCGGTCGACGGCCGTGAGCTGCTGGTGACCGGCGAGGCGGACGGGCCGGAGGGCGAACCGGGTGGCGCGCCCGCCGGGGGCGACGCGGCGGCCCGGGTCAAGGCGACGGCCCGGGTGCCGCGCGGCGCCGAGCGGCTGCCCGCCGGGCCCGCCGATCCGGTGCTGCTGGAGAAGGCGCTGGCCGAGCTGGAGCGGATGGTCGGCATGGAGCCGGTCAAGCGGCAGGTGCGGGCGCTGTCGGCCCAGCTGCGGATGGCCCGGCTGCGGGCGAGTCAGGGGCTGCCGGTGCAGCCGCCGAAACGACACTTCGTCTTCTCCGGGCCCTCCGGCACCGGCAAGACGACCGTGGCCCGCATATTGGGGCGGGTCTTCTACGCCCTGGGGCTGCTCGGCGGCGACCATCTCGTGGAGGCCCAGCGGTCCGATCTGGTCGGCGAGTTCCTCGGCCAGACCGCCGTCAAGGCCAATGAGCTGATCGACTCGGCACTGGGCGGGGTGCTCTTCGTCGACGAGGCGTACAGCCTCTCCAACTCCGGCTACAGCAAGGGTGACGCCTACGGCGACGAGGCACTTCAGGTGCTGCTCAAGCGCGCCGAGGACAACCGCGACCGGCTCGTGGTCATCCTGGCGGGCTACCCGGAGGGCATGGACCGGCTGCTGGCCGCCAACCCCGGCCTGTCCTCCCGCTTCACCAGCCGCGTCGACTTCCCCAGCTACCGGCCGCTGGAACTGACCGCCATCGGTGAGGTGCTGGCCGCGGAGAACGGCGACCGCTGGGACGAGGAGGCCCGCGACGAACTGTGCAGCATCAGCGGTCATGTCGTCGAGCAGGGCTGGATCGACGAACTGGGCAACGGCCGCTTCCTGCGCACCCTGTACGAGAAGAGCTGCGCCTACCGCGACCTGCGGCTCGCCACCTGGCTCGGCACCCCCACCCGCGACGACCTCGCCACCCTCCGGCTGCCCGATCTGATGCAGGCATACGGCGAGGTGCTCTCCGGGCGCGGGCCGGATCCGCTGGGTCGGCCGGAGTACTGACCGTCGCGGTCCGGGCCGGCCACGCCGTCAGCGCCTCCGGACAGCACTGCATCCCTCGGCGCCCCGGCCCGGCGCCGCACGTTCAGCCCGCCAGCGCCCGGTTCTCCGCCGGCCGCGCAGCCTCCTCGCGGGGCTCGCCGACCCGCTCGCCGCTCTCCCGCCGGCCGGTGCGGGCCGCCGGGGCCCGCCGGTGGGCCGGGTCGCGGACCTCGCCGACCAGCATTTCCAGGACGTCCTCCAGGGCGACCAGACCGAGCACCCGGCCGGTCGCGTCGGCGACCGCTGCCAGGTGGGAGGCGGCCCGGCGCATCGCCGTCAGGGCGTCGTCCAGGGGCAGCTCGGCGCGCAGCGTGGTCATCGGGTGCCAGATGCGCTGGGGTACCGCGCGGTCCCGTTCCTCCAGGTCCAGGACGTCCTTGACGTGCAGATAGCCCATGTACGCACCGCCGGGGGCGCACACCGGGAAGCGGGAGTAGCCGGTCCGTACGGTCAGCTCCTCCACCTGGCGGGGCGTCACGGTCGGGTCGACGGTGACCAGCCCCGCCCGGTCGAGGAGGACGTCCGTGACGGGGCGGCTGCCCAGTTCCAGGACGTCCGAGAGCTGTTCCTGTTCGGCCGGCTCCAGCAGGCCCGCCTGCCCCGCGTCCTCGACGAGGTGGGTCAGCTGCTCGCTGGTGAAGACCGCCTCGACCTCGTCCTTCGGCTCCACCCGGAAGAGCCGCAGCACGCCGCGGGCACAGGCCCCGAGCAGCGCGGTGACCGGGCGGCACAGCCGCGCGAAGGCGACCAGGCCGGGGCTGAACCACAGGGCGGTCTTCTCCGGCGCCGCCATCGCCAGGTTCTTGGGGACCATCTCGCCGATGACGAGGTGCAGGAAGACCACCAGCGCCAGGGCGATGACATAGCCGAGCGGGTGGACCAGGGCGGCGGGGAGGTGCACCGCCGCGAAGAGCGGTTCCAGGAGATGGGCGACGGTCGGTTCGGCGACCGCACCGAGCGTCAGCGAGCAGACGGTGATGCCGAACTGCGCGGCGGCCATCATCTGCGGGAGGTTCTCCAGACCGTGCAGCACCTGCCGGGCCCGGCCGGAGCCCTGGGTCGCCAGCGGTTCGATCTGGCTGCGGCGTACGGAGACCAGGGCGAACTCGGCGCCGACGAAGAAGCCGTTGGCGAGCACGAGCAGCACCGCGAAGAGGAGCTGGACCAGCGTCACCGGGCCACCTCCGCGCCGACCACGACGGGTTCACGGGACGCCCCGGGGACGGCGGGCACCGTGACGGTCGCGGTCCGGACGATCCTTATCCGCTCGGCGCGGTGGTGCGACACCAGCCGCACCCGCAGCCGCCAGCCGTCGAGTTCGGCGATGTCGCCGGGGGCCGGGATCCGGCCGAGTATGTGTGCCACCAGTCCTGCCACCGTCTCGTACGGTCCTTCGGGGGCGTCCAGGCCGATCCGCCGCAGGGTGTCCACCCGGCAGCCGCCGTCGGCGTCCCAGGCGGGGCGGCCCTCCTCGGGCGGGGCCTGGCCCAGTTCGGGCAGGTCCACGCCGTCGTGCTCGTCGCGGACCTCGCCGACCAGCTCCTCGATGATGTCCTCCAGGGTGACCACACCGGCCGTGCCGCCGTATTCGTCGACGACGACCGCGATCGGCTGTTCGCTGCGCAGCCGCTCCAGCAGCGGCTGCACCGGCAGCGTCTCGGGCACCAGCAGCGGCGGTACGGCGATCCGTGCCGCCGGGATACGCAGCCGCTCGTGCTCCGGGACCGCCAGCGCGTCCTTGAGGTGCACCATCCCTACGATCTCGTCGAGGCGGGTGCGGTAGACGGGAAAACGGGACAGGCCGGTGGCGCGGGTGAGGTTCACCACGTCCTCGGCGGTGGCGGAGGACTGGAGGGCGCTCACCCGCACGCGCGGCGTCATCACGTTCTCCGCCGTCAGGTCGCCCAGCGAAAGGGTGCGCACGAACAGGTCCGCGGTGTCCTGCTCGATCGCGCCGGCGCGGGCGGAGTGCCGGGCGAGCGAGACCAGTTCGCCGGGGGTGCGGGCGGAGGCCAGCTCATCGGTCGGCTCCACGCCCAGGGCGCGCACCAGGCGGTTGGCGACGGTGTTCAGCAGGGTGATCACCGGGCGGAAGAAGCGGGAGAAGGCCCGCTGCGGGCCGGCCACGACGCGGGCGACGGGCAGCGGCTTGGAGACCGCCCAGTTCTTGGGGACCAGCTCGCCGACGACCATCTGGACACCGGAGGCCAGCAGCATGCCGCTGACCACGGCCGTACCGGGGACCGCGCCCTGGGGCAGGCCGGTGGCCAGCAGCGGGCCGGACAGCAGCTCGGCCAGCGCGGGCTCGGCGAGCATACCGACCACCAAGGAGGTGATCGTGATGCCCAGTTGGGTGCCGGACAGCTGGAAGGAGAGTTCCCGGAGGGCGGAGACGACGGTGTGGGCGCGGCGGTCGCCGTCGGCCGCGGCGCGCTCGGCGTCCGCCTTCTCGACGGTGATGAGTCCGAACTCGGCGGCGACGAAGAAACCGTTGGCCAGGATCAGGACGAGGGCCGCGGCGAGCAGCAGCAGGGGGCCGGTCATGCCGCCGCCTCCGTGGTATGCGGGGGTTGGGGAGGGGCGGCGCAGGTACTACAGGACGATCCGTCCATTGCCGGAGGGAGTCACTCCTCGGGTCGCAGTGGTCCCACTGAGGGGCGGGGCGCAGGGTGCGCCCCGGAGAACAGAGTAAACAGCGGGGCCCGCCTTAGGGCAGGCTCACCCGGCCGTGTGGTCGACAGCACCATGCTTCTCGGTGAGGTCGCGCAGCGCCCGGGCGTCCCGGATGGCCTGGTCCCGGGCGATGCCGGGCTGGATGCCCATGGCGGGCAGGCTGGTGCCGTCGGCGAGGTCGAGATGGACCCAGGGGTCGCCGGCCCGGAGGTTGACCCGCACGACCTGCGCCCAGGCCAGTTCGCGCTTGGTGGTGAGGTTGACCACCGTGACGCCCTCCTGCCGCGCGACCACCTTCGGGCGGGCCAGCAGCAGGAGGACGGCCAGCACCAGCAGTCCGGTGACGACGAAGCTCAGCCGTTCGCCGCCGCTCAGCTTCGGCAGCGCCAGCGCGATCGCCGTGAGGGCGGCGAGCTGGGCGAGGCCGACGGAGTACAGGACGACCCGGGTGCGGGTCGGCCGGAAGGTCACCGGCAGGCTGGGCAGGGGCGCGGACACGTCGTCGGTCTTCCGTCGTGGGTGATGCGGTGCGTTCGGGTGGGTGGCCGGGGCCGGGTCAGAGTCGGCAGGCGTGGATGCCGGTGGTCAGGATCGCGCGGGCGCCGAGGTCGTAGAGCTCGTCCATGATGCGCTGGGCGTCCTTGGACGGGACCATCGAGCGGACCGCGACCCAGCCCTCGTGGTGCAGCGGGGAGACGGTCGGCGACTCCAGCCCCGGGGTGAGGCCGACGGCCTTCTCGACGTGCTCGACCCGGATGTCGTAGTCCATCATCACGTAGCGGCGGGCCACCAGGACGCCCTGCATACGGCGCAGGAACTGGCGGACCTTCGGGTCGTCGTCCGGCGCGCCGGTGCCGCGGATCACGACGGCCTCGGACTTCATGATCGGCTCGCCGATGATCTCCAGTCCGGCGTTGCGCAGGGTGGTGCCGGTCTCCACGACATCCGCGATGATCTCGGCGACGCCGAGCTGGATGGCGGTCTCCACGGCGCCGTCGAGGTGGACGACGGAGGCGTCCACGTCGTTGTCGGCGAGGTGCTGGCGGACCAGACCGGCGAACGAGGTGGCGACCGTCATGCCGCCGAACTCGCTGACGTCCTTGGCCGTGCCCGGGCGGGTGGCGTAGCGGAAGGTCGAGCCGGCGAAGCCGAGCTGGAGGATCTCCTCGGCCGGGGAGCCGGAATCCAGCAGCAGGTCACGGCCGGTGATGCCGATGTCGAGCTTGCCGGAGCCCACGTAGACCGCGATGTCGCGCGGGCGCAGGAAGAAGAACTCGACCTCGTTCTCGGCGTCGACCAGGACCAGTTCCCTGCGGTCCTTGCGCTGGCGGTAACCGGCCTCATGGAGCATCGCCGACGCAGGCTCGGACAGTGAACCCTTGTTGGGGACAGCGATGCGCAGCATGAGAGCAGGTTCCTTTGCGGGTGAAGGGTGTTGGGGTGCGGTGCGGTGGATCAGAGGTGGGCGTAGACGTCGTCGAGGGAGATGCCCTTGGCGACCATCATGACCTGGAGGTGGTAGAGGAGCTGGGAGATCTCCTCGGCGGCGGCCTCGTCGGACTCGTACTCGGCGGCCATCCAGACCTCGGCGGCCTCCTCGACGACCTTCTTGCCGATCGTATGAACGCCTGCCTGCACCAGCTCGGCGGTACGGGAGGTGGTGGGGTCGCCGGTGGCGGCCTTCTGCTGGAGCTCGGCGAAGAGCTCCTCGAACGTCTTCTTGGACATGATGGTGACCACCCTACGCGGTTGCCCCCTCGGCTCAGCGCCAGGGCTCGGACACGGTGCGCAGCGTCGCGGCGGTGGCGACGGCGGCGGTGACCGCTTCGTGGCCCTTGTCCTCGGTGGAGCCTTCGAGGCCGGCCCGGTCCAGGGCCTGCTGCTCGGTGTCGCAGGTCAGCACGCCGAAGCCGACCGGTACACCGGTGTCCACCGAGACCTGGGTCAGGCCCTGGGTGACGCCCTGGCAGACGTAGTCGAAGTGCGGGGTGCCGCCCCTGATGACCACGCCGAGGGCGACCACGGCGTCATAGCCGCGGCCGGCCAGGACCTTGGCGACGACCGGCAGCTCGAAGGTGCCGGGCACCCGCAGCAGCGTCGGCTCGTCGATGCCGAGCTCGGTGAGGGCGCGCAGCGCGCCGTCCACGAGGCCGTCCATCACTTGCTGGTGCCACTGCGCCGCGATGACGGCCACCCGCAGGTCGCCACAGTTCTTCACGGTCAGTTCGGGTGCGCCCTTGCCGCTCACGGTTCTCCTCGTTCGGGTGATGGTGCCGGTTGGTGGTGACGTGGTGCCGGTTGGCTACTGGTTGTCGCAGGTGGTGGCGGAAGCGGGCGCGGCGTGGGCCGCTCCCGTGGCGCCGGTGTCCAGCCAGGGCAGGTCGTGCCCCATCCGGTCCCGCTTGGTGCGCAGGTACCGCAGATTGTGTTCCCCGGCCTGGACGGGCATCGCCTCCCGGCCGGAGACCCGCAGGCCGTGCCGCACCAGGGCGGCGGTCTTCTCGGGGTTGTTGGTCATCAGGCGCACCGAGCGCACTCCGAGGTCCTGGAGCATCTGGGCGCCGGCCGCGTAGTCGCGGGAGTCGGCGGGCAGCCCCAGTTCGAGGTTGGCGTCGAGGGTGTCCCGGCCGCGCTCCTGGAGTTCGTAGGCGCGGAGCTTGGACAGCAGGCCGATGCCGCGTCCCTCGTGGCCACGGAGGTAGATCACCACACCGCGTCCGGCCTCGGCGATCCGCCGCTGCGACGCCTCCAGCTGGGGGCCGCAGTCGCAGCGCAGCGAATGGAAGATATCGCCGGTCAGGCACTCGGAGTGCACCCTGACCAGGACGTCCTCGCCGTCGCCGAGCTCCCCGGCGACCAGCGCGATGTGCTCGACGCCGTCGACGGTGGAGCGGTAGCCGTAGGCGGTGAACTCGCCGTGGGCGGTGGGCAGCCGGGTCTCGGCCTCACGGCGGACGGTGGGCTCGGACGACTGCCGGTAGGCGATCAGGTCCTCGATGGAGATGATCGACAGTCCGTGCTTACGGGCGAACGGCACCAGCTCGGGCAGCCGCAGCATCGTGCCGTCCTCGCCGGCGATCTCCACGATGGCGGCGGCCGGGCGCAGTCCGGCCAGCCGGGCGAGATCCACGCCGGCTTCGGTGTGGCCGTTGCGGACCAGCACGCCGCCGGGCCGGGCGCGCAGCGGGAAGATGTGGCCGGGCCGGACGAAGTCACCGGCGGTCGACTCCCCGGCGGCGAGCAGCCGCAGGGTGGTGGCGCGGTCGGCGGCGGAGATGCCGGTGGTCACGCCGTGCGCGGCGGTGGCGTCGACGGAGACGGTGAAGGCGGTCCGCATCGACTCGGTGTTGTGCTCGACCATCTGCGGGAGTTCCAGCCGGTCCAGCTCCGGGCCCTCCATGGGGGCGCAGATCAGCCCGCGGCACTCGCTCATCATGAACGCGATGATCTCGGGGGTGGCCTTCTCCGCGGCGATGACGAGGTCGCCCTCGTTCTCGCGGTTCTCGTCGTCCACGACGACCACGGGGCGGCCGGCGGCGATATCGGCGATGGCCTGCGCGACGGGGTCCAGCGCCAGGGCCGCGGCGTCCTCGTCGTACCAGCTCTGTAGTGCGGTCATGCCGCTGCTCCTTCCAGGACGGTGCGGTCGGCGACGCGGGTGCGCAGCCACCAGTCGCGCATGCCCCATACGACGAGGGCGAGATAGACGACGTAGACAAGGCCGGAGAAGGCGAGCCCGCTGCTGAAGGCGAGCGGGACGCCGACGACGTCGACCAGCAGCCAGGCGAACCAGAACTCGACCAGTCCGCGGGCCTGGGCGACCATCGCGGCGAGCGTGCCGACGAAGATGTAGGCGTCCGGCCAGGGGTTCCAGGACAGCTGCGGGATCAGGGTGAAGAGGGTGCCGACGGCCGCGGTGCCGGCGGCGGTGCCGCCGAGCAGCAGGCCGCGCTCGCGCCAGCCGGCGAAGCGTACGGCGATGGAGCCGTCCTGGGCCTGCTGCCGGCCGCGCTGCCACTGCCGCCAGCCCCACAACGCCACGCCGATGACGAGGAGTTGCTTGCCGACGCCGCCGCTGAGATGGGCGGAGGCGTAGGCGGCGACGAGGATGACACCGGAGAGGAGCTGGGCGGGCCAGGTCCAGATGGAGCGCCGCCAGCCGAGCGCCAGCGCGGCCAGACCGATGGTGTTGCCGATCATGTCCGACCAGATGACGTGCTGCCCGAAGGCCGTGAATGCCTCGCCGTTCAGCGTGTCGAGGACGCTCACCGGTCCATCTCCTTGATCTCCTCGAGGTCCCTGAGGTCCGCGCCGGTGCCGGTGCCCCGCCCGAGCAGCCGCTCGACGTATTTGGCGAGGACATCGACCTCGAGGTTGACGGGGTCGCCGGTCTTCTTGATGCCCAGCGTGGTCAGGGCGAGGGTGGTGGGAATGAGGCTGATGGTGAAGTAGTCGTCCGCCGCGTCGACGACGGTGAGGCTGACACCGTCGACGGTGATCGAGCCCTTCTCGACGACGTAGCGGGACAGCGCGGCCGGCAGCGCGATCTTGACGATCTCCCAGTGTTCGCCGGGGGTGCGTTCGAGGATCGTGCCGGTGCCGTCGACATGGCCCTGGACGAGGTGCCCGCCGAGCCGCCCGCCGAGCGCCATCGGGCGCTCCAGGTTGACCCGCGAGCCGGCGGCCAGCGCGCCGAGGCTGGAGCGGTTCAGGGTCTCGGCCATCACATCGGCGGTGAACTCACCGTCGGCGGTGTCCACGACGGTCAGACAGACACCGTTGACGGCGATCGAGTCACCGTGCTTGGCGTCCTCGGTGACGACGGGGCCGCGCAGCCGGAAACGGGAAGCGTCACCGAGGTTCTCGACGGCGGCGACCTCACCCAGTTCTTCGACGATTCCGGTGAACACTTCAGTTCTCCTCGTGGAGCGGGTGGCGGATGGGGGTGGCGGTGATGCGCAGGTCGGGTCCGAGCCGTTCGGTCTCGGTCACGTCGAGCCGCAACGCCTGGGCGATGGTGGTGATTCCGGCGTCGCCGACGACGGCCGGTCCGGCGCCGAGCAGTACCGGCGCGAGGTAGCCGACGACTTTGTCGACGGCCTGGGCGGCGAGGAAGGCACCGGCGAGCGTGGGGCCCCCTTCGAGCAGCACGGAGCGCACCTCGCGCTCGTACAGGGCCTGGAGCAGCGCGGGAATGTGCAGCCCGCGCCCGTCGGCGGCGCGCGGCAGCCGGACGATCGGGGCGAGGCCGTCGAGGTGGCCGGCGTCGGCGTCCTCGGCGACCGCGATGAGGGTGGGCGCGGTGCCGTCCAGGACACGGGCGCCGGCCTTGACGACGGTGGCGCCGGAGTCGACGACGACCCGCAGCGGCTGGCTGATCTCGTCGTCGGACAGCCCGCTGATCCGGGCGCCGAGCTGCGGGTCGTCGGCACGGGCGGTGCCGGAGCCGACGATCACGGCGTCCGCGGCGGCGCGCAGCCGGTGCACATCGGCGCGCGACTGGGGCGAGCTGATCCAGCGGCTGGTGCCGTCCGCGGCGGCGATCCGGCCATCGAGGGTCGCGGCGTACTTCCACAGCACGAAGGGGCGGCGGCGCAGCACCGAGGTCAGCCATGCCTCGTTGCCGGCCGCGGCCTCGTCGGCGAGCAGCCCGCCCTCGACGTCGATCCCGGCCTCGGCCAGGGTGACGGCGCCGCCGGTGGCGGTCGGGTCGGGGTCGGAGACGGCGTAGACGACGCGGGCGATCCCGGCGTCGATCAGTGCTTGGGCGCAGGGACCGGTGCGGCCGGTGTGGTTGCAGGGTTCGAGGGTGACCAGTGCGGTGCCGCCCCGGGCGCGTTCGCCGGCGGCGCGCAGGGCGTGGATCTCGGCGTGCGGGCCGCCGGCCCGCTGATGCCAGCCCTCGCCCGCCGTGCGGCCGGCGGAGTCGAGGACGACGCAGCCGACCACGGGGTTGGGGCTGGTGTGCCCGAGCCCGCGCGCGGCGAGCTCAATGGCTCGGCGCATCGCCGCGATTTCGACGGGGGCTGCGGTGGCCACCGGGTCCTCCTGCCTCTCAGGGCACGGACTCCGGGGCTGTCTGGACGACAGAAGCGGAAACGACGCCACGGGAACACCGCGGCCGGAAATACGCGGACCGTCCGGGGAAATACCCGGACGCGCCGCCGACGGCGGTGTACCGAAGCTCGCCCGCCGCGCACTGCCTCCCATCCGGACTTTCACCGTCGGTGCAGGAATTTCACCTGCTCAACCGGCCGCTGGCTGCGGACGGGTCGCGGACTGTTACCGCCGGTTCGGAATTACACCGACCCCGGAGTGCGCTGCTGCTTTTATGTCAGTACAGCTTCAGTCTGCCACGCCGGGTCGTGGCCCATGCGGGCGAAGCCCTGTGGGCTGCCTCACAGCCCCCGGCGCGCCGCCCGTGTCACACACGGCGCGCGTAGGGCGTCATAGCGGGGACGTACCCGTCCCTTCTCCTCTGCAAGGACTGATCCGCGATGGCGACAATTCTGGTGACCGGCGGCACGGGCACACTCGGGCGGCCCCTGGTGCGCCGGCTGCTCGACGACGGCCATGACGTCCGGTCACTGAGCCGGCGGCCGCACACCGGCACGGAGCTGCCCCGGCCACGGTCGTACGCGGTCGATCTGCGCGACGGCACGGGGCTGCCCGAGGCGCTGGCGGGTGTCGACACGATCGTGCACTGCGCCTCGGCACCGGCCGGCGGCGACATGGAGGCGGCGGGCCGGCTCGTCCAGGCGGCGAAGGCGGCGGGCGTCCCGCACCTGGTGTACATCTCGATCGTCGGGGTGGACCGGGTGCCGCTCGGCTACTACCGCACCAAGCTCGCCGTGGAGCGGCTGATCGAGGACTCCGGCATCGGCTGGACGGTGCTGCGCACCACGCAGTTCCACGATCTGGTGCTCCGGATCGTCAAGGCGGGCGCCCGGTCCCCGGTGCTGCCGGTACCGACCGGGGTACGGGTCCAGCCGGTCGACGTACGCGAAGTGGCCGCCCGCCTCGCCGAGTTGGCGTCCGGCCCACCGGCCGGCCGGGTCCCGGACATGGGCGGTCCCGAGGTACTGACCGCCCGCGACCTCGTACGCTCCACACTGGAGGCGGGCGGACGCCACCGCCTCCTGGTCCCCCTGTGGCTACCGGGCCCCACCGCCGCCGCACTGCGCCGCGGCGGCAACCTGACACCGGAACATTCCGAGGGCCGGCGGACGTATGCGGAGTTCCTGGCGGAGCGGGTGGGAGCGAACTGATGGGCGGCTGAGACCGGACCGTTCACCCTGTCGGCCTCTGTCGGGAATCCCCCGGCCCGGCACTCGTCGGGCCCCAGGCCCGGCACTCGTCGGGGAGGGTCGGCCTGGCACTCGTCGGGCATGCCCAGACCCTGCCGGTCCTCGGGCATGCCCAGGTGCTGTCGCTCCTCGGGCATGCCCAGGCGCTGCCGCTTCTCAGGTGTGTCCAGACCCTGCCGCTCCTCCGGCATGCCCAGACCCTGCCGGTCTTCGGGAATACCCTCCGCCCCGCGGCACGTTGTGGCCCGCAAGGGGGCGCCCGTATCCCCTACGGGATCTGTTCCCACTCCCCCGACGGGATGCCTCAGGAACGGGGCGCCGCCTCCGGGCCCGCGGCTCCGAACAAGTCGTTCTGGGCGGCGTCCCGTGCGGCGAGCACCGCGCCGAGCAGTACCGCCCGCCCGCCCACCGCCCCCGCACGTACGTCGGTACGCAGCGGGGAGAGCCGGGCCAGATGGCCGGCGACCCGGTCGGCGAGCTCGGCGCCGCCGCCGCGGCCGACTTCACCGCCGAGCACGACACACCCGGGGTCGAGTACGGCGCACACGGCCGCCACGCCGAGGGCGATCCGTGCGGCCAGCGCGTCGAGGAAGGCGGCACCGGCGTCGCCGGCGGCCACCGCGGCCCGGACGACGGACTCGGCGGGCGGGCCCTCGGCGCCGGGCAACAGCTCGTTCACCCCGTCCGCCGCCCCCGTGGCCCCCTCGGGCGTCAGACCATGTTCCGCCGCGAGGGCGCAGATCGCGGCGGAGCCGGCCAGGGAGTGGAAGCCGCCGTCGCAGCCGTTCGCGGAGGGCAGCGCGTCGGTGCCGGGGACCGGCAGAAAGCCGATCTCGCCGGTGCCGCCCGAGGCGCCGCGCCGCAGCGCGCCGTCCAGGACCACGGCGGCGCCGGTGCCATGGCCGAGCCAGAGCAGGACGAAGGTGTCGCGGTCGCGGGCCGCGCCGCCGCGCTGCTCGGCGATGGCGGCGAGGTTGACCTCGTTCTCCAGGAGGACCGTTACGCCCGTGCGTGCGCGCAGCGCGCCGACCAGCCCGACGTGCCAGGACGAGGCCCAGTCGGTGCCGGCGAGTCGCCCGGTGGCGGGGTCGACCAGGCCGGGCGCGCCGACGGCGATGGCGTGCGGCGCGGGTGCGCCCGCCGTGGCGAGCGCCTTGTCCACGGCGGCGAGTGCGGTGGCGACGGCCGTATCGGGGGCGACGTCCGGGCCGATGGCCACGGTGTGTTCGGTGCGCACCCGGCCGAGGAGGTCGGCGACCGCGACGGTGATGCTGTGCGTCCGCAGATCGAGGCCGACGAGATGGGCCCGGTCGGCGACGATCCCGTAGAGCCGGGCATTGGGCCCGCGCCGCTGCGCACCGCTCTCGCCGACCACGGCGATCAGCCCGGCCTCCTGGAGACGGTCGACGAGGTCCGCCACGGTCGGCCGGGACAGTCCGGTCAGCGATTTGAGCTGACCTGCCGTCAAGGACCCTTCGGACTGAAGGAGTTGGAGCGCCAGCCGATCGTTGATCTGCCGTGCCGTGGTCGGGGAGGCGGTGCGGCCGGCCGCTGCCGTGCGCGGTGCATGCATGGCGGGATTCTTTCATTCGGCCGGACCAACCGCCTTATTATCAGGCAGGGTTCCTGATAATTTACCGCGCATGGCTGGCATCAGCGTTCCCGACGGCCCCAACCCACTCCCCCACACCGAGCTGCGCCGGGCGCGCCGGTCCATTGCCGCGGTGTTCCTCATCCACGGCTCGGTCACCGGAAACTTCGCGACCCGTATCCCCTGGATCCAGGACCACACCGCCATCTCACCGGGCCAACTCGGCCTGGCGCTCGCCTTTCCGGCGATCGGCGCGTCCCTGGCGATGCCGCTGGCCGGCCGGATCAGCCACCGCTTCGGCGCCCGCACCGCGCTGCGCGGCCTGCTCGCCCTGTGGACCCTGTCGCTGATCCTGCCCGCCCTCTCCCCCGGCCTCTACGCACTGTTCCCGGCGCTGCTGATGTACGGCGCGGCCTCCGGGATGTCGGACGTCGCGATGAACGCGCTGGGCGTGGAGACCGAGGACCGGCTCGGCAAGCCGATCATGTCGGGGCTGCACGGGATGTGGAGCGCGGGCGCCCTGCTCGGCTCGGCGGCCGGCACTGTCGCCGCGCACGCCGGCTGGGACGCCCGGCTCCATCTGGCCGGCGCCGCCCTCGTCTTGACCCTGCTCGGCGCGCTCGCCTGCCAGGGCGTACTGGATCTGCGCAGCACCCCCGAGGAGCATCCGCCGCCGCGCTTCGCGCTGCCGCCGAGGTCGGCGCTGATCATCGGGGCCATAGGGTTCTGCGCGGTGTTCGCGGAGGGCGCCGGCCTGGACTGGTCGGCGGTCTACCTCCGCGACGAGCTGGGCACCGACGCGGGTCTGGCGGCCGCCTCCACCACCGCCTTCGCCTGCACGATGGCGGTCGCCCGGCTGGCCGGCGACAAGGTGGTGGCCCGGTTCGGTGCGGTGCGTACGGTGCGGGCCGGCGGCGTACTGGCCACGGCCGGCGGTCTGCTGATCGTCGCGGCGCGGCATCCGGCCATGGCGATGGGCGGGTTCGGCCTGATGGGCCTCGGGATCGCGGTGGTGGTCCCGCTGGCCTTCGCGGCCGCCGCGCGCAGCGGCCCCGCCCCCAGCCAGGCGATCGCGGGCGTCGCCACGATCACCTACACCTCCGGCCTCATCGCCCCGTCCGCGATCGGCGGGCTGGCCCAAGCGACCTCGCTACCGGTGTCGTTCATGCTGGTCACGACGCTGGCATGCGGGCTGGTGGCGGGCGCGCGGGTGCTGGGGGTGCCGAGTCGTACGGCGTCGGGGAGCGCTCCGGCGGTGGCTGGGGATCTGGAGAGGTCGTGAGCGGCGGGTGTGGATGAGGCGCGGTGCCGGGCGGTCCTGAGCAACGGCTCGCCGACGGCGGGCGGGTGCGGTCGGCGGCGGGCGGGTGCGGTCGGCGGCGACCGGCCTGGGTGCGCCGGCGGCACCGCCCGGCCGCGTGGCCGGCGGAAGCACCCCGAGCCGGAGTGCCCGCCGGCGGCAACGGCGGGGCTCGGGCCGCCTGCGTCTCCGTGCCCGCCCCAAGGCCCGTCGGGCTCAGGCCGCCGGCCCGGCAAGGCTCAAGCCGCCTCCGCACCCGCCCACGGCCCAGCGGCCCTCAAGCCGCCTCCGCCTCCGTACCCGCCTCGGTGCCCGTGCCATCGCCGGCGTCCTGCCGGAGCAGCCGGCCGGCGATGGTGCGGGCGCGGTCGGACCACGGGGTGGGGCGCAGCGTCTGCGCGTCGACGCGGACGAGTACCCGATGGCCCTGGGCGTAGGTCGCGGTGCCGTCGGCCGAGCAGAGCCGGAAGCCGTAGGTGAGGCCGGTGCGACCGAGGCGTTCGACCCAGAGGTGCGCCGCGTACCGGCCGGGCCGGGTAATCGGGCGCTCATAGGAGACCTTCATCTCCTTGATGACATTGCACATATCGCCCGCGGCGGCCCAGTCACCGTCGAAGGTGAAGCCCTGGCCGTGCCAGTACTCCGCCCAGGCGCGCTCGGCGAGCAGCGGATAGCGGGAGTTGTGGAGCATGCCGAGCGCGTCGAGGTCGTCGAAGTGGACGGTGACGGGCACCAGTTCGCCGTACGGGACGGTGCTGGCCTGAAGGGGTTCGACGCTCACGAAGGGTGCTCCTGGTTTTCTCGCGCTGACCGGCGCTGTTGGTGCGAAGGGTGCTCTCGGGGACGGGTGAGGCCCGTACGACGAGCCCGAGCCATGGTAAGCGGCTGCTTAGGATGCCCGTTCGCCGGGATGCCTGGAGGGGGAAGCGCACGAGGGCCGCCACGGGCCAGGGCCCCCGCGAGTGCACGGACGAGGTAGGGAGCACCCAACCCGCTTTTCCCCCAGACTTACTCTCGTCCCCCCTCAAGATCTCGTCCCCCGATCAAGAACGGACGGTAGGCAAGCATGGCGAAGAGCGCCCTCCTCGTGATGGACGTCCAGCAGGACATCGTCGACATCGCCGACGACGGCTCCGGATATCTGCCGCGCCTGCGCAGCGCCATCGACGGCGCCCGGGCGGCGGGCATTCCGGTGATCTACGTGGTCATCGGCTTACGGCCGGGCAATCCCGAAGTCAGCCCTCGCAACAGGGTGCTCACCTCCCTCGTGCGGGAGGGCCTCTTCACCGAGGGCGCCCCCGGCACGGCGATCCACCAGGACGTGGCGCCCCGGCCGGACGACATCGTGGTCACCAAAAGGCGGGCGAGCGCGTTCTCGGGCAGTGACCTCGACGTGGTGCTGCGGGCGCGCGACATCGACAGCCTGGTTCTCACCGGCATCGCCACCAGAGGCGTCGTGCTGCACACCCTGTGCCAGGCCAACGACCAGGACTTCGGCCTCACCGTCCTGGCCGATGCCTGCCTCGACACCGATCCCGAGGTCCACCGGTTCCTCACCGAGCGGCTGTTCCCGCAGTGGGCAGATGTGGTCGCGGTCGAGGACTGGCTGCAAACCATCGCACCGTAGTAGCCGGAGGCCGGCCGGGCCTCGCGTGGCTTCGCGTCGTCTCGCGTGGCCTCGCGTCGACTCCTGTCGTCTCCCGTGGTCTCGCAGGTGGCATCGCCTCCCCCTGCGAGACCGCGCCACCCCTCCTCGGCCGTTCCCCGCCCCGGAAATTGCGTCGAACGCGGAGTCGATCCCTGAGAAGGTCATGGGCGTCCCGGATCCACCGCGAAAGGCCGGATCCACCGCGAGAGGAATGCCCGTGCCACGCGCCGTCACCTTGATTCGCTCCGCATCCCTGTCCGATGTCGCCGAGTACGCCTATGCGGCCACGGCCCCGGCCGAGTCGCGGCTGATCTTCCTCGCCGGTGCCTGTCCGCTGAACGAGGACGGCTCCACCGCGGCGATCGGGGACGTCGCGGGGCAGGCGGCCAAGGCCGTGGAGAACCTGCGGACCGCTCTGGCGGATGCCGGTGCGGCACTGCACGACGTCATCAGCACCCGCGTGCTCGTGGCCTCCACCCGGCAGGAGGACCTGGTGACGGCCTGGGAGGTGGTCCGGGACGCGTTCGGTGACCACGACGTGCCCAGCACGTTGATGGGGGTCACCGTGCTCGGCTACCACGACCAGCTGGTAGAGATCGAGTCTGTCGCCGCCGTGCTCGATTCCTGAGCCGCCGGAACGTCGTTGCCAGGGCGGCCTGCACGCGGGAGAACGACCGGCCCCTGCGGCGCATCCGCCCCGCGCGGCATCAGCCGTCCCCCTCGCCGCGCTCCCCGTACTCGCTGGTCCCGGCGTCGAGGAGTGGCGTGCGGGGCCGGGCCGCCGCGCTGGAGAGCCAGCGCAGGGAGTGGTAGCCGGTGAGGACGGTGAGCGTGCCCAGCGCGATGCCGCTGAGTTCGAAGTGGTCGGTGAACTTCAGCGAGACGCCGCCGATCGCGATGATGATTCCGGCCGCGGCGGGAATGAGGTTCAGGGGGACCGAGAAGTCCACCTTGTTCCGCACCCAGATCTGGGCTCCGAGCAGGCCGATCATGCCGTACAGGATGACGGTGATACCGCCCAGCACCCCGCCGGGGATCGCCGCCACCACCGCGCCGAACTTCGGGCACAGGCCGAAGAGCAGGGCGAAGCCGGCCGCCGCCCAGTAGGCCGCGGTGGAGTAGACCCTGGTGGCCGCCATGACGCCGATGTTCTCGGCGTAGGTCGTGGTGGCGGGGCCGCCGACCGCGGTCGACAGGACGGTGGCCGTGCCGTCGGCGACGATGGCCATGCCCATCTTGTCGTCCAGGGGGTCGCCGGTCATGGCGCCGACCGCCTTGATGTGGCCGGCGTTCTCCGCGATCAGCGCCACGAGGACCGGCAGCGCGACAAGGATCGCGGAGGCGGAGAAGTTCGGTGCGTGAAAGGTGGGAACGCCGATCCAGTCGGCCTTCTCGACGCCGGAGAAGTCGATGCGCCAGTGGTCCGTGAGCTTGCCCGCGCCGTTGACGGAGTGAATCCTTCCCGCGGTGCGGTCGAGGATCCAGGACAGCGCGTAGCCGAAGACCAGGCCCAGGAAAATGGCGATCCGCGACCAGAAGCCCCGGAGCACGACGAGCGCGAGTCCGGTGAACATCATCGTCGCCAGGGCCGTCCACTGGTCCTGCGGCCAGTACGTGGCGGCCGTCACGGGGGCGAGGTTGAAGCCGATCAGCATCACGACCGCGCCGGTCACGGTCGGCGGGAGCACCGCGTGGATCACCCGGGCCCCGACGACATGAATGGCGATGCCGCAGCCGGCCAGGCAGGCGCCCACCACGAGCATCGCGCCGGTCAGGGTGCCGGCATCGCCGCCCTGGCCCGCGATCACGACGGAGACGCCCACGAAGGAGAGTGAGGAGCCCAGGTAGCTGGGGATCCGTCCACGCGTCATCACCAGGAAGAGCGCGGTGGCGACGCCGGATGCCATCAGGGCCAGGCTGGGGTCCAGGCCCATGAGGACGGGGGCGACGAAGCAGGCTCCGATCATCGACACCACGTGCTGGGCGCCGAGCGCGATCGTCCGCCCCCACGTCAGGCGTTCGCCGGGCCGGACCACTTCGCCGGGCTTCAGATGGCGCCCGTCCCCATGCAGTTTCCACCCGAAGCCGGCCATGATCACTCTCCACTCTGCGACGCCCTGCACGTCACAGAGCCGAGGTGATTCATAGTCGAACGACCGCGTCGGAACAAACTGAGGCCGAGGGGTATGCGGGTGCGCCCGGGAGGGTGGGTATTTCAGCCGCTCTCCGCGCGGGGATGCCGCGGTGTGCGGCAGGCCGCCCGGCTCCGTACGAGAAGGGCTGACCGGCCGGTTTCCCGGGCGCGGCGAAGCAGGGCAGGCCACAAGCGGGCGCGCCGTCGAGTACCCCGTTCCGGTCATCGGCGACCGGCGCACCTCACTATCCGCAATTCCACTGTCACGCTGAGTCGATGACGACAACTCAGGAATGCGGCGGTCCCGGCGGCCGTACGGAGCTGGCCGGGGGGTCCGCCGCCCGTCCCCCGACCGCCGCGGGGCCGGTGGCGGACACGGGTGTGGCGGAGGTGCTGGCCCGGATGCGGGCGCTGGCCGCGGGGCTGCCCGCCGAGGACGGGGTGGCCGTCTTCAACGGGGTCTATCTGGCCGTCACCGAAGCGGTGGCGCGGCGCATCGGGGACGGGACGTTCCAGGATCCGGCGGCCGCCGGCGAACTGGACATCCGCTTCGCGCGGCGTTACTTCGACGCGGTGGAGGCCGCGGCCGCCGGACTGCGGCCGCCGGCCTGCTGGCGGCCGCTCTTCCAGCTCCGCCGCCATCCGGGGGTGCGTCCGCTCCAGTTCGCGCTGGCCGGGATCAACGCCCACATCGGCCACGATCTGGCGCTGGCCGTACTGGACACCTGCCGGGCGCTGGAGTGTGAACCGGCGGCGCTGGAGCAGGACTTCGACCGGGTCGGCGGGGTGCTGACGAGCCTGGAGGAGCGCATCCGTGAGCTGCTGATGCCCGGCCCCGATGTGCTGGACGTCGCCGATCCGCTGACGCATCTGATCGGGTCGTGGAGCCTGGACAAGGCCCGGGACGGTGCCTGGGTGGCGGCCCGGGCGCTGTGGAGCGTACGCCGGCTGCCGGATGTGACCGAGGAGCTCACCGAGCGGCTGGATGCCGGGGTGGGCCTGGTCGGGCGGATGCTGCTGACTCCGCTGCCCGGCTGATCCCGCACCCGCACGGCGCGGCGAAGACGCAGGAGTGGATCACCCGAGGTGACCCACTCCTGCCATGCGCCTCAGTCCTCCGGCAGTTCCACCGGTGCGATCTCGTCGTAGACATCGCCCGGGCCCGGGTTGGTGGCGTCCGTCGTGCCGCCGAAGTGGTGCATCACGCCCCACACCGCGTTCAGTGCGGTCTGCACCGCGCCCTCGGCCCAGCCGGCCGTCCAGGAGATGTCGTCGCCGGCCAGGAACAGGCCGCGTTTGTCCTCGGGGAGGCGGTCCTGCATGAAGTGCGTGAACAGGCGCCGCTGGTAGCGGTAGTGGCCGGGCAGGTTCGCCTTGAAGGCGCCCATGAAGTACGGCTCGTTCTCCCAGGAGACGGTGACCGGGTTGCCGATGATGTGCTTGCGGATGTCGACCTTCGGATAGATCTCCGAGAGGGACTTCAGCATGACCTCCATCCGCTCGTTCGCCTCCAGCGGCAGCCACTTGAGGCTGTCGTCGCACCAGGTGTAGGAGAGGCAGATGACGGCGGGCTGGTCCGGGCCGTTGTCGAGCAGGTAGGTACCGCGGGTCATCCGGTCGGTCAGCGTCATCGACATGACGTCCCGGCCGGTGTCCTCGTCCTTGTCGAGCCAGAAGGGCCGGTCGACGGGGACGAAGAGCTTGCTGGACTCCATGTAGTGGGTGCGCTCCATCGCCGTCCAGTGGTCGATGGGGAAGAGCGAGTCATCGCAGGCGATCTTGCTCAGCAGCATCCAGGACTGCGCGGTGAAGACGGCGGCCTCGTAGGTGCGGATGTCGCCGTGGGCGTCGGTGACGGTGATGCGGTTGCCGGCGGTGCGGTTCAGGCGGGTGACCGCGGGCCGGGGCGTACCGTCGTGCAGCGACGACAGCGAGGTGCCCGGCGCCCAGTGCACGATCTTCGCCGGCTCGCGCTCCCACAGGCGGAGCGGCAGCTGCTGGCTGCCGCCGACGATGCCGCGGTGGTGGTCGTCGGCCTCGGTGTAGACGACCCGCAGGATCTCCAGGATGGAGTTGGGGAAGTCGGTGTCCCAGCCGCCGGTGCCGAAGCCGACCTGGCCGAAGATCTCCCGGTGACGGAAGGACTTGAAGGCCGTCGAGTCGCAGAGGTAGCCGTAGAAGGTCTGGTTGTCGAGCTTCTCGACGAGCCGGGACCAGATCTCGCGGATGCGCGGGACATCGCGCTCGCGGATCGCCTGGTTCATGTCGGAGAAGTCCGCGCCCTCTTCCAGGCAGGCGTTCCAGGCGTCCATGACCTGGTGGTAGACCTCGGGGAGGTCCTCGACGGTACGGGCGTAGTGCGACTCGCCCTTGAGGTCGACGACGGTCGACGGGGTGTCCGCGGCCAGCGGGTTGGGGAAGGGCGTGGTCTCCAGGCCCACCAGGTCGATGTAGTGCTGGAGCGCCGTCGAGGACGGCGGGAAGCGCATCGCGCCCATTTCGGCGGTCAGGCCCGCGGCATCGGCCGGGGTGCCCTCGAAGCCGACGGTCCGCAGCCGGCCGCCTATTCGGTCCGCCTCGTAGACGACGGGCTTGAGGCCCATCTTCATCAGCTCGTAGGCGGTGACGATGCCGGAGAGGCCGCCGCCGATGACCGCGACCTCCTTGCCGTGCTCGGTCGCGGGGATCTGGCCGAGGCCCGCCGGGTGGGCGAGGAAGTCGTCGTAGGCGTACGGGAAGTCCGGGCCGAACATGGTGATCGGCGGCTGGGCATCCGCGTGGTGGGCGGCGGTGGGCACCGTGGACGTCATCGGGGACGAGCTCCTTGCAGACAGGGCACAGCAGGCAGGGCAGCGCAGGCCGGGTGGGCCGGCCTGCGGCGGATCGGGGGGCGGGCGGTCAGGTCACGTCAGCGGGCCGTACAGCTCCGGTCGGCGGTCGTGCAGATAGGGGTTGTCCGCGCGGGACTGCTTCAGGAAGCCGGCGTCGACCTCGGCCCGGACCAGCTGCTCGGTACGGCCGGCGCGGGTGCGGACCACACCGTCCGGGCCGGCCAGGCAGCTGAGGCCGACGAACTCGAACTCGCCCTCCGCGCCGACCCGGTTGACGTACGCGACATACATCTGGTTCTCGAAGGCGCGGACCGGGATGACGGACTCGGCGACGAACTGGAAGGGATGCATCTGCGCGGTGGGCACCAGCAGCAGATCGGTGCCGGCCAGCGCATGGGCCCGGACGTTCTCCGGGAACTCCACGTCGTAGCAGATCAGCAGGCCGATCCGGAGCCCGGCCAGCTCGGCCTGGACGACGGCCCGCTCCCCCGGGGTGAACCATTCGCGCTCGAAGCAGCCGAAGAGATGGGTCTTGCGGTAGTTCGCGAGGCGCTCGCCCGTGGGGCCGATGAGCTGCGCGGAGTTGTACACCGCGGCGCTGTCGGGCTCGTCCTGCGCGGCGCGCTCGGGGTAGCCATAGAGCACCGCGAGGCCGTACTCGGCGGCGATCTTCCCGATGGCCTGCGCACTGGCGCCGTCGGCGGTCTCCGCGAGGCGGTGGACGTCGCCGCCGATGGCATAGCCGGTGAGGAAGAGCTCGGGGCAGGCCAGCAGTCCGGCGCCGGTGGCCGCCGCCGCGCGGGCCGCGTCCTCGATCACCCGCAGATTGTGCGCGACATCGCCGGGCCGGCCCGAACTCTGGAGCAGGGCGGTGTGCAGCGACGTCATGGGACCCCTCGGCGGGACGGTGCGGGTGGACGCATTGACGGTACGGGCCGCCGGTGATCCGGGACAAGGCGCCACCGTTGCGCGCCGATGGACGATTCATTGCGTGTTCAAGGGACTGTGCGGTGATTCGTTGCGCCGGTGCCGGAGCGACATCGGGCGGCTGCCGCCCGACGCCTCGGCGTGCGCCGGGCCGCGGGTCAGCGCCCGGGTCAGCCGCAGGTCAGCGCCTGGGTCAGCTGACTCCTGAGCCCCCCGGGGGTCAGGTTGGCGGTCATCCGGTCGAGGACCGTCACCGTACGGAGGTAGTCGTCGTCGGTCAGTCCACGCATCAGGCGGGCGCGGGCGGCCTCGACCAGGCTCGCGACCTCGGCATGGGTCCGTCGGCCGGCCTCGGTGAGCGCGAGGGTGTCACCGTCGGCGGTGAGCCGGCCCCCGGCGATCAGCGCATCGGCGACCTCGTCGAGAGGGCGCGCGAAGACGGAGCAGGACGGGACCACCGACGGCGCCGAGGGACGATTTCGGCGCGGCGAACGGGCCCTCCGGGGAGGACTGACCGGCGGCGGGCCCGGCGCCGGGGCGGGTCGGACCTCGCCGGGACGGGTCAGACCTCGTCGGGCGGCACGTCCCGCAGGCTCTCCCGCACCGTCTCCCGTACCAGACCGCGCAGCCAGCGGTGTCCCGCGTCGGCCTCCTGGCGCGGGTGCCAGGCCATCTCCATGGTCAGCGGCGGCAGTTCGAACGGGATCGGCAGCGTGCGCAGCCCCAGGCCGCGGACCGTCGCCACCCCGGCCCGCTCGCTGGTCAGGCCCACCGCGTCGCTGTCGCGGACCATCATCAGCGACGCGGCGAAGGTCGGGACGGTGGCGATCACCTTGCGCCGCAGTCCGCGGGCGGCGAGCGCCGCGTCGACCGGCCCGGTCAGCCGGCCGCGGCGGGAAAAGTTGAGGTGTGCCGCGTCGGCGAAGCGGCGCGCGGTGAGCTTCCCGGTGGTCAGCGGGTGGCCCGCGCGCACCACCGCGACGTTGCGGTCGACGAACAGCTCCTCCCGCCGGATCTCCGGCTCATGGCTGTCGATGACACCGAGCTCCAGGTCCGCGGCGCCGTCCCGCAGCAGCGGCACATCGATATGGCTCTCCCCGAGGAAGCGCAGCACGACCTGCGGCGCTTCCTCGGCGACGCGGGCGACCAGGCGCGGCCCGAGGGAGGTGACGAAGAGGTCGTTGGCGTAGAGGGTGAACACCCGGGCCAGCCGGGCCGGGTCGGCGGGCGCGGACGGGGCCAGCACGCCGTGGGCCGCCTCCACCAGCCGGTGCACCTCGGCCCTGATTTCCAGCGCGCGCGGGGTGGGCACCATATGGCGGCCCGCACGCACCAGGACGGGGTCGCCGATCGTACGGCGGATACGGCCGAGGGCGCGGCTCATGGCCGGTCCGGAGAGCCCGAGCCGGTCGGCGGCCGCGGTCACGCTCTGCTCTTCGAGCAGGGCGTCCAGCGCCGTCAGCAGATTGAGGTCGATGTTTGCGTTTCGCGCAATCATGGAGTGCACCCCTTGCATTTGAGGTCAACTGAACGGGACCTTAGCGTCCCGGTCATGACCTCCACCGTTTCCCCTCCGGAGTCCCCACCCGGGTCCGTCGGCCGGCTCGCCCGGCGGCGCTCGGTGACGGCCGCGATGTGCGCCTGTGTACTGGTGGCGCAGTCGCTGGTGGCCGCGATGAACCTGGCGATACCCAAGATCGCCGCAAGCGCTCTGCACCCCTCCCCCGCCCAGCTGTTGTGGATCGTCGACACCTATGTGCTGGTCTTCGCGGGGCTGTTGATCCCGGCCGGTGCGCTCGGCGACCGGGTGGGCCGCAAGGGGGTGCTGCTCACCGGGCTCGCTGTGTTCGCCGCGGGTGCGCTGCTGTGCGCGCCGGCGGCCACGCTGCCGGTGCTGCTGGCGGGCCGGGCCCTCTCGGGCGCGGGCGCCGCGCTCCTGGTGCCCGCGACCATGTCCGTACTCCTGCACACCGCGCCGCCCGACCGCCGGGCCGGGGCCGTCGCCGCCTGGAGCACGGCGGTCGGTGTCGGCGGGCTGACGGGCAACGCGGGCGGCGCGCTGATCCTGCAATTCCTGCCGTGGCAGGGGCTGTTCTGGGCATATGTGCCCCTCGCGCTGGCCCTGCTGGCCTGGGTGGCGGCGGCCGCGCCCCGGATCCCCCGGCAGACCGCGACGCTCGATCTGCCGGGCTCGGCACTGCTGGTCCTCGGGGCGGCGGCGCTGCTCTTCGGCATCATCGAGGGCCCGGGGCGGGGCTGGGCCTCGGCCACGGTGACCGGCGCGTTCGCCCTGGCGCTGGTGGTGTTCGCGCTGTTCGTCCGGCACGGGCTGCGGGCCGCGCACCCGGTGCTGGACCCCCGGCTGTTCCGGCTGCCGCGGCTGCTCGCCGGGAGCCTCGGGATCGCCGTCACCTTCTTCGGGATGTTCGCGCTCTTCTACGTCAACGCCCAGTTCCTCCAGTACGTGAAGGCGTACTCGCCCCTCCGGACGGGCTGCGCCATCGCGCCGCTGGCCCTCGGGATGATGGCGGTGACGAAGTACGGCCTGCGCTGGGTGCAGCGGGCCGGCGAGGCCAGGACGGCCGGTGCGGGACTGGCACTGATCGCGGCCGGTCTGCTGCTGCTCTCCACCACGGACGCCCGCACTCCGTACCTCTGCTACCTGGCGTTTCTGCTGGTGATGGCGGCCGGTGCGGGGCTGGCGATGCCGACGCTGTCGCATGCGATCGTGGCGTCCGTACCGGCCCACCGCTCCGGGATGGGGTCGGGACTCCAGGGCGCGGCGCGGGAGTTGGGCGCGGCGCTGGGTATCGCCGTGGTGGGCACCGTGCTGTCCGTGCGGTTCGCCGCGGGGACCGGGCACGGCGCCACGACGGTCACCGCGTTCGCCGACGCCACGGCGCTGGGCCACCGGATCGCGGCGGGGGTGGTGCTGGTGGTGGGAGGTGCCGTGGTGTGGGGGCTGCGGGCCGGCGCCCGAGCCGGGCGCGGCGGGTCCTGAGAGAGGGACGGGGGCTAGCCCGGCGCCCCCGAGCTGTAGCGCCGCAGCAGCGGGGAGAGCACCAGCACGGACTTCGTCCGCTCCACGAACGGCTCGCCCGCGATCCGCTCCAGCACCCGTTCGAAGTGCCGCATGTCGGCGGCGAAGACCTGGACGACGGCGTCCGCCTCACCGGTGACGGTGGAGGCGGACGCCACTTCCGGGTAGCGCGACAGGCCGCGGTGGATCGCCTCGGGCGAGGTGTTGCGGCGGCAGTAGAGCTCGACGAACCCCTCGGTCTCCCAGCCGAGCGCGGCCGGATCGACCCGTACGGTGAATCCGGTGATCGCGCCGTCCGCCCGCAGCCGGTCCACCCGGCGTTTGACGGCCGGTGCGGACAGCCCGACCTCCTGGCCGATGTCGGCATAGCTGCGGCGGGCGTCCTCGGCGAGGGCGTGGACGATGCGTTCGTCGAGATCGTTCAGTCGCACTGCGGGTGGATCACTTCTCTGCGGTGGCCAATCGGGAGCGGCGCATGCCGTATCCGAAGTAGACCACAAGGCCCACAGCCATCCAGACACCGAAGACCACCCAGGTCACGGCGCCGAGGCTGCCCATCATGTAAACGCACAGCAGAAAACCGATCGCCGGGAACAGCGGCGAGAGCGGGGTGCGGAAGCTGCGCGGCATGTCGGGGCGGGTGCGGCGCAGCACGATCACCGCGACATTGACCAGCGCGAAGGCGAACAGGGTGCCGATGCTGGTGGCGTCGGCCAGCTCGCCCAGCGGCACCGCCGCGGCGAGCACCCCGCAGAACAGCGAGACGATGATGGTGTTGGCGCGCGGCGCGCCGCTCTTCGGGTGCACCTTGGAGAAGACCTTCGGCACCAGGCCGTCCCGGGACATCGCGAACAGGATGCGGGTCTGGCCGTAGAGCACGGTCAGCACGACGCTGGCGATGGCGATGACCGCGCCGAAGGCGAGCAGCACGGCCCACCAGCTCTGGCCGGTGACCGCCTTCATGATCCCGGCCAGCGCGGCCTCCGAGCCCTCGAACTTCTGCCAGGGCATCGCGCCCACGGCGATCGCCGCGACCAGGCAGTACAGCGCCGTGACGATCACCAGCGAGAGCATGATCGCGCGCGGCAGGTCGCGCTGCGGGTCCTTGGCCTCCTCACCGGCGGTGGAGGCGGCGTCGAAGCCGATGTACGAGAAGAACAGGGTGGCGCCCGCGGCGCTGACGCCCGCCATGCCCATCGGCATGAAGTTCGCGTAGTTGCCGGACCGCACGCCCTGGATGGCGACGCCGCAGAACAGCAGCAGCGCGGCGATCTTGACGACGACCATGATCGTGTTGGCGCGGGCGCTCTCCTTGGCGCCGCCCAGCAGGAACACCATCGCGAGCAGCACGACCAGCAGGGCCGGCAGGTTGAAGACGCCGCCGTCACCGGGCGGCTGGGACAGCGCGTCCGGGATGGTGAAGCCGAAGACGCCGCTGAGCAGCTCGTTCAGATACTGGCCCCAGCCCACGGCGACGGCCGCGACCGAGACGCCGTACTCCAGGATCAGGCACCAGCCGCAGACCCAGGCGACCAGCTCACCGAGGGTGGCGTAGGCGTAGGAGTACGACGAGCCGGAGACCGGGATGCTGCCCGCCAGCTCCGCGTAGGACAGGGCGGAGAACAGGGCGGTGACCCCGGCGATCACGAAGGCGAGGATGACCGCGGGGCCGGCGTCCGGGACGGCCTCGCCGAGGACCACGAAGATGCCGGTGCCGAGCGTGGCCCCGATGCTGATCATGGTCAGCTGCCACATGCCCATCGAGCGGCGGAGGGTTCCCCCCTGCCCCTTGCCGCCCTCGGCGACCAGCCGCTCGACGGGCTTGCGCCGCATCAGCCGAGTGGCCAGGCCCCCTGACGAGGGGGGCCGGGGGTCGCTGTCCCCTGCGGGCGGGGCTGCGCCGTGCTCCAACACTGGGGTGGCTCCTTTATCGCTGCCGATCAGATGACGGTACGGATGACGGCGACCGGCAGCGGTCGGTACAAGGGCATGCCGGAGCACACCGCAGCAGGAGACCGCCGAGCAGGCGGTCTCCGCCACTCCACGTACAGCGCTTGACCTTACGGCCCGCCGCTGACCTGCCGTAATGCAGGTTCCTTGCGCAACAGTGCACGATCGTTGCGCACCGGCGCGGCGGGCGGTCGTTCGTTGCGCGCCAGGTTCCGATCGTACGGGTTCCCCCGCCTGGCCCCGACCGGGGCCCCGGGTTCCACTTAGCCGAACGGCCCCGCACCGAGTCGGTGCGGGGCCGTTGAGCGGCGGCGACGACGGCCGGTGAGCGGCCGTGTGACGCGTCAGTTCCAGCTGTCGTGCAGCGGCTTCCCCTCGGCGTAACCGGCGGCGCTCTGCACACCGACCACGGCCTTCTCGGCGAACTCCGCCAGGGAGGCCGCGCCCGCGTAGGTGCAGGAGCTGCGGACGCCCGCGATGATCGAGTCGATCAGGTCCTCGACGCCGGGGCGCGCCTGGTCGATGAACATCCGCGAGGTGGAGATGCCCTCCTCGAAGAGCCCCTTGCGGGCCCGGTCGTAGGCCGACTCGTCGCTCGTACGGTTGCGCACCGCACGGGCCGAGGCCATCCCGAAGCTCTCCTTGTACGGCCGGCCGTCGGCGGTGTGCTGGAGATCACCGGGCGATTCGAGGGTGCCGGCGAACCAGGAGCCGATCATGACGTTGGACGCGCCCGCGGCCAGCGCCATGGCGACATCGCGGGGGTGCCGGATACCGCCGTCGGCCCAGACGTGCTTGCCGAACTTCTTGGCCTCGGCGGCGCACTCCAGCACGGCGGAGAACTGCGGCCGGCCGACGCCGGTCATCATCCGGGTGGTGCACATCGCGCCCGGTCCGACGCCGACCTTGATGATGTCCGCGCCGGCCTCGATCAGATCGCGGACGCCCTCGGCGGAGACGATGTTGCCCGCCACGATCGGGACCTGCGGGTCCAGCGCCCGGACCGCCTTGATCGCGCTGATCATCGACTCCTGGTGACCGTGCGCGGTGTCCACGACGAGGGTGTCCACACCGGCCGCCAGCAGGGCCTTGGCGCGGCCGGCCACATCGCCGTTGATGCCGACGGCGGCCGCGATCCGCAGCTTTCCGTCCGCGTCGGTGGCGGGGGTGTACAGGGTGGCGCGGAGCGCGCCCTTACGGGTGAGGATGCCGATCAGCATGCCGTCCGCGTCGACCGCGGGCGCGAGCTTGCGGTTGGCGGCGTCGAGGCGGTTGAAGGCGTCCCGCGGGTCGATGTCCGCGTCCAGGACCAGCAGGTCCCTGGACATGACCTCGGCCACCTGGGTGAAGCGGTCCACCCCGGCCAGGTCGTGCTCGGTGACGACGCCGACCGGGCGGCCGCTCTCGACGACGATGCCCGCGCCGTGCGCCCGCTTGGGCAGCAGCGCCAGGGCGTCGGCCACGGTCGCGACCGGGGACAGCACGATCGGCGTGTCCAGGACCAGATGACGGCGCTTGACCCAGGTCACGACGTCGGTGACGACATCGAGCGGAATGTCCTGCGGGATGACGACCAGGCCGCCACGGCGGGCCACGGTCTCGGCCATCCGGCGGCCGGCGATCGCCGTCATGTTGGCGACCACGAGCGGGATGGTGGTCCCGGTCCCGTCGTGCGAGGCCAGGTCCACGCTCTGGCGGGAGCCGACGGCGGAGCGGCCGGGCACCATGAACACATCGTCGTAGGTCAGGTCGTACGGCACCGAAGAACTCTCTTCGAGCGCGCCGTTCTTCGGGTTCAGGAATCGCATATGGCCAGGATACGGGCCCTGACCAGGGGTCATATGATTGTCCGAGCGCTTCGTCGGGCGTGTGTGCGATCCCCCAAGGGGCCTCGCGGCGCCCGGTGAGTCCCCGCCGTGCGGGGATGCTCCGCGCGGGCGGCGGACCGCCTGGCATCGCCGCTGGTCGGGCCGCCGCGACCGCCGCTACGCGCCCTGCCGGGCCCGCCCCCGGGCCATGATCACGGCCAGTCCGGCGTCCGTGTCGCGCCAGTAACCCACCGCATCCGCCAGCACTCCCTCGACGATGCTCCACTCGTCGGGCGCCGCGGCCGCATACCCCTGCCAGCCGGTCACCACGAGCAGCCGGCCGCGGTCGGCCGGGCACCAGGACAGATCGGTGAGGCAGTCGGCGAGCGCGTCCCAGTTGCGGCCGAACCACTCCGGCAGCCGCAGCGCCCCGGCACACCGCTCCATGAAGGCGGCCTTGTCCGCGACCCCGTCGAGATCCAGGGACGCACCGGTCCAGCCGGCGTCCCGGGCGGCGGCCAGCGCGTCCGCCACCGCGCGCTCCGCGGGCCAGGGCAGCACTCCCGGGGGCGTGCTGCCGTCGAGCACCGCGGCGAGCGGCCGGGGTACGGGAGCCGTCATCGGAGCGCCGCCTTGAAGGACCGGTAGTGATCTTCGGTGTAGTACGTCTCATGGCTCTGGCCGGTGACGAGCCGGCGGGCGCCGCGGTCCGGGGCGCCCGGCGTGGGAACGGTGTACTCGTGGTAGTAGCCGCGCGGCTGACGGGGCAGCAGTCGCTCCCGGTTGCCGAAGACCGTTCCGTCCTGGGCGTACGGGAAGGGACCGCCGGCGTCGATGAGGCGCAGGGTGTCCCGTGCCTGGGACGGCAGCTCGCCGGCCGGCACGACCGGCATGCCCTGCGCCCAGGCCGGTACTCCGGAAGCGCGGGGCGTACCGTCGACGGCCGTGGCGGTGGACCGCGGCGCCGCCTGCGAACTCCCGTGGGCGCCACCGCCCGTGGAACACCCGGTGAGCACCAGGAGCATCCCGGCGAGCAGCGCGCCGACGACGGCGGCGGCGCGGCGCGGGGAGAAGCGGATCACCATGCGCCGATGCTGTCACAGGGCCGCGCAGGCTGCTCGTCGATGAGCGCGCCGCGGGTGCCCATGGGGGGCGCGGCCCCGGGCTTACGCGGGCCGCCACCCGGCGCCGCCTCCGGGGCCGACTGTGGGTCCGGCTCCAGCTCCGGTCTTGGGTCCGACTCCGGTTCCCCGTCCGGCTCCGGGCCCGGCGTACGTCACGCCCCGTCAGGGTCCGCCCGGTCCAGTGCGGGGCGCGGCCCCGGGCCGGTCTCCAGCAGCAGATGGTCGGCGGCCGCGGTGTCCGTCACCAGGCTCGTCACCAGCCCGGAGCGCAGCACCGCGCCGATCGCGGCGGCCTTGCGCCCGCCGCCCGCGATGGCGACGACCTCCGGGATACGGCGCAGCCGGTCCGCCTCGACGGTGATGCACCGCTCGCCGAGGTCCCGGCCGATCCGGCGGCCCTCGGCATCGAAGAGGTGCGCGGACATCTCGGCGGCGGCACCCAGCGAGGCGTAGTGCTCCCGCTCCTGCTCCGACAGCATGTCGTAGACGGTCGAGACGCCCGGCTCCCAGGAGCCGATGGAGACACAGGCGACGGTGACCTTGTCGAAGTAGTCGAACGCGCGGGCGATGCCGGTCTGGCGGCGCAGCGCCTCGGCCGTCGCCGAGTCGGGCAGCAGCATCGGCGCGTAGATCGGGTGCGCCTCGCCCCCGGAGACATCGGCCGCGCGGCGCACCGCCTCGACGGAGCCGCGGTCGGCGGTCCCCGCGTCGTAGACACCGGTCAACTGCACGACGGTGCACGGCGGGAGGCGGTGCAGCGCGGCGGCCATGTGAATGGTCGACCGGCCCCAGGCCAGCCCCAGCACATCGCCCTCGGTGACCAGCTCACCCAGCAGGTCGGCCGCGACCTCGCCCAGGTTCTCCGGGTCGGCGGCGTCCTCGGGCGGGGTCTGGCCGCCGAAGGCGGGGGGAGCGTCGGCGGGCGACTCGACGACCACCGCGTGCCGCAGGCCGTAGCGGGCCCGCAGGGCGTCGGAGCGTTCGGCGTCCAGTTCGGAGGGCACCCGGATCTCGATCCGTACGAGATCACGCTCCAGCGCCGTCTCCAGCACCCGCGCGACCTTGAACCGGCTGACGCCGAATTCCTCCGCGATCTGGATCTTCGACTTGCCCTCAAGATAGAAACGGCGGGCCATGGCCGCGGCCTGCACCAGCTCGGCAGGGCCCATTCCGGACTGTGGGCGGCTGGCTACCACGAAATTCTCCCCTTTTGCGCATCTGATCGAGTCTTTGCTCATCCTTTCAGAAACCCGGCGGCAACGGGGACCATCAGCGCCCCGACCCTCATGAACGCTCGGTGGCGCCCCGCACAAGCGGCGGCGCGGCCGCGCCACGAGGAGATTCCGGTGGCCGGAATGGACCGGTCCGCCCGCGCCCCCGCTCCGGAATTCAGTGCGCGCAGCCCCAGCCCGCCGCCGCGGTCGCCGTCTCGGCCTTTTCGCGCAGGTCCCGGACCGCCTTCGCCGGATCGTCCGCGCCGTACACCGCGGAGCCGGCGACGAACACATCCGCGCCCGCCTCCGCGCACCGCTCGATGGTGGCCGCCGAGACCCCGCCGTCCACCTGAAGCGCCAGCTGAAGGCCGTACCGGGAGATCAGCTCACGGCTACGGCGGATCTTCGGCAGCATGATGTCGAGGAACGCCTGGCCGCCGAAGCCGGGCTCCACGGTCATGATCAGCAGCATGTCGAGCTCGGGCAGCAGATCCTCGTACGGCTCGATCGGCGTGGCCGGCTTCAGCGCCATCGACGCCCGCGCCCCCTTGGCCCGGATCTCCCGCGCCAGCCGCACCGGCGCGGCCGCCGCCTCCACATGAAAGGTCACCGAACCGGCCCCGGCCTCGATGTACTGGGGCGCCCAGCGGTCCGGGTCCTCGATCATCAGATGCAGATCGAGCGGGGTGTCCGTCGCCTTGCTCAGCGACTCGACCACCGGCACACCAAGGGTCAGGTTCG
The DNA here is from genome assembly GCF_042724075.1 of Streptomyces sp. NPDC127097. Classification (NCBI taxonomy): domain Bacteria; kingdom Bacillati; phylum Actinomycetota; class Actinomycetes; order Kitasatosporales; family Streptomycetaceae; genus Streptomyces; species Streptomyces sp. NPDC127097. Next base: position 58,768 of record NZ_JBHXFI010000025.1, on the reverse strand, counting down.
GAACGAAGTGGTTGTCCATGACGTCGACGTGCAGCCAGTCGGCGCCCTCCACCGCCTTCGCCTCCTCGGCAAGCCGAGCGAAGTCCGCGGACAGGATGCTGGGGTTGATCAAGGCCATGCCCCCCAGTATGGCGTGCGCTCCGGGGGGCCAGGGAGGGGGGACGGCCGTCCCTCAGCCCACCCGTCGCAGCAGGGCCAGGTACATCGCGTCCGTGCCGTGCAGATGGGGCCACAGCTGGACGTCCGGGCCGTCCCCGAGGGCCGGGACGCCGGGCATCAGCGGGCGGGCGTCGATCCACTCCGTCTCGAACGGCTCGCCGCCCCGGCCCTTGAGGACGTCGTCCACCACGGCGCGGGTCTCGGCCGGATGCGGTGAGCAGGTCGCATAGCCGACGACGCCGCCGATGCGGACCGCCGCGAGCGCCTGCCGCAGCAGTTCGCGCTGGAGCGGGGCGAAGCCGTCCAGGTCCTCGGGGCGGCGCCGCCAGCGGGCCTCCGGGCGGCGGCGCAGCGCGCCCAGGCCGGTGCACGGCACGTCCACCAGGACCCGGTCGAAGGCACCGGGCCGCCAGGCGGGGCGGGTGCCGTCGGCCGCGATCACCGCGTACGGGCCGGGGTTGCCCTCCAGCGCCCGGGCCACCAGACGGGCGCGGTGCGGCTGCTTCTCCGACGCCAGCAGGGCGGCGCCGCGCTGCGCGGCGAGCGCCGCCAGCAGCGCCGCCTTGCCGCCGGGGCCGGCGCAGCCGTCGAGCCAGGCGCGGTCGGGGCCCTCGACGGGCGCGTTCGCCAGCGCCAGGGCGACGAGCTGGCTCCCCTCGTCCTGCACCCCGGCCCGCCCCTCGCGCACCGGGTCCAGAGCGCCCGGCTCGCCGCCTTCCGCGAGCCGCACCGCGTACGGGGACCAGCGCCCGGGGAGCGCGCTCTCCTCGCCGGCCACCGTCAGCAGCTCCTCGGCGGTGCTCCGGCCGGGCCGGGCCACCAAGGTCACCTCGGGGCGCTCGTTGTCCGCCTCCAGCAGGTCCTCGATGCCGGCCCGGCCGCCGCCGAGCGCGTCCCACAGGGCCGAGACGATCCAGCGGGGGTGTGCGTGCACGAGGCCGAGGTGGTCCTCGGGGTCCTTGTCGTACTCCGGGGCGACCCGCTCCAGCCACCCGTCCAGGTCATGGGCCGCGACCTTGCGCAGCACCGCGTTCACGAACTTCGCCCGGCCGTCACCCAGCACCACCCGCGCCAGTTCGACGCTGGCGCTGACCGCGGCGTGGCTGGGGATACGGGTGCCGAGCAGCTGGTGCGCGCCGAGCGTCAGCACGTCCAGGACCGGTGGGTCCACCTCGCGCAGCGGCCGGTCCACGCACTGCGCGATGATCGCGTCGTACGTGCCCTGCCACCGCAGCGAGCCGTACACCAGCTCCGTCGCCAGCGCCGCGTCCCGGGCGTCGAAGTCCCCGCCCTCCCGCGCCTTGCGCAGCAGGGGCGGCAGGACCAGATTCGCGTAGGCGTCGCGCTCGTCGACGGCCCGCAGCGCCTCGAACGCGAGGATCCGGACCGGGTCTTTTTGCGGGCGGCGATAGGGCTTGCTGGGGCGACGGCGCGGCTGCTGACTCACAGAAAGGTGCTCCGGATACGAGATGAGGGGTCGGTCCCAGCCTACGCGGGCCCGTCGGGCCGGGCGCGCGGGGCGGCCCAGGCCCGGAAACGGCCTGACGTCGGCAGGTGACCGCTCCGGGGACGGCCCGCCGTCGGCAGGCGACCGCTCCGAGGACGGCCCGGAGACGGCAGGCGACCGCTCCGAGGACGGCCCGGAGACGGCTCGAAGTCCGCGGGTGACGGCCCCGGCGGGCGGGCCCCTCGGTCGGTCCCCTCGGGAATACCCGCCCGCCCCCGCCACGTTGTGGCCCGCAGGGGGCGCCGGCGTCCCCTACGGGATGTGTTCGCCCACCCCCTAAGCGCTGTCCCCCAGCCGCTCCCCGCCCTGGATACGCACCCCGCGCGCCCAGTCCGCGGCCTTCATCGGCTTCTTGCCCTGCGGCTGGACCCAGATGAGTTCCACGGGGTGGCTGCCCGTACCGACGTGGACCGCCTTCTTCGTGACGGCGAGTTCGCCGGGCGCCAGGCCCAACTCCGCGTGGTCCGCGGCGGAGACGGCCGACATCAGCTTGAGGCGCTCACCGCGGAAGACCGTCCAGGCGCCGGGCGCGGGCGCGCAGCCACGGATCACCCGGTCGACCCGCAGTGCGGGCGCCGTCCAGTCCACCTTCGCGTCCTCGACCTCGATCTTCGGGGCGAGCGTGACGCCCTCGGCCGGCTGCGGCACCGCCTGGAGCGTGCCGTCCTCGATGCCGTCCATCGTCGCCACCAGCAGCCCGGAACCGGCGAACGCCAGCCGGGTCAGCAGATCGCCGCTGGTGTCGGTCGGCCGGACCTCCTCGGTCAGCACCCCGAAGACCGGGCCGGAGTCCAGGCCGGTCTCGATCTGGAAGGTCGAGGCGCCGGTCACCTCGTCCCCCGCGAGCACCGCGTGCTGCACGGGCGCCGCGCCCCGCCAGGCGGGCAGCAGCGAGAAGTGCAGATTGACCCACCCCTTGGCGGGAATGTCGAGCGCGGCCTTCGGCAGCAGCGCACCGTAGGCGACCACCGGGCAGCAGTCCGGCGCGATCTCCCGCAGCCGGGCCAGAAAGTCCTCGTCGCGCGGCTTGGCGGGCTTGAGCACCTCGATGCCCGCCTCCTCCGCACGCTCCGCGACGGGGCTGGCGACCAGCCTGCGGCCGCGTCCGGCGGGGGCGTCGGGCCGGGTCACCACGGCCACGACCTCGTGCCGGTCCGAGGCGATCAGGGCATCGAGGGCGGGTACGGCGACCTCGGGGGTGCCGGCGAAGACAAGCCTCATGGGTGGCGAACTACCTCTCACACGCAGCGGAACGACACACCAGTCTATGGGTCCCGCAGGAGGCCATGGGCGGTGGTCCGAGGGGGCGTACACGAATTCCCGCGCCTTGTAGGAAAGCTCGTACGCCCCCATACCGTGACCAGAGCCGCTGCTGTCGCGTTGGTCAAACAGCATTGACCCGGGCCGGGCCGCTCTGGCGGCCCGCTCGTATCACATCCTTCCTATTTCACGCCGGTTCGAGAGGCTTGCTCATGGCCGACCACGCAACCCACGACGCCCAGGCGCGCGCCAGCCTGCATCTCCTGGTGCGGGACATCGAGCGGGTACGCCGGCAGGTGGACGCACTGCGCACGCTGACCGCTCAGCTCGGCAACGTCTACCGGCCCCGGCGCACGGGCCCTTCCGCGGGCTTCGTCGTCTACGGACGCGCGCCCGCTCCGACGGTGCGCCTCGCCCAGGAACTGCGGGACAGCGTCGAAACCCTCGTCACGGCCGCGGTCGACTTCGACCGTTCGCTGGGATTCTCGTGGGACGCGGTGGGCTCGGCGCTCGGCGTCACCAAACAAGCGGTACACCGTCGTTACGGTGCCCGCAGAGCCGCGGCCCAGCCCGCCGCGGAGGCCAACGGCGCCGAGCCGGCGGTGCGTTCGCCGGAGGCCACCGCGACCCGTGCGGTGACCGTGGCCGCGGGGCTGCCCGGCGCGCCGTCCGTCCCGGCCGCCCGTTCCATGCCCGCCCAGCCCTCCGCGGCCGCCCGCGACGAACCGGCCCGGCCGGGCGCCTTCCCCGGCCCCCGCAACGGCTGAACCACCCGCGACACCGGGCGCCTTCGCCCCCACGCCGCTCGCCAACGCCCCGGGACGCCGCCCTCGGTCCCGGGGCGGCGCCATGTCCGGGGCGCTGACGCCACGACGGCCCGCCCCTCCTCCGGCGGAAGCTCCCCCGGGCGAACGCTCACCCCAGATCAGGCGGATCGATCCGGACCCGTACGGCCTCCCCCTCCCGCTTGACCAGCCGGGCCGCGCGGGCCGCCTTGAGCGCGGCGGCGAGGGCCGCGCCCTGGCCGGGGCGGACCCGGACCAGCGCACGCTCCCACTGCTCGCCCGGCGGCGGGTCGCCCGGCCGGCGCGGGCGGGCGGGGTCCGGCACCGGAAGCGGTACGGGCCCCAACACCTCGGCGCCCGCCGGGAGTTCGGCGGAGCTCAACAGCTCGGTGACATCCTCGCCGCGGCCGGCCACGGAGGCCATCCGCGACACCGGAGGGAAACCCAGCTCGGCCCGCTCGGCCAGCTCACGGACCGCATGGCCGACCGGGTCCCAGCGCACCAGCGCCTGCACCGGCCGCAGCGTCGGCTCCGCGATCACCGCGACCGTGCCTCCCGCCGCCTGCCCGCGGACCAGTGCGGCGGCGCCCAGCCAGCGGCGCAGCGCCTCCTCCCCCGCCCGCAGGTCCGGCCGCCCCAGCAGCGCCCAGCCGTCCAGCAGCAGCGCGGCCGCATACCCGCCGCCCTCCGCCACCGGCTCCGCGCCCGGGGTGCTCACCACGAGCGCGGGGACATCGGGCACCGTGGCCAGCACATGATCCCGCCCGGAGGTCCGCACCGGCACCGCCGGGAACACCCGGCCCAGCTCCTCCGCCGTCCGCCGCGCGCCCACGATCTGCGCCCGCAGCCGCGCGCCGCCGCACTCGGAGCAGTGCCAGTCCGGCTCCGGGCGGCCGCACCACGCGCAGCACAGCTCGCCGGCCTCCCGCGCCTCCAGCGGGCCTGCGCAGGACCGGCAGCGCGCGGGGGTACGGCACCGTTCGCACGCCAGCCGGGGCGCATACCCCCGGCGCGGGACCTGGATCAGCACCGGTCCGCGCTGAAGGCCCTCCCGCACCACCTGCCAGGCCATCGACGGCAGCCGGGCGGCCCGCGCGGCGGCATCCCGCGCCTCGTCACCGTCGCCGACCGTACGCACCAGTGGCGCCGCGGCCCGCACCTGTTCGCGCTCGGCGGTCAGCGGGCGGGCCCAGCCCGTCTCGACCAGCTGGGCCGCCTCGACCGTGCAGCTCAGCCCGCCCAGCAGAAATCCCGCCCGCTCATGGACCGACCGCTGGATGAGGACCTCACGGGCATGCGGCTGCGGGGCATGCGGATCGCTGTGGCTGGCGTCCCCGTCGTCCCAGAGGGCGACCAGGCCCAGGCCGGCGACCGGCGCGAACATCGCCGCCCGGGTCCCGACCACGGCGCGCACCGCGCCACGGCTGACCGCCAGCCAGCGGCGATAGCGCTCCTCGGGCCCGGCGTCGGCGGTCAGCAGCACATGCCGGCCGGCGCCGATCAGCTCGCCGAGCGCCGCGTCCACCCGCGCCGCGGCCCGCCCGTCCGGCACCACCACCAGCGCACCGCGCCCGCCCGCCAGCGCCGCGGCCGCCGCCCGCGCCAGCTCCTGCGGCCAGGTCGCCCCGGGCAGCGCCGTCCACACCGCCCGCGGTGCGTCCCCCCGGGTGAGCGCGGCGAGGAAACCGGCGCCGGCGCCGTAGCGCTCCCAACTGCCCGGCTCCGGGGGCGGGTTGGGCGGTAGAGGGTCGGGGGACGGCTTGGCTTCCGCGCGCGCCCGGCGGGGCGGCACCGCCAGCTGCACCACATCGGCGAGCGTCCCGGCATAGCGGTCCGCGACCGACCGGCAGAGCGCCAGCAGCTCGGGGGTCAGCACCCGCTCCGACGACAGCACCTGCGCGATCGGGGCGAGCACCCCCCGGTAGTCGCTCTCCGCGACCCGCTCCACGATGAATCCGCTGACCAGCTTGCCGCCCTCGCGCCGGCCGCCCTTCTCCCCCGCCCCGAAACGCACCCGGACCCGGACCCCGGGCTGCGCCTCGTGATCCATCGCCGCCGGCACCGCATAGTCGAAATACCGGTCGAGGTGCACCAGCCCCTTGTCGACCAGCACCCGCGCCACCGGCAGCTCGGCCGCCAGCTCGGCTCCCCGCCAGGTCCGCGGTCTGGCCCGCTCCGCCTTGGTCTCCCGCACGGCCTCCCGGATGAGGGCCAACTGCTCGCCCGCATCCGCCGCCCCCGCCTCCGGTCGCCCGTTCTCCCTGCTCACAGCATCAGTCTTAGCAGACCGCACGGACAGTGCCCGGCGGCCTGTGGACAACCGACGGCCCCGGACCGCCGAGCGGTCCGGGGCCGTGGCACTCACACGGGCGCTACGGGACTTACAGCCCCGCGGCCGCCTTCAGCGCCTCCACGCGGTCCGTGCGCTCCCAGGTGAAGTCCTCCAGCTCACGGCCGAAGTGGCCGTAGGCGGCGGTCTCCGCGTAGATGGGACGGAGCAGGTCGAGGTCGCGGATGATGGCGGCCGGGCGAAGGTCGAAGACCTCGCCGATGGCCTGCTCGATCTTGTCGGTGTCCACCGTGGCGGTGCCGAAGGTCTCGACGAAGAGACCAACCGGCTCGGCCTTGCCGATCGCGTAGGCGACCTGGACCTCACAGCGGGCCGCGAGGCCGGCCGCGACGACGTTCTTGGCGACCCAGCGCATCGCGTAGGCGGCCGAGCGGTCGACCTTGGACGGGTCCTTGCCGGAGAAGGCGCCGCCACCGTGGCGGGCCATGCCGCCGTAGGTGTCGATGATGATCTTGCGGCCGGTCAGACCGGCGTCACCCATGGGGCCACCGATCTCGAAGCGGCCGGTCGGGTTGACCAGCAGCCGGTAGCCGTCGGTGTCCAGCTTGATGCCGTCCTCGACCAGCTGGTTGAGGACGTGCTCGACGACGAACTCGCGGATGTCGGGCGCGAGCAGCGAGTCGAGGTCGATGTCGCTGGCGTGCTGCGAGGAGACCACGACGGTGTCGAGGCGGACGGCCTTGTGGCCGTCGTACTCGATGGTGACCTGGGTCTTGCCGTCGGGACGGAGGTAGGGGATGGTCCCGTTCTTGCGGACCTCGGACAGCCGGCGGGAGAGCCGGTGCGCGAGGTTGATCGGGAGCGGCATCAGCTCAGGCGTCTCGTCGCAGGCGTAGCCGAACATCAGGCCCTGGTCGCCGGCGCCCTGCCTGTCCAGCTCGTCGTCATCGCCCTCGACGCGGTTCTCGTACGCGGTGTCGACGCCCTGGGCGATGTCCGGGGACTGCGCGCCGATGGACACCGAGACGCCACAGGAGGCGCCGTCGAAGCCCTTCTTGGACGAGTCGTAACCGATGTCCAGGATCTTGTTGCGGACGAGGTTGGGGATGTCGGCGTACGCCTTCGTCGTCACCTCGCCGGCCACATGCACCAGGCCGGTGGTGATCAGCGTCTCCACGGCGACCCGGGACGTCGGGTCCTCCTTGAGGAGAGCGTCGAGGATGGTGTCGCTGATCTGGTCAGCGATCTTGTCGGGGTGGCCCTCGGTGACGGATTCCGAGGTGAACAGGCGGCGGGACACATCGCTCCCTGGGGTTGCAGCGGCTGCTGGCTGATCATTGGCGGACGGGCCGAGAGCTGCGCTCGGCCCGATCCACTCGCCAGTTTATCGGTCGGATGCGGCGTTCGGGCACACGGTCTCGATTTATGGACCCCCCGTGACCTGGGACACCGCGGCTTACGCTAGGACGATCACCTCGAGAATGTGCCGGGTCAAGGGGACATGCCCGATTTTGCAGGGCTGACGGAGTGATTCCGGGGCCGCTTCGGCGCTTCAGCGGCGAGTCTCGGCCAGGCGGGGTGCGACCAGGTCCCAGACCGTGTCGGCCAGGGTTTCTTTGGGCCCGTACGGCACCGGGGTCTCGGTTCCGTCGGCCGCGAGGATCACCGCTTCGTTCTCCGCCGAGCCGAAGGCTTTGTGCTCGCCGACCTCATTGACGACGAGCAGGTCACAGCCCTTGCGGGCGAGCTTGGCGCGTCCGTTGGCGAGCACCTCGTCGGTCTCCGCGGCGAAGCCGACCACGAGCTGGCCCGGGTGTGCCCGCTCGGCGGAGAGCTCGGCGAGGATGTCCGGATTTCGCACCAGGGCGATGGGTTCCGGCTCCTGGCCCTCGACCTTCTTGATCTTGCCGGAGGCGTAGACGGCGGGGCGGAAATCGGCGACGGCGGCGGCCATGACCACCGCATCGGCGTCCGCGGCGGCCTTCACCACTTCCTCACGGAGCTGTCGGGCGGTACCGACGGGGATCACGTCCACACCGGCCGGATCGGGCAGCTCGGTGTTGCCGGCGACCAGGGTGACCCGGGCACCGCGGGCCACCGCCGTACGGGCCAGCGCGTAGCCCTGCTTGCCGGAGGAGCGATTGCCCAGGTAGCGGACGGGATCCAGCGGCTCGCGGGTGCCGCCCGCGCTGATCACGACATGGCGGCCGGCGAGATCCTGCTCGCTCGCGCGTGCGCCGCGGGCCAGCACCCGGCGACAGAACGCGAAGATCTCGGCCGGGTCGGGGAAGCGGCCCTTGCCGGTGTCGACGCCGGTCAGCCGGCCGACCGCGGGGTCGATCACCAGCGCGCCGCGGCGGCGCAGGGTGGCGACGTTCTCCTGGGTGGCGGGGTTCTCCCACATCTCGGTGTGCATCGCGGGCGCGAAGATCACCGGACAGCGGGCGGTGAGCAGCGTGTTCGTCAGCAGATCGTCGGCGAGGCCGTGCGCGGCCTTGGCCAGCAGGTCGGCGGTGGCGGGCGCGACCACGACGAGATCGGCGGCCTGGCCGATACGGACGTGCGGGACCTCGTGGACGGACTCCCAGACCTCGGTGCCGGCCGGATTGCCGGACAGCGCCGACCAGGTGGCCTCTCCGACGAAGTGCAGCGCGGAAGCGGTCGGCACCACCCGTACGTCGTGCCCGGACTCCGTCAGTCGCCTCAGCAGTTCGCACGCCTTGTACGCGGCGATCCCGCCGCTGACCCCCAGGACGACCCTGGGCCGCTCCCGCTCCCGCTTGTCCATCGCTTCGCCGCTCCCCGGGCTAGGTCCCTGTGTATGCCCCTATGACACACCAAGGGCCCGGCGGACACGCCGCCGGGCCTCGATGAACGGTACTGCTGTGCTGCTTACTGCGCGGGGCCCTCGATGGCCTCCGAGGTCAGCAGACCCGCGTTGATCTCGCGGAGCGCGATCGAGAGGGGCTTCTCGTGGACGTGCGTGTCCACGAGGGGGCCGACGTACTCGAGCAGGCCCTCGCCGAGCTGCGAGTAGTACGCGTTGATCTGGCGCGCGCGCTTGGCGGCGTAGATCACGAGGCTGTACTTCGAATCGGTGGCCTCGAGAAGCTCATCAATGGGCGGGTTGATGATGCCCTCGGGTGCAGTGATGGAAGAGGACACTCTCTACCTTCCGAAGGGGGATGAAGCGTGGGTGTGACGCAGAAGTCCTGGTCGGCCGGGGAGCTGCGCGGTCAGCCGCGGGTGTTCCGGTCCCCGGAACGATTCAGCATCAAGGCTAGCAGCTCGCGGCTGACGTCCTCGACGGAGGTGTTGACAAGCGTCATATCGAACTCTTTCTCCGCTGCCAGCTCGACCCTGGCGGCGGCCAGCCGGCGCTCGATGACCTCCGGCGCCTCCGTGCCCCGTCCGGTGAGCCGGCGGACCAGCTCGTCCCAGCTCGGCGGGGCCAGGAAGACCAGCTCGGCCTCCGCCATGGACTCGCGGACCTGGCGGGCGCCCTGAAGGTCGATCTCCAGCAGGACCGGTTCCCCGGCCGCCAGCCGGTCCAGCACCGCCTTGCGGGGGGTGCCGTAGCGGTTGCCCGCGAACTCGGCCCATTCGAGCAGCTCACCGTTGGCGATGAGCTTGTCGAACTCCTCGCCCTCGACGAAGAAGTAATGGATGCCGTGCTGCTCCCCGGGCCGCGGCTTGCGGGTGGTGGCCGAGACCGACAGCCAGACCTCGGGGTGGACCTTGCGCATATGCGCGACGACCGTGCTCTTGCCGACCCCGGAGGGGCCGGAGAGCACGGTCAGCCGCGGCTGTCTGGCCGGGGGCGCGGGGGTCGTCCCCCGGGAGACGTCAGAACTCATGCAGCGATTATTCCAGCTTCCCGGTGATGCCGGAAAATTCAGGAAGCGGTGCTGCCGAACTCGCGCTCCAGCGACGCGATCTGGTTGGAGCCGAGCCCCCGGACTCGGCGGCTCTCGGAGATACCGAGCCGCTCCATGATCTGCTTGGCGCGGACCTTGCCGACGCCCGGCAGGGACTCCAAGAGGGCGGAGACCTTCATCTTGCCGATGACGTCGTTCTCCTGGCCCTGCTTGATGACCTCATGGAGGGAAGCACCGGAGTGCTTGAGCCGATTCTTGACCTCGGCGCGCTCCCGGCGAGCCGCGGCGGCCTTCTCGAGCGCGGCTGCGCGCTGTTCAGGGGTAAGGGGCGGAAGAGCCACGCCTACGTCACCTCGGATGTCGAACTGTCGGATACGGACCAGTGTGGAACCTAGTCACCCCACACGTGCGGAGCAACGAGCAACGCGCTTACGTGCAGTGCTCTCGACGGAGACTAGCGGCCGAGGGCGCCAGAGTCAGCGAGAACAGACGAAAAGTCCTGGTCAGACTCTGCTGACCAGGACATTTCGGGACCAAAGTCCCCGTCTTTCGGGTCCTAGGCGAGCGCGGTGCGCACTTCCCCGGCGAATCGGTCCGCCGCCGCGCGCAGCGCCGCGGGGTCCGGACCGTGCCGCAGCACCCCCCGGCTGACGCTCGGCACGACGTTGTGCACGGCGTTTCCGAAGACCTTCGGCAGGTCGGCGGGCGTGGCGCCCTGCGCGCCGATGCCGGGGGCGAGCAGCGGACCGTTGATCGCCAGATCGAACGAGGAGAGATCGCCGAGCGTGGCGCCGACGACCGCGCCGAAGGAACCCAGCGGCTCGGCTCCGGCGTTCTCGGCGGCAAGATGGCCGAGCATCGTCGCCGCGAGGGTGCTGCCGTCCTCCCGCACCGCCCGCTGGACCTCCGCGCCCTCCGGGTTGGAGGTGAGGGCCAGCACGAAGAGGCCGGCGCCGCTCTCGCGGGCCAGGTCGACGGCCGGCCGGAGCGAGCCGTATCCGAGGTACGGGGAGACCGTCAGCGCGTCGGAGAACAGCGGGGAGTCGGGGCGCAGGAAGGTCTCGGCGTAGGCGGCCATGGTGGAGCCGATGTCGCCGCGCTTGGCGTCCATCAGGACCAGGGCACCGCGTTCGCGCGCCTCGGCGACGGCGGTCTCCAGGACGGCCAGGCCGCGCGAGCCGAAGCGCTCGAAGAACGCGGACTGCGGCTTGAAGACGGCGACCGTCTCGCCGAGGGCCTCGACGACCGTGCGGGTGAAGCGGGCCAGGCCCGCGACATCGTCGTTCAGGCCCCAGTCGGCCAGCAGCGAGGCGTGCGGGTCGATCCCGACGCAGAGCGGGCCCCGCTCGTCCATGGCCTGGCGCAGGCGCGCGCCGAAGGGGGCGGCCGGGTGGGCGACGGCTTCCCGGGTCATCCGGTCACCTTCTTGTGCTCGGCGCCGACCGCGTCGGCGAGGGTGGCGTAGGGGCTGTTGCGCAGGCGGGCGGCCAGCCCCTTGTGGATCGTGCGGCACCAGAACGGGCCCTGGTAGATGAAGGCGCTGTAGCCCTGGACCAGGGTGGCGCCGGCGAGGATGCGCTGCCAGGCGTCCTCGGCGGTCTCGATGCCGCCGACCCCGACGAGGGTGATCTTGTCGCCGACACGGGCGTAGAGGCGGCGCAGGACCTCCAGGGAGCGCTCCTTGACGGGCGCGCCGGACAGTCCGCCGGTCTCGGCGATCAGCTTCGGGTCGGAGGTCAGCCCGAGGCCCTCGCGGGCGATGGTGGTGTTGGTGGCGATGATCCCGTCCAGGCCGAGCTCGACGGCGAGGTCGGCGACCGCGTCCACGTCCGCGTCGGCGAGGTCCGGGGCGATCTTGACCAGCAACGGGACCCGGCGGTCGGTGACCGTGCGGTCGGCGGCCTCGCGTACGGCGGACAGCAGCGGGCGCAGATGCTCGACGGCCTGGAGGTTGCGCAGCCCCGGGGTGTTCGGGGAGGAGACATTGACGACCAGGTAGTCGGCGTGCGGGGCGAGCCGCTCGGTGGAGGTGACGTAATCGGCGGTCGCCTCGTCCTCCGGTACGACTTTGGTCTTGCCGATGTTGACGCCGACGGTGGCCGGGAACACCGGGTTGCGGGCCGCCAGGCGGGCCGCCACGGACGCGGAGCCGTCGTTGTTGAAGCCCATCCGGTTGATCAGCGCGCGGTCCGGTACGAGCCGGAACAGGCGCTTCTTGGGGTTGCCGGGCTGCGGCTGCGCGGTGACCGTGCCGATCTCGACATGGTCGAAGCCGAGCATGGTCATCCCGTCGATGGCGACGGCGTTCTTGTCGAAGCCGGCGGCCAGGCCGAAGGGGCCGTGCATCCGGCGGCCCAGGGCCTCGGTGCGCAGCTCCTTGTAGCGGGGCGCGAGGGCGGCCGCGAGGAAGGTGCGCAGCACGGGCAGGCGCACGGCCAGCTGGATCCAGCGGAAGGCCAGGTGGTGGGCCTTCTCGGGGTCCATGCGCTGGAAGAGCAGTTGGAAGAAGAGGCGGTACATCGTCGGTGGTGCCTTCCGCACGGGGAGGGACGGGGGGGCTCATGAAGAGGGGGACACCGTTTCGGTGTCCCCCTCCCGGCCGCTACTCCTGGCGGGCCGCGGTGAGATGTTCGGCGTGTTCCTGGAGGGAACGCACGCCCACGTCTCCGCGGGACATCGCCTCGATGCCCTGTACGGCGGCGGCCAGCGCCTGGACCGTGGTCAGGCAGGGGACGCCACGGGCGACGGCGGCGGTACGGATGTCGTAGCCGTCCAGCCGGCCGCCGGTGCCGTAGGGGGTGTTGACGATCAGGTCGACCTGGCCGTCGTGGATGAGCTGGACGATGGTCTTCTCACCGTCCGGCCCCTCGCCCTCGGACTGCTTGCGCACCACGGTGGTGTTGATGCCGTTGCGGCGCAGCACCTCGGCGGTGCCGGAGGTGGCGAGCAGCTCGAAGCCGTGGGCGACCAGCTCACGGGCCGGGAAGATCATCGAGCGCTTGTCCCGGTTGGCGACCGAGACGAACGCGCGGCCCTTGGTGGGCAGCGCCCCGTAGGCGCCGGACTGGGACTTGGCGTACGCGGTGCCGAAGACCGAGTCGATGCCCATGACCTCGCCGGTGGAGCGCATCTCCGGGCCGAGGACGGTGTCCACCCCGCGGCCGTGGATGTCGCGGAACCGCGACCAGGGCATCACGGCTTCCTTGACGGAGATCGGCGCGTCCAGCGGCAGGGTGCCGCCGTCGCCGTTCTTGGGCAGCATGCCCTCGGCGCGCAGCTCGGCGATGGTGGCGCCGAGCGAGATCCGGGCGGCGGCCTTGGCGAGCGGTACGGCGGTGGCCTTCGAGGTGAAGGGCACCGTACGGGAGGCGCGGGGGTTGGCCTCAAGGACGTAGAGGATGTCCCCGGCCATCGCGAACTGGATGTTGATCAGTCCGCGGACGCCGACGCCCTTGGCGATGGCCTCCGTCGAGGCGCGCAGCCGCTTGATGTCGAAGCCGCCGAGGGTGATCGGGGGCAGCGCACAGGCGGAGTCGCCGGAGTGGATACCGGCTTCCTCGATGTGCTCCATGACGCCGCCGAGGTAGAGCTCGTGGCCGTCGTAGAGCGCGTCGACGTCGATCTCTATGGCGTCGTCGAGGAACCGGTCGATGAGGACCGGGTGCCGGTCGATCAGGCCGGCGTGCCGGGTGAGGTACTCCCCCAGCGAGGGCTCGTCGTAGACGATCTCCATACCGCGGCCGCCGAGCACGTAGGAGGGGCGGACCATGACCGGGTAGCCGATCTCGGTGGCGATCTGCTGGGCCTCGGCGAAGGAGAACGCGGTGCCGTACTTGGGGGCCGGCAGTCCGGCCTCGGTCAGCACCCGGCCGAAGGCGCCGCGCTCCTCGGCGAGGTCGATCGCCTCGGGCGAGGTGCCGACGATCGGCACACCGTTGTCCTTGAGCGCCTGCGCCAGGCCCAGCGGGGTCTGCCCGCCGAGCTGGACGACGACACCGGCGACCGGTCCGGCCTGGGTCTCGGCGTGCACGATCTCCAGGACGTCTTCCAGCGTCAGCGGCTCGAAGTACAGACGGTCGGAGGTGTCGTAGTCCGTCGAGACGGTCTCCGGGTTGCAGTTGACCATCACGGTCTCGTAGCCGGCGTCGCTGAGCGCGAACGAGGCGTGGACGCAGGAGTAGTCGAACTCGATGCCCTGGCCGATGCGGTTGGGGCCGGAGCCGAGGATGATCACGGCCGGCTTCTCGCGCGGGGCGACCTCGGTCTCCTCGTCGTAGGACGAGTAGAAGTACGGGGTCTTCGCGGCGAACTCGGCGGCGCAGGTGTCGACCGTCTTGTAGACCGGGCGGACGCCGAGGGCGTGCCGGACCTCGCGGACGACGTCCTCGCGCAGGCCGCGGATCGCGGCGATCTGGGCGTCGGAGAAGCCGTAGCGCTTTGCGTCCGCAAGGATCTCCGGGTGGAGCTTCTCGGCGGCCGCGATCTCGTCGGCGATCTCCTTGACGAGGAAGAGCTGGTCGACGAACCACGGGTCGATCTTCGTGGCGTCGAAGACCTCCTGCGGGGTGGCACCGGCCCGGATCGCCGCCATGACGGTGTTGATCCGGCCGTCGGTCGGGACCTGGGCCTTCTCCAGCAGCGCGGCCTTGTCCCCCGGCTCGGAGACGAAGTCGAACTGGCTGCCCTTCTTCTCCAGGGAGCGCAGGGCCTTGTTGAGCGCCTCGGGGAAGTTACGGCCGATGGCCATGGCCTCGCCGACCGACTTCATGGTCGTGGTCAGCGTGGCGTCGGCGGCCGGGAACTTCTCGAAGGCGAAGCGCGGCACCTTGACGACGACGTAGTCGAGAGTCGGCTCGAAGGAGGCCGGGGTCTTCTCGGTGATGTCGTTGGGGATCTCGTCGAGGGTGTAGCCGACGGCGAGCCGGGCGGCGATCTTCGCGATCGGGAAGCCGGTGGCCTTGGAGGCCAGCGCCGAGGAGCGCGAGACGCGGGGGTTCATCTCGATCACGATGACCCGGCCGTCCTCGGGGTTGACCGCGAACTGGATGTTGCAGCCGCCGGTGTCGACGCCGACCTCGCGGATCACCGCGATGCCGATGTCCCGCAGGATCTGGTACTCGCGGTCGGTGAGCGTCATGGCCGGCGCGACGGTGATCGAGTCGCCGGTGTGCACGCCCATCGGGTCGAAGTTCTCGATGGAGCAGACGACCACGACGTTGTCGTTCTTGTCGCGCATCAGCTCCAGCTCGTACTCCTTCCAGCCGAGGATGGACTCCTCCAGGAGCACCTCGGTGGTTGGCGAGAGCGTCAGGCCCTGGCCGGCGATCCGGCGCAGCTCCTCCTCGTTGTGGGCGAAGCCGGAGCCGGCGCCGCCCATGGTGAAGGAGGGGCGGACGACGACGGGGTAGCCGCCGAGTTCGTCGACGCCCTTCAGGACGTCGTCCATGGAGTGGCAGATGTACGAGCGGGCGGACTCGCCGTGGCCGATCTTGCGGTTGACGGCCTCGACGACCTCCTTGAAGAGGTCGCGGTCCTCGCCCTTGTTGATCGCCTCGACGTTGGCGCCGATCAGCTCGACGTTGTACTTGTCGAGGGTGCCGGACTCGTGCAGCGAGATCGCGGTGTTCAGCGCGGTCTGGCCGCCCAGGGTCGGCAGCAGCGCGTCGGGGCGCTCCTTGGCGATGATCTTCTCGACGAACTCCGGGGTGATCGGCTCGACATAGGTCGCGTCGGCGATCTCCGGGTCGGTCATGATCGTCGCCGGGTTGGAGTTCACCAGGATGACGCGCAGGCCCTCGGACTTGAGGACCCGGCACGCCTGGGTGCCGGAGTAGTCGAACTCGGCGGCCTGGCCGATGACGATCGGGCCGGAGCCGATGACCAGGACGGACTGGATATCGGTGCGCTTAGGCACGCTGGCCCTCCATCAGGGATACGAAGCGGTCGAAGAGGTACGCGGCGTCGTGCGGACCCGCTGCTGCTTCGGGGTGGTACTGGACGCTGAAGGCCGGCTGGTCGAGGAGGTGCAGGCCCTCCACCACGTTGTCATTGAGGCAGACGTGGGAGACCTCGGCGCGGCCGAAGGGGGTGCCTACGACCTTGTCGAGCGGAGCGTCGACGGCGAACCCGTGGTTGTGCGCGGTGACCTCGACCTTGCCGGTCGTACGGTCCTGCACCGGCTGGTTGATGCCGCGGTGGCCGTACTTGAGCTTGAAGGTGCCGAAGCCCAGGGCACGGCCCAGGATCTGATTGCCGAAGCAGATGCCGAACAGCGGCGTCTTGCGCTCCAGCACTCCGCGCATGACGGAGACCGGGTGGTCGGCGGTGGCCGGGTCACCGGGGCCGTTGGAGAAGAACACGCCGTCCGGGTTCACCGCGTAGACGTCCTCGACGGTCGCGGTGGCGGGCAGCACGTGCACCTCGATGCCGCGCTCGGCCATCCGGTGCGGGGTCATGCCCTTGATGCCCAGGTCGATCGCGGCGACGGTGAACTTCTTCGTGCCGATCGCCGGGACGACGTAGGACTCCTTGGTGGCGACCTGCGTGGACAGGTCGGCGCCCTGCATCTCGGGGGCCTGGCGCACCTTGGCCAGCATCGTGCCCTCGTCGGGCAGCGCCTCACCGGAGAAGATGCCGACCCGCATGGCGCCGCGCTCGCGCAGGTGCCGGGTCAGCGCGCGGGTGTCGATGCCGCTGATGCCGACGACGCCCTGGGCGACCAGCTCGTCGTCCAGGGAGCGCACCGAGCGCCAGTTGGACGGGAGCCGGGCGGGGTCGCGGACGACGTAGCCGGCGACCCAGATCCGCTGCGACTCGGGGTCCTCGTCGTTCACCCCGGTGTTGCCGATGTGCGGGGCGGTCATGACGACGACCTGGCGGTGGTACGAGGGGTCGGTCAGCGTCTCCTGGTAGCCGGTCATGCCGGTGGAGAACACCGCTTCGCCGAAGGTCTCCCCCACGGACCCGTAGGCGCGGCCGCGGAAGGTGCGGCCGTCCTCCAGGACGAGTACGGCGGGGATCTTGGCGGTCCCCCTGGTGGAGGTCGTCATCGTGCGCCTTCCGTTTCGGTGTGCTCGGTGGTGCTGGTGTGGTGCTCGGTGGTGCTGTGCTCGGTGGTGCTCAGCCGGTCGATGGCCTCGACCCAGGCCGGGTGCTCGGTCGCCTTGTCGGAGCGGAAGCCGGAGTCGATCTCCTTGTCCCCGTGCCGCCAGGTGACGATCAGCAGGCCGCCCTCGGGGAGGACCTTGCCGGCGATGCCCTTGTCGAGGCGGGCCCCGCGCAGTGCGGCGGCCGGCACGAAGAAGTCCTGGGCGCCCGGCCGTACGACGTCCAGCCCCTGATCGGTCAGGGTCAGCTCGACGCGGCTGCGGGTGCCCAGACCGTGGGCCACGATCCGGTCCAGCCACTGCCCGGCGGTGGTGGAGCCGTGGTAGCGGCCGCTGAGGGTCAGCTCGGGCTCTCCGGGCTCGTCCGGGGTGGCCGGCAGCTCGGGCAGATCGCCCTGGAGGGTGCCGCGCCACTTCCAGCCCTGGCGCATCAGCCAGTAGACGAAGACGACGAAGACCAGCAGACCGACGACCCAGGCGATCCGGCCCGCCCAGTCGGTGACCGGCGCGGACTTCTGCGCTGCGGCCAGGTGGATCAGTGGAGGAATCACGCCAGCTTCCCGTCGACGACCGTTGCCCGGCCCCGCAGGAAGGTGTGGGTGACGCGTCCCGGCAGCTCACGGCCCTCGTAGGGGGTGTTGCGGCTGCGGGAGGCGAAGCCCGCGGGGTCCACCTCTCCACGGTAAGCGGAATCGAGCAGCGTGAGGTTGGCGGGCTCACCAGCCGAGACGGGGCGGCCGTGGCCCTTGGCCCGCCCGATCCGCGCGGGCGCGTAGGACATCCGGTCCGCGACGGCCGCCCAGGTCAGCAGGCCGGTCTCGACCATCGTCTGCTGCACGACCGACAGCGCGGTCTCCAGGCCCACCATGCCCATGGCGGCCGCGGCCCACTCGCAGTCCTTGTCCTCGTGCGGGTGCGGGGCGTGGTCGGTGGCGACGATGTCGATCGTGCCGTCGGCGAGGGCCTCGCGCAGGGCCAGCACATCGCGCTCGGTGCGCAGCGGCGGATTGACCTTGTAGACGGGGTTGTAGGTGCGCACCATCTCGTCGGTGAGGAGCAGGTGATGCGGCGTGACCTCGGCGGTGACGTCGATGCCGCGGGACTTGGCCCAGCGGACGATCTCGACGGAGCCGGCGGTCGACAGATGGCAGATGTGCACCCGCGAGCCCACGTGCTCGGCGAGCAGGACGTCCCGGGCGATGATCGATTCCTCGGCCACCGCCGGCCAGCCCCCGAGCCCCAGCTCCGCCGAGACGATGCCCTCGTTCATCTGGGCGCCCTCGGTGAGCCGCGGTTCCTGGGCGTGCTGCGCGACGACGCCGCCGAATGCCTTCACGTACTCCAGCGCCCGGCGCATGATCACGGCGTCGTGCACGCACTTGCCGTCGTCGGAGAAGACGGTGACCCCGGCGGCGGACTCGTGCATGGCACCCAGCTCGGCGAGGTTGCTGCCCTCCAGGCCGACGGTGACGGCACCGATGGGCTGCACATCGCAGTAGCCGTGCTCCTGGCCGAGGCGGTAGACCTGCTCGACCACGCCGGCGGTGTCGGCGACGGGGAAGGTGTTGGCCATGGCGAACACCGCGGTGTAGCCACCGGAGGCGGCCGCCCGGGTACCGGTCAGCACGGTCTCGGAGTCCTCGCGGCCCGGCTCGCGCAGGTGGGTGTGCAGGTCGACGAGGCCCGGCAGGAGGATCTTGCCCTCGGCCTCGATGACGTCGGCGCCCTCGGCGGACAGCCCGGCGCCGACGGCCTCGATGGTCTCGCCGTCGATCAGGACGTCCTGGGCCTCGCCGCCGAGCACCTTCGCACCACGGATCAGGATCTTGCTCATGGGTCTTACTTCTCCTCGGTACGGGTGTGGGTGACGGCGGGCTCGTTGCCGCCGAGCAGCAGATACAGGACGGCCATGCGGACGGAGACGCCGTTGGCCACCTGCTCGACGACCGTGCAGCGGTCGGAGTCGGCGACCTCGGCGGTGATCTCCATGCCGCGGACCATCGGGCCGGGGTGCATCACGAGGGCGTGCTCGGGCATCCGCGCCATCCGCTCGCCGTCCAGGCCGTAGCGGCGCGAGTACTCCCGCTCGGTCGGGAAGAAGGCAGCGTTCATCCGCTCGCGCTGCACCCGCAGCATCATCACGGCGTCGGTCTTCGGCAGGACGCGGTCGAGGTCGTAGGACACCTCGCACGGCCAGGTCTCGACGCCGACCGGCACCAGGGTGGGCGGGGCGACGAGGGTGACCTCGGCGCCGAGGGTGTGCAGGAGGTCGACGTTCGAGCGCGCGACGCGGCTGTGGAGCACGTCACCGACGAGGGTGATGCGCCGCCCGCTCAGATCCTGGCCGAGCCCGGCGTCCGGGCCGGTCAGCCGGCGCCGCATGGTGAAGGCGTCGAGCAGGGCCTGGGTGGGGTGCTGGTGGGTGCCGTCGCCGGCGTTGATGACGGGAGCGTCGATCCAGCCGGAGTTGGCGAGCCGGTAGGGGGCGCCGGAGGCGCCGTGCCGTATGACGACGGCGTCGACGCCCATCGCCTCCAGGGTCTGGGCGGTGTCCTTGAGGGACTCTCCCTTGGAGACGCTGGACCCCTTGGCGGCGAAGTTGATGACGTCCGCGGAGAGCCGCTTCTCGGCGGCCTCGAAGGAGATCCGGGTCCGGGTGGAGTCCTCGAAGAAGAGATTGCAGACCGTGCGTCCCCGCAGGGTGGGGAGCTTCTTGATCGGCCGGTCGGCGACCCGGGCCATCTCCTCGGCGGTGTCGAGGATCAGGACGGCGTCGTCGCGCGTGAGGTCGGCGGCCGAGATGAGGTGACGCTTCATCCGGTGTTCTCCGTGGGTGAAGGAGGTGTACGGGAATGTCCGTTGAGCGGGCATGCCTGCGGGCCCGGGGTCACCGGGTCCGTGTGCGGTGCGCTATCGCTCGCCGGCCGGGGCGGTGTGCTTCACGCCGAGCAGCACGGCGTCCCGGCCGTCCTCCTCGGTGAGCTGGACCTTGACCGTCTCCCGCAGCGACGTGGGGAGGTTCTTGCCCACGTAGTCGGCGCGGATCGGCAGTTCGCGGTGGCCCCGGTCGACGAGGACCGCCAGCTGCACGGCGCGCGGCCGGCCGATGTCGCCCAGCGCGTCCAGCGCGGCGCGGATCGTGCGCCCGGAGAAGAGGACGTCGTCGACGAGGAGGACGACCCGGCCCTCGATGCCGTCGGCGGGGATGTCCGTGCGGGCGAGCGTGCGGGCGGGGCCCAGACGCAGGTCGTCGCGGTACATCGTGATGTCGAGCGAGCCGACCGGGACCGTACGGCCGGTGATCTCTTCGAGCTTCTCGGCCAGTCGCCGGGCGAGGAAGACGCCGCGGGTGGGAATCCCCAGGAGCACCACATCGTCCGCGCCCTTGGCGCGCTCGACGATCTCGTGGGCGATACGGGTGAGCATGCGCGCGATGTCCGGGCCTTCGAGCACCGGCCGCGCGGGGAGCTGAACCCTCGTGTCGGGATTGCTTGCGTCCATACGAAACGGACCTCCTTCTCCGCCTCACGGGACGGACCTTAAAGGACGTCGGAATTACGCGCCCAAGGCTACCAGGGGGCCCGCCACGGCCCGTCGGCACCCCTGACGGGTGAGGGTCTACCCCGTTCCGCTTGACGAAGTCAGATTACGCTGCGTAACCTCACAGTGAGTTACCAGCCCGCGGCGGAGCCGCATGTCGATAGAGCCGTCTGGGGAGTTTTATGTCCAGCGAATACGCCAAACAGCTCGGGGCCAAGCTCCGCGCCATCCGCACCCAGCAGGGCCTTTCTCTCCATGGCGTCGAGGAGAAGTCCCAGGGCCGCTGGAAGGCCGTGGTGGTGGGTTCGTACGAGCGCGGCGACCGCGCCGTGACCGTACAGCGCCTTGCCGAGCTGGCGGACTTCTACGGCGTCCCGGTGCAGGAACTGCTGCCGGGCACGACACCGGGCGGAGCGGCCGAGCCGCCGCCGAAGCTGGTGCTCGACCTCGAGCGCCTCGCCCATGTCCCGCAGGAGAAGGCCGGCCCGCTTCAGCGCTACGCCGCCACCATCCAGAGCCAGCGCGGTGACTACAACGGCAAGGTCCTCTCGATCCGCCAGGACGACCTGCGCACCCTCGCGGTCATCTACGACCAGTCGCCCTCGGTGCTGACCGAGCAGCTGATCAGCTGGGGCGTGCTCGACGCCGACGCACGCCGCGCCGTGTCACACGAGGAGCTCTGACCCCTCGCACCGCAGAAACGTACCGCCGCTCCGGGCTTCCGGGGCGGCGGTTCTGCGTTCCGGGGCGCTCCGGGACGTGCCGGTTCCCCGCGAGGCACCCCCCCACGAGGCCGCTGACGGCGTTCTGCGGGCATGCGAAGGGCCCGGAGCCTTGCCCTTCGCTCCGGGCCCGTTCGCACGCTCTGCCGACCGCCTGCTACGCCTCGCGCCGCAGGCTCGGCTTCAGCTCCTTGAGCCGGCCGAGGAGGCCGTTGACGAAGGCCGGGGAGTCGTCCGTGGAGAACTCCTTGGCGAGCTGCACGGCTTCGTCGATCGCCACCGCGTCCGGCGTGTCGTCCACCCAGAGCAGTTCGTAGGCACCGAGCCGCAGGATGCTGCGGTCGGCCGCCGGCATCCGGTCCAGGTCCCAGTCGACCGCGTAGGTGGAGATCAGCTCGTCGATGCGGGTGACATGGTCCGCGTATCCCTCGACCAGCTCCAGGGTGTATTCGTTCACCGGCGGCTGGCGCGGATCGGTCCGGGCGTGCCGCATCCAGTCCGCGAGCACGGACTGCACATCGGCACCGCGCTGGTCGGCCTCGAAGAGTATCTGGAAGGCGCGCTTACGGGCCTTGGTGCGGGCAGCCACGGTTAGCTGTTCACCCGGCCGAGGTAGTCGCCCGTGCGGGTGTCGACCTTGATCTTCTCACCGGTGGTGATGAAGAGCGGCACCTGGATGGAGTAGCCGGTCTCCAGCTCGGCGGGCTTGGAGCCGCCGGTGGAGCGGTCGCCCTGCACACCGGGCTCGGTGTGCTTGATGGTCAGCTCGACCGCGGCGGGGAGCTCGACGTAGAGCACCTCGCCCTCGTGCTGCGCCACGACCGCCTCGAAGCCCTCGATGAGGTAGTTCGCGGCGTCACCGACCGACTTGCGGTCGACGTGCAGCTGGTCGTAGGTGTCCATGTCCATGAAGACGAAGTAGTCGCCGTCCATGTACGAGAACTGCATTCCGCGCTTGTCGACGGTGGCCGTCTCGACCTTCACGCCGGCGTTGAAGGTCTTGTCCACCACCTTGCCGGACAGCACGTTCTTGAGCTTCGTGCGGACAAAGGCGGGGCCCTTGCCGGGCTTGACGTGCTGGAACTCGACGACGGACCAGAGCTGGCCGCCTTCGAGCTTGAGCACCATGCCGTTCTTGAGGTCGTTCGTGGATGCCACGGTTGCGGAATCTCCTGGACTGCAGGTGGTGGGACCCCGGAGCGGCGCACGCCGAAGCCCTACGGCTCAGAGTGCGAGCAGCTCCTTGGTCGTGATCGTGAGTAGCTCGGGCCCGCCGTCCGCCTCGGGGCGGACGACGAGTGTGTCGTCGATCCGGACACCCCCACGGCCCGGGATGTGAACCCCCGGCTCGACGGTGACCGGCACGCAAGCGTCCAGTTTACCCATGGCGGCAGGGGACAACTGAGGGTCCTCATCGATTTCGAGTCCGACACCGTGCCCGGTCCACGGTCCGAGCCGCTCCCCGTACCCCGCGGCATCCAGGACATGACGGGTCACCCGGTCCACCTCGCGGCACTCCACACCCGGCGCGAGCGCCTCGCGTCCGGCGCGCTGGGCTGCGAAAACGAGATCGTACAGCTCGATCTGCCAGTCCGAGGGCGTGGTGCCGATGACGAAGGTCCGGCCGATCTCGCAACGGTAGCCGCGGTAATTGGCGCCCAGCCCGACGCTGAGGAAGTCGCCCTCCTCGACCCGCCGGTCGGTGGGCAGATGCCCGGGGCGGCCGGCGTTCGGGCCGGTCGCGACGGAGGTGGGGAAGGCCGGGCCGTCCGCGCCGTGGTCGACCAGCCGGCGCTCCAGTTCCAGCGCGAGATGCCGCTCGGTGCGGCCGACCAGGATCGATTCCAGGAGCTCCCCCAGGGCCTGGTCGGCGATCTCCGCGGCGATCCGCAGACAGGCGATCTCGTCGTCGTCCTTGACCAGCCGCTGCGCCTCGACCGCGCAGGCCAGATCCGTCAGCCGCAGCCGGGGCGCGACCTGGGAGAGCGCCCGGTGCCGGGTCACGGTGAGGTGGTGTTCCTCCACGGCCAGGACCTCCGCGCCGGCCTTCTCGGCCAGGTCGGCGCCCGCCACGACCGGGTCGCCACCACGGGTCGGCAGCACCGAGACCCGGACGTCCTCGGCCGGGCGCCCCTCGGAGGGATCACCGCTCAGCGGGCTGCCGCAGAGCAGCACATCGTCGGCCGGTCCCAGCAGCAGCGCGGCGCCCGGCGGGGCACAGCCGGTGAGGTAGCGGACGTTCGCGGGGCGCGAGACCAGTGCGCCGGCGCTTCCGGCCCCGGCTACGCGGCCGCGCAGACGCGTGCGTCGGGCCGCGTACAACTCGGACATATCACGAGCGTACGGCGACTCCCCCGAGGCGGCCGGTCGAGCGGGGCCGCCCGGGGGACCGGTGCCGTCCTACCAGTTGGGCGGGCTGGCGATGCTGCGGGCGACGACGTCGTCCAGCACCCGCACCGTCGTGGCGACGTCGTGCTGGGAATTGTCGATGATCGGCAGACCGGAGCCGTACCAGCCGGCCATCCGCCCGTGGATCCTGGCCACCTCTTCGTCGGAGAGCCGGCGGTTGCCGCTGCGCCGGGCATTGCGCTCCAGCACGATCTCCAGGCCGGGCAGCAGCACGATCGGCAGCAGTCCGGGTCCAACATGCCGCTTCCAGCCGCCGAGGCCGACGACCGGCCGGTCGGGGAAGACGGCGTCGTCGAGGATGCAGGAGATGCCGTTGGCGAGGAAGTTGCGGGCCGCGAAGCCGCAGGTGCGGCGGGCGAGGCGGTACTGCGCCTCGGAGTGGTCGTTCCAGCCGGACTGCGGGTCGGCGAAGCCCGAGCGGACCCATTCGCGGACATCGTCGAGGCTGATGTGCGCGGTCGGCACCCGCCGGGTGTCGGCCCAGTGGCGCGCCACGCTGGTCTTGCCGGCCCCGGCCGGGCCGATGAGCAGCACCGCGACGGCCGCCTGGCTTGCGTCCGGCGCGGCGGCATCGGTGGGCGGGCTGGGCAGCGGCACCGGGGCGCCCGGGGGCAGCGGCACATGGCCGGTGATGTCCGTGCTGTGCGGGGTGGGCGGGGCCTGCTGGGGTGCGGTCCCGTGCCAGCCCTGGCCGGCGGCGGGGGCGGGCTGCTGCGCGGGCGGCGGCGGAGCGGCGGGGGCCTGCGGCGGGGGCGAAGGGGCCGGCGGCGCGGCGGGCGGATGGTGCCCGCCCGGTGTGGGCCCTGCCGGTGTGTGCCCTCCTGGGTGGGGCGTCCAGTGCATGGATGCCCCGGGTCCTGATGCCTGCCCGCGGGGCGGTGGCAGCGGAGCCCCCACTGCGTAGTGCATCCGGTGGCTCTCCGTCTCGTGCGGTCGACGTGGTGCGGTGCTCCCGGCTCACGCCGGGTGGCGCCCGGACACCGGGCTCGGTGCCCGGTGCCCCGTGCGGTAACCCACCGGCCCGGAGGGGCCGTTGTGCCCCACAGCCGTCGGCGTGGGTGGTGCTGCTGCGAACGGTACCCTCCCGGACACGGCCGGTGGGTCTCCTGCCCCCGCCGCTCGCTGCGGGAACGGCCGGGGGCGCCGTACGTGCCCGAGGGCGTCAGTCCCGCAGTTCCTCGGCCAGCGCGCGGAGCGCGAGCCGGTAGGAGCCGATGCCGAAGCCGGCGACCGTACCGCTGGCGATGGCCGCGATGACCGAATTGTGGCGGAACTCCTCGCGGGCGTACGGGTTGGAGATGTGCACCTCGATCAGCGGGGCGGTGCGCTGGGCCGCCGCGTCCCGCATGCCGTACGAATAGTGCGTGAAGGCACCGGGGTTGATGATGACCGGAATCGATCCGTCGGCGGCCTCGTGCAGCCAGCGGATCATCTCGCCCTCGTCGTTGGTCTCCCGGACCTCGGCCTCGAACCCCAGCTCCTTGCCGAGCCTGGTGCACTCCTCGACCAGCCCGGTGTAGGAGGTGGCGCCGTAGACATCGGGCTCACGGGAGCCCAGCCGGCCGAGGTTGGGCCCGTTGAGGACGAGCACCCGGCGGGTCCTGCCGCCCTTGCCGCTCATGCCGCTCACGCTGCGATCTCGGCGTGTGCGGCGAGCAGCATGGCCGGGTCCGGGCCCTCCAGGACGGTCGGCTTGGCGAGGCCGTCCAGGACGATGAAGCGCAGCCGGTCACCGCGGGACTTCTTGTCGACCTTCATGGTCTCCAGCAGCTTGGGCCACTGGTCGCCCCGGTAGGTCAGCGGCAGCCCGACGGACTCCAGGACGGCGCGGTGCCGGTCGGCGGTGGCGTCATCCAGGCGGCCGGCGATCCGGCCGAGTTCGGCGGCGAAGACCATGCCGACGGAGACGGCCGCGCCGTGCCGCCAGTTGTAGCGCTCGTTCTTCTCGATGGCGTGCGCGAGGGTGTGGCCGTAGTTGAGGATCTCCCGCAGTCCGGACTCCTTGAGGTCCGCGGAGACCACCTCGGCCTTGACCCGGATCGCCCGCTCGATCAGCTCGGCGGTGTGCGCACCGTCCGGGCGCTTGGCGGCCTCCGGGTCCGACTCGATCAGGTCGAGGATCGCCGGGTCGGCGATGAAACCGGCCTTGATGACCTCGGCCAGACCGGAGACGTAGTCGTTGACCGGCAGCGAGTCCAGCGCGGCCAGGTCGCAGAGCACCCCGGCCGGCGGGTGGAAGGCGCCGACGAGATTCTTGCCCTCGGCGGTGTTGATGCCGGTCTTGCCGCCGACCGCCGCGTCCACCATGCCGAGCACGGTGGTCGGTACGGCGATCCAGCGCACCCCGCGCAGCCAGGTCGCCGCGACGAATCCGGCCAGGTCGGTGGTGGCCCCGCCGCCGACGCCGACGATCACATCGCTGCGGGTGAAGCCGGACTGGCCGAGCGCCTTCCAGCAGTAGGCCGCGACCTCGGCGGTCTTGGACTCCTCGGCGTTCGGCAGCTGGATGGCGATCGCCTCGTAGCCCTGGGAGGCCAGATCCTCGCGCAGCGCCTCTCCGGTGGCGGCCAGCGCCTCCGGGTGCAGCACCGCGACCCGCCCGCCCGTCGCCCGCCGCCGCCCCGGGTCGAGGCGCTCCGCGCCGCTGTGACACCCGCCGATCAGGCCGGGGAGTTCACCGAGCAGCTGCCGCCCGACGAGCACCTCATACGGATCGGTGCCCGCCGTGCCGCCGACCTGGATCCGGGTGGCCTGCTCCGTCATGCCTGTTCCTCCCTGTGGGCGGCCTGCGGGGCGTCTCCCCCGGCCTGGCGTAGCTCCAGCGCGTCCACGATCGCCTCGACGACCTGCTCGGGGGTCCGCTCCCCCGTGGCGATCACGGCGCGCGCGACCTCGGTGTACAGCGGGCGGCGGCGCTCCATCAGCTCCCGCCACTGCTTGCGCGGATTGACGGCCAGCAGCGGGCGGGGCGCGTCCAGGCCCACCCGCTTGACGGCGTCCGCGAGTTCGACGTCCAGGAAGACCACCGGGAGTCCGGTCAGCAGCTTGCGGGTGCCCTCGTCGAGGATCGCGCCGCCGCCGAGCGAGAGCACGCCCGGGTGGCCGTCGAGCGCCTCCCGCACCGCGGCCCGTTCCAGCTCGCGGAAGTGCGGCTCGCCCTGGTCGATGAAGATCTCGGCGATCGGCCGGCCGGCCGTGGCGACGACATCGGCGTCGGTGTCCCGGTAGCCGACGCCCAGCCGCTCGGCCAGCAGTGCACCCACCGTCGACTTACCGGCCCCGGGCGGGCCGATCAGCACGACGACCGGGGACGTCATTTGATCGCCAGGTTGTCGAGGAAGTTCCGCACGTTGCGGCGGGTCTCCGGCACGCTGTCGCCGCCGAACTTCTCCACCACGGCGTCCGCCAGCACCAGCGCCACCATCGCCTCGGCGACGATGCCGGCGGCCGGCACGGCACAGACGTCCGAGCGCTGGTGGTGCGCCTTGGCCGCCTCACCGGTGGTCACATCGATGGTCGCCAGCGCCTTCGGCACCGTGGCGATCGGCTTCATCGCGGCGCGCACCCGCAGCAGCTCGCCGGTGGTCAGCCCGCCCTCGGTGCCGCCGGAGCGGCCCGAGCTGCGCTTGATCCCGTCATCGGTGGAGACGATCTCGTCGTGCGCCTTCGAGCCCGGCACCCGCGCCAGGTCGAAGCCGTCGCCGACCTCGACGCCCTTGATGGCCTGGATGCCCATGAGGGCGGCAGCCAGCCGGGCGTCCAGACGGCGGTCCCAGTGGACGTGCGAGCCGAGGCCCACCGGCACGCCGTAGGCCAGCACCTCGACGACTCCGCCGAGGGTGTCGCCGTCCTTGTGGGCCTGGTCGATCTCGGCGACCATCGCCTTGCTCGCGTCCGCGTCCAGGCAGCGCACCGGGTCGGCGTCCAGCTTCTCGACGTCGGAGGGCCGGGGGTACACGCCGTACGGGGCCTTGGCCGCGGCCAGCTCGACGACGTGCGAGACGATCTCGATGCCGGCCGTCTCCTTGAGGAAGGAACGGGCGACCGTGCCGAGGGCGACCCGGGCGGCGGTCTCGCGGGCGGAGGCGCGCTCCAGGACCGGGCGGGCCTCGTCGAAGCCGTACTTCTGCATACCGGCGAGGTCGGCGTGGCCGGGGCGGGGACGGGTCAGCGGCGCGTTACGGGCCAGCGCGGCGAGCTCCTCCGGGTCCACCGGGTCGGCCGCCATCACCTGCTCCCACTTGGGCCACTCGGTGTTGCCGACCATGATCGCCACCGGCGAGCCCATCGACAGACCGTGCCGCACCCCGCCCAGGAAGGTGACCTCGTCCTGCTCGAACTTCATCCGGGCACCGCGGCCATAGCCGAGCCGGCGCCGGGCCAGCGCGTCCGCCACCATCTCCGTGGTGATCGGCACGCCGGCCGGAAGGCCCTCCAGCGTCGCCACGAGTGCGGGGCCGTGCGACTCCCCCGCCGTCAGCCAGCGCAACCTGCTCAACGGTGCTCCTCATGTACTGCTCATCCGCGTACGGTCTCTCCCCGATCCTCCCACGTCGCGCGGGACGACCGGCGCCCAGTCCAGGGTGCGGACCGGGCGCGCGGGGACGTACGGGACGGACCGGGCGGAAGGGCCCGGTGCGGAGGGTCAGCGGGCGGTGAGCGCCGCCTCGCCCGCCGTGCGCATCGCGGCCAGCGGCGCCGGGGAGCACCCCGTCATCCGCTCCACCTGGAGCACGGCCTGGTGGACCAGGAGGTCGAGGCCGCCGACCACGGCGCCGCCGCGGTCGGACCAGGCCGTGGCCAGCGCCGTCGGCCAGGGCTCGTAGAGGACGTCGAAGAGCGTGCCGGGCCGGTCGGGGACCGCGGCGGCGAGCGCGTCGGTGGTCCCCGCCGGGGTGGTGGCGATGGTCAACGGCGCCTCGAAGGCCGCGGCGGCGTCCTCCCAGGCGGCGGTGCGGACCGTGACCCCGAGCCGCTCGCCCCAGCCGCGCATCTCGTCGGCGCGCGCCGCGCTGCGGACGTACGCGGTGACCTCGCCGGTGCAGATCCGGGCGAGCGCGGCGAGCGCGGAGGAGGCGGTGGCCCCGGCCCCCAGGACCGACGCCCGCTCGATCTGCTCCACCCCGCGCTCACGCAGCGCGGCGAGCATGCCGGGGATGTCGGTGTTGTCGCCCACGCTCCGGCCGCCCTCGGTGAAGACCACCGTATTGACGGCCTCAACGGACGCCGCGACCTCACTGACCTCGTCGAGCAGCGGAATGACCACGCGCTTGAGCGGCATGGTCAGCGACAGACCCGCCCACTCGGGGCCGAGCTTCTCAAGAAAACCGGGCAATGCCGCCTCGTCGACCTCATAGCGGTCGTACGCCCAGTTCTCCAGCCCCAGTTCCGCATACGCGGCACGGTGCAGAACCGGGGAGAGGGAGTGGGCGATCGGGGAGCCGAGTACCGCAGCCCGACGGGTGGTGCTCATTGCTTGGCTTTCTCTTGTTCCTTGAGGTAAATGCGGCGGTTGCGTTCGTGCTCTTCGTTCGTCTCGGCGAACAGCGTCTTTTCCGGATTGATCGAGACGAAGTAGTACCAGTTGCCCTTGGTCGGGTGGATCGCCGACTTCAGCGCCTCTTCACCCGGGTTACCGATCGGCCCCGGCGGCAGTCCCTTGAACTTGTAGGTGTTGTAGGGATCGTTGAAGTTCCGCAGGTCGTCGACGGATCCGGTGTCGAGCGTGCTCTGGGACCTGGCGTAGTTCACCGTCGAGTCGAAATCGAGCAGACCGTAGGTCTCGGTGTTGTTCGGCTTGAGACGGTTGTAAACGACCCGTGCGACCCGGTCGAAGTCGTGCTTGTACTTGCCCTCGGCCTGCGTGAGGCTGGCAACGGTGAGCAGCTGCGTCGGCGAATCGAGGTGCAGCTTCCGCGCATTCCCCTCCAGGTCGTACTTCCCATAGACCTGATTCGCCCGCGCCACCATCTGCTTCAGGACCGCCGCCGGCTTCGTGTTCTCCCCCACGCTATACGTCGACGGATAAAGGAACCCCTCCAGCGGGTCCTTTATCTTCGCGGAGTTGTTGGCCCACGAGGGCAGGCCGAGGTTCTTGGTCTCGGTCTTGGCGATGCCCTTGGTCGTGCCGGTCTTGAGGTGGAGCTTTTTGTCGATGAGTTTGTAGACGTCGCCGGAGCGCAGCCCTTCACGGATCGTGAGGCCGTTGCGGCTCTTGGGGTCCACCATCAGCTCGACGGCCGAGGCCGCGGACATGTGCTTGCGCAGGGAATATGTCCCGGGCTGAAGGATTTTGTCCTTCTTGCTGTCGACGGCCGCCTCGGAGAACGCGTCGGCGCTCTTGACCACGCCGGCCTTCTTGAGGGCCAGACCCATCTGAAGGATCGTGGAGTCCTCCGGGACGTCGACCTGGACCTCGCCGGTTCCTTCGCCCTCGTAGTCGGGGGCCGAACCGAAGTGGCTCATGATGAAGTCATAGCCGAAATAGCCGACGACGCCGACGGCTCCGGCGAAGAACACCGTGACGACCAGGCAGGTCCGGCCGCTGTGCCGTTTGTTCTTCTTGTTCTTCTTGCCGCGGCGCTCGCGGCCGCCGCGGCCCTCCTCGCGCGGGTCGTGGTCGTCGCGGTCGTCGTCATCGCCGTGGTCCGCGAAGAACGCGTGCTCCGGCTCCGGCTCGCGCGGCTCCGGCTCGGCCCGCCAGTCGTCGCCGGCCGCGGTGCCCTCGTCGTAGTAGGGCTCCCGCTGCTGGGGGTGCGGCGGCTGCTGGTACTGCTGTTGCTGCTGCATCTCCTGCTGGGGGTGCTGGGCCTGCATTCCCTGCTGGGCCTGCATTCCCTGCTGGGCCTGCTGCCGGGGCTGCGGCGGATAGCTCTCGGGTGCCGCGTAGTAGTCGGGGCTCGCCCCGCCGTACGGGTCGGCCGACGGCTGCTGCCCGTAGGGGTCGTACGGGTCGTAGGGCACCTGCCCGCCCTGCGTCCCGTCCCACCCGCCGTTGTAGTGCTGCTGGGCATACGGGTCAGCCTGCTGCTGGGGATACCGGTGGGCCTGCTGTCCGTCCCACTGAGGCTGCTGCTCCTGACCTCTGGAGGAACCGTCTCCGTAGAGCGGGTCCTCGGGATGCCACGGTTCGGAGCCATAGCCCCGGCCATACTCGGTCATCGATCCCCTAGAGCCGAGAGGCGGTGCACTCCGGCCTGGCAGTGCGCTTGCTGAAACCCGGTCCGCCTCTACTTGCACGCGCGGCTGTTCGAACGCCGCACATCGCGCGGAACGTTACCGTACCGCGATCAGATGACCACTTCGACGCTCTCGCCCGGAGGTTCCCCGGAGACGCGTTCGGTCTCCAGCGCGCTCTGAAGGATCACCACCGCGGCGGCCTGGTCGACCACCGAGCGGCCCTTCTTGCTCCGGACCCCGGAGGCCCGCAGGCCCTGGGTGGCGGTGACCGTCGACATCCGCTCGTCGACCAGCCGGACCCCTACGGGGGCGATGTTCCGGGCCATCTCCTGGGCGAAGGCCCGGACCTTGGCCGCGGCCGGCCCCTCTCCCCCACTGAGGGAGCGGGGCAGGCCGACCACGACTTCGAGCGGCTCGTACTCCTCGACGATCGCCCTGAGCCGACGATGTGCTGACGGAACGTCACGTCCCGGCACGGTCTCGACGGGGGTGGCGAGGACCCCGTCGGGGTCGCACGAGGCGACCCCGATACGGGCATCCCCGACATCCACGGCGATACGCCGGCCGCGTCGCATCTCACTCACGCGCGTCAGGCCGCCTCGGCGACGAGGCGCTCGACGGCCTCGATGGCCTCGGGCACCGCGGCGGGGTTCTGACCGCCGCCCTGGGCGACGTCCGGCTTGCCGCCGCCACCGCCGCCGAGCGTCTTGGCGGCCGTACGGACCAGGTCACCGGCCTTGATGCCGCGCTCGCGGGCGGCCTCGTTGGTGGCGATGACCGTCACCGGGCGACCGTTGGCGACGGAGAACAGGGCCACCACGGCGGGGCGGTCGCCCTGGATCCGGCCGCGCACGTCGAGGACGAGCTTGCGCAGGTCGTCGGCGGAGGTGCCGTCCGGGACCTGGCCGGAGGCGAGGGCGACACCGCGGACGTCCTTGGCGCCCTCGGCCAGCCCGGCGGCGGCCTGGAGCACCTTCTCGGCGCGGAACTTCTCGATCTCCTTCTCGGCGTCCTTCAGCTTGGCCAGGACACCGGAGATCTTCTCGGGCAGCTCCTCGGGGCGGCCCTTGACCAGCTCGGTGAGCTGGGAGACGACGGTGTGCTCGCGGGCCAGGAACCGGTAGGCGTCCACGCCGACCAGGGCCTCGACCCGGCGCACACCGGAGCCGATGGACGACTCGCCGAGCAGCTTCACCAGGCCCAGCTGAGCGGTGTTGTGGACGTGGGTTCCGCCGCACAGCTCCTTGGAGAAGTCGCCGATGGTGACGACCCGGACACGGTCGCCGTACTTCTCACCGAATTCGGCGATGGCGCCCTGCTTCTTGGCGTCCTCCATGCTCATGACCTCGGCGTGCACATCGAGCTCACGGGCGAGGACGTCGTTGATCTTCTGCTCGACGTCGGTCAGCACCGTGCCGGGCACGGCGGCCGGCGAGCCGAAGTCGAAGCGGAAGCGGCCCGGGGAGTTCTCCGAGCCGGCCTGCGCGGCCGTCGGGCCGAGGGCGTCGCGCAGCGCCTGGTGGGTGAGGTGGGTGGCGCTGTGGGCACGGGCGATGGCGCGCCGGCGGCTGACGTCGATGGTGGCGTACGCGGCCGAGCCGAGCACCACCTCGCCGACCTGGACGACGCCCTTGTGGACCGTCACACCGGGCACCGGCTGCTGGACGTCACGGACCTCTACGACGGCGCCGGAGTCCAGCTTGATCCGGCCGGTGTCGGCGAGCTGGCCGCCGCCCTCGGCGTAGAAGGGGGTGCGGTCCAGGACGACCTCGACCTCGTCGCCCTCGTGGGCGGCGGGGGCCGGGGCGCCGTTGACCAGGAGGCCGACGATGGCGGACTCGCCCTCGGTGGCGCTGTAGCCGGTGAACTCCGTGCTGCCGGACTTGTCGGCGACCTCACGGTAGGCGGACAGGTCGGCGTGGCCGCTCTTCTTGGCCTGGGCGTCGGCCTTGGCGCGGTCCCGCTGTTCCTTCATCAGGCGGCGGAAGCCGTCCTCGTCCACCGAAAGGCCCTGCTCGGCGGCCATTTCGAGGGTGAGGTCGATCGGGAAGCCCCAGGTGTCGTGGAGCAGGAACGCCTTGTCGCCGGGCAGCACCGCGGAGCCGGCGGCCTTGGTGTCCGTGACGGCGGTGTCGAGGATGTTGGTGCCGGCCTTCAGCGTCTTGACGAAGGCGGCCTCCTCGGCGAGGGCGACCGTCTCGATCCGGCGGCGGTCCTCCAGCAGCTCCGGGTACTGCTGGCCCATGGTCTTGATGACCACGTCCAGCAGCTCACCGATGACCAGCCCGCTCGCGCCGAGCAGCCGCATGTTGCGGATGGCGCGGCGCATGATGCGGCGCAGGACGTAGCCACGGCCCTCGTTGCCGGGGGTGACGCCGTCGCCGATGAGCATCGTGGACGTACGGATGTGGTCGGCGACGACGCGGAGCGAGACATCGGTGGCGTCGGAGTCGCCGTAGCGCACCCCGGAGAGCTCGGTGGCCTTGTCGATGACGACGCGCAGGGTGTCCGTCTCGTACATGTTCGGGACGTCCTGGAGGATCATCGCCAGGCGCTCGAGGCCGAGGCCGGTGTCGATGTTCTTGCTGGGCAGGTCGCCGAGGATCTCGAAGTCCTCCTTGCCGGTGCCCGCGCCCCGCTCGTACTGCATGAAGACCAGGTTCCAGATCTCCACATACCGCTCGTCGTTGACGGCCGGGCCGCCCTCGACACCGAACTCCGGACCGCGGTCGTAGTTGATCTCGGAGCACGGGCCGCAGGGGCCCGGGACGCCCATGGACCAGTAGTTCTCCTTCTTGCCCAGGCGCTGGATGCGCTCCTTGGGCACCCCGATGACCTCGTGCCAGATGCGCTCGGCCTCGTCGTCGTCCAGGTAGACGGTGATCCAGAGCTTTTCCGGGTCGAGGCCGTAGGCGCCGTCGGCCTGGGAGCCGGTCAGCAGCTCCCAGGCGTACTTGATGGCGCCTTCCTTGAAGTAGTCGCCGAAGGAGAAGTTGCCGCACATCTGGAAGAACGTGCCGTGCCGGGTGGTCTTGCCGACCTCTTCGATGTCCGGCGTACGGACGCACTTCTGCACGCTGGTGGCGCGCGGGGCGGGCGGCTTGACCTCACCGAGGAAGTACGGCTTGAAGGGGACCATGCCCGCGTTGACGAGCAGCAGCGTCGGGTCGTCCGCGATGAGCGACGCCGACGGCACGACGGTGTGCCCGCGCTCCTCGAAGAAGCGCAGCCAGCGGCGGCGGATTTCAGCCGACTCCATCAGTGGTCCTCTTTTCCAGTCGGTCCGGTCAGACCGGTGTGTCCGGTTGTTCTCGTGGTTCGGTACTGCGGTTCGAGCACCGCACGGCGCGGCGCCGGCAGCTCGCGCACCCCGTTCGGCTCACCGAGCCCCAGGGCGTCGTGCAGCTGCTCTTCACGGTCCGCCATTCCGGTGCGTACGTCCAATGCAAATTGGCGCAGCCGGTGTCCGGTCTCGACGGCCTTGTCCGCGGCCTGTGCGGCGAGGCTGTCGGGCTGGAGCTTGCGCAGCTTGCGGTGGACCTTGTTGGTGGCCCACACGCCGGCGGCGGCGCCGGTGGTGAACCAGAATGCGCGGCGGAACATCGCTGTGATCAGTCCTTGGAGCGACGGTTGCGGCGCCCGCCGCGGCGGGCGCCGGGCAGGATACGGCCGGGGACGACGGTGCGCTTCGGCTCCGGTTCGCCCTTCTTGCCGATCGCGCGGCGCACGCCGTAGCCGAACGCCGCCACCTTGACCAGCGGGCCGCCGAAGGCGGAGGACACGGTCGAGGAGAGCGCGGAGGCGTTGGCGGTGACCTCTTGGACGTCGGCGGCGATGGCATCGACGCGGGCCAGCTGGGTGTGCGCGGAGCGGACCGTTGCGGAGGCGTCGGCGAGGAGCGGCACGGCCTTGTCGGACACCTCGGCCACCATCTTGGTGGTCGCCTTGAGCGTCTGTGCGAGCCTCACCAGCACGAGGGCGAGGAACGACACAAGGATCGCCCAGAAGACGGCCACGAGGATCCCGGCCACCTCTCCACCGGACACGTTGGCACCACTCTCCGACTGGTTTGGTCTGGTTCTCGTCCTGCTCGAACGGCAACCTTGACCTTATCGCGCCGTGACTGTCCGTCCGTACCCCGTTCCCGGTCACCCGGGGTGGCCGCCGGGGGAATCCCGCGGCGTGATTGTACGGTCCGCATCCTGCCGAGTACGCTCCGTGTGCCATGCGACGCCTCACGCGCCCCGGTCCCCTCTCCCGCCCTTCCCCCGAGCGTCTGCGGGCACCGGGCAGGCCGGGGAACCTGCCCGCGGAACTCAACCGCTTCGTCGGCCGCGACGACGAACTGGCCGCGCTGGCACGGCAGCTGGAATCGGCCCGGCTGGTGACGCTCACCGGCCTCGGCGGCATCGGGAAGTCACGTCTCGCCCGCCATGCCGCAGCGATCTTGCAGGATCGCTTCTGCGATGGGGTGTGGCTGGTCGAACTCGCGTCCCTGCGCGAACCGCACCTCCTGGACCACGCCGTCGCCGAGGCGCTGGGGCCGGCCGACCACGGCGGCCGCCCGGTGCGCGCCGCGCTCTGTGACCACCTCGCCGGCCGGGAACTGCTGCTCGTCCTGGACGGCTACGAGCATCTGGTCGACGCCTGCGCCGAGCTGACCGCGGAGCTGCTGCGCCGCGCCCCGGGGCTGCGGGTGCTGGCCGCCGGACGACGGCCGCTCGGGCTCACCGGCGAGCAGAACATGGCGCTGGCGCCGCTGAACACCGCCGATGCGACCGCCCTGTTCGCCGACCGGGCGGCGGCGGTGCTCGGCGCCTTCACCGTCGAGGAGGCCAACGAGGCCGCGGTCACCGAGCTCTGTGCGCGGCTCGACGGGATTCCGCTCGCGCTGGAGCTGGCCGCCGGGCGGCTGCGCGCACTCTCCGTCGACCAGGTGCTCCAGCGGCTCGACGACCGCTTCCGGCTGCTGACCGGCACCGGCCGCGGTGCCCTGCCGCGCCACCAGACGCTGCGTACCGCGATCGGCTGGAGCCATGAGCTGTGTACGCCCGGGGAGCGGCTGCTGTGGGCGCGGCTGTCGGTCTTCGCCGGGCAGTTCGACCTGGAGGCGGTGGAGTACGTCTGCTCAGGACCGGAGCTGCCGGCCGACGAACTCCTCGATGTCATCGCGGAGTTGGTCGCCCAGTCGGTGCTGGTGCGGGAGGAGACCGCGGCCGGGGTGCGCTACCGGATGCTGGACACCGTACGGGCCTACGGCGCGGACTGGCTGGCGGCGACGCACGACGGTGACCGGCTGCGGCGCCGGCACCGCGACTGGTACCTGGGGCTGGCCACCTGGTGCGAACTGGACTGGTTCAGCTCCCGGCAGGCCGAGATCGCGGCCCGGATCGAGGCCGAGCTGCCCAATCTGCGGGTGGCGCTGGAGAAGAGCCTGGAGTGCCCCGCCGATACCCATCTGGGCCAGTATCTGGCGGGCACCCTGTGGTTCTACTGGGTGGGCTGCGGCCGGCTCTCCGAGGGCCGGCACTGGCTGGACCGGGCCCTGGAGCTGGAGAGCGACCACGACGACGCACGGCTGAAGGCGCTGTGGGTGACCGGCTATGTCGCGGTGCTCCAGGGGGACACCATCGGTGCGCTGGGGGCACTACAGGAGTGCCGGGACGAGGCCGAGCGGACCGGCAACGCCACCGCGGCCGCCTACGCGCTGCACCGCACCGGCTGTCTGGCGCTGGTCTGCGACGACATGCCGCGCGCCGAGGAGCTGCTGCGCGGAGCGCTGCGGCGCTACCGGGAGATCGGCGAGCTCAACGGCACCGTGCTGCTGGCGCAGGTCGAGCTGGCGATGGCGGTGGCCTTCCGGGGCGAGCCGGCGGACGCGGTGCGGCTGTGCGAGGACGTGGTGGAGGTGTGTACGGAGCACGGGGAGCGCTGGACGCGGGCGTACGCCCAGTTCGTGCTGGGGTACGCGGCCTGGTCGCGGGGCGAGGGCGAGCGGGCCCGGGCCCTGCTGGAGGAGTCGCTGGCCGTCCATCACGCCTTCCACGACCTGCTGGGCGTGGTGCTGGCGCTCGAACTGCTGGCGATGGTCACGCTCGGCGAGGGGGACGCGGAGGCGGCGGCGGTGCTCCAGGGCGCCGCGGGGCGGATCTGGCCGTCGGTGGGGCTGCCGCTGTTCGGCTCGCGCCACTTCCGCCGGCCGCATGTGCTGTGCGAGGAACAGGCGCGGCAGCGGCTGGGGGCCGAGCGCTACGAGCGCGCCCTGCGCAGGGGCGAGCTCCTCGGCCTGGACGCGGCGGTGGCCCGGGGGCTGCGGACCGAGGGTCCGGCGCCCGCCCGGCCCTGGACGGTGCGGATCACGCCGCCGGGCACGAGCGAGCCCGCCGCCTCCCCCTCCGCGAGCGGCGGGGAGACGGCGGGCTGAGCGTGGTGCTGCGCCTGCGGTGGTGCTTAGCGGGCGTAGTACTCGACGACGAGCTGCTCGTCGCAGATCACCGGGATCTCCTTGCGGTTCGGGTCCCGGTCGAGGCGGAACGCCAGAGCCTGGAGGTTGACCTCGAGGTAGCGCGGGGTCTCGCCGTCGGGGGCGTAGCCACCCTCACGCGCGACCTGGAAGGGGTGCTTCTCGCGGCTGCGCTCGCGGACCATCACGACGTCGCCGGGGCGGACGCGGAAGGACGGCTTGTCGACCTTGCGGTCGTTCACCGAGATGTGGCCGTGGACGACCATCTGGCGAGCCTGGTAGATCGTGCGGGCGATGCCCGAACGCAGGACGAGCGCGTCCAGACGGCGCTCAAGCTCGATGATCAGCGCTTCGCCGGTCTTGCCTTCGACCTTCCGAGCGCGGTCGTAGGCACGCGCCATCTGGCGCTCGCTGATGTCGTACTGCGCACGCAGACGCTGCTTCTCGAGCAGACGGACCTTGTAGTCACTGGTCTGCTTGCGGCCACGGCCGTGCTCGCCGGGCGGGTAGGGACGGGCCTCGAAGTACTTGACGGCCTTCGGCGTCAGCGCGATGCCGAGCGCGCGGGACTTCTTGACCTTGGGACGCGACTGGTTCACGTGGAACGGACCTCCGTGTAAGTTAGGTGAGGCTTACCTTAGCGCGAGGAGAACGCATGTTTCGACCTGGGATCCCCCTGCCCAGTGCACACCGCACCGAGGCGGGTCAGCCGCGTCCCGTGGAAGGCGCCCAGCAGCCCACTGCCGCCGAGCGCATACGAACCCTCGTCGAGTCCAATGGTATGGCGTCTCTGAGCATCCCCGGTGTCGAGGATCCCGACGAGACCGGTCTCTCGGCACCGGTCTGCCGGACCGTGACACCCGACGGAGACGTGCTGTTGCTGGTTTCCGGGGACTCCGCGGCGGCTCGGGCGGCGGCACACGCGCAGGACGACGACCTCACAGCCGTGATGGAGATCACGGATGTCGCGCCCGTTTCCGTGCCCCATCGCATCCGCGGACGGGCCTGGGTGGCCGGCTGGCTCACCCCCGTCCGCAATGCGCAGCGGGCCGAGGCGGCGCTGCTGCTCGCCGAGCGGCACCCGGTGGGCGAGCTGCTCGGCATCGGCGAGGCACTTCAGCCGGACCCCGCACCGGGGCTGTACGGGCGGAGCGCCTGGATGATGCTGCGCCTGGAGGTCGGCGAGGGCGCGGTGGACGATCTGTGGGGCACCGAGTCCGTCGAACCGGACGACTTCGCCCACGCGGCCGCCGATCCGCTGGTCGCCCACGAGGCGGAGCTGCTCCAGCATCTGCACGCCGCGCACAGCGAGCAGGTACGCGGGCTGTGCGCCCTGCTCGGCGACCGCGAGGGCGGCTGCGGGCTGCGCGGCCGGGCCGTACCGGTGGGCCTGGACCGCTTCGGGCTGCGGGTCCGCTTCACCGACGCCAGGCAGCACATCTTCGACGCGCGGTTCGACTTCCCCGAGCCCGTGCGGGACGTGGCGGACCTGCGGCGGGCGATGCATCTGCTCTTCGAGGCGGCGGCGGAGTAGTCCGGCGGCGCCGCCCCGCGGAGGGCTACTCGGCGGCGCTCTCACCGGAGTCGGCGCGCAGACGCGTCCGCACCCGCTCGACGACATCGGCGTAGCGCGCCTCCGCACCATGGCGGGTGGGCGCGTAGTACCGCTTGCCGTGCACCTCGTCCGGCGCGTACTGCTGGGCCGCGATACCGCCCGGCAGGTCGTGCGGATACTGATAGCCCTGGCCGTGGCCGAGCTTCTGAGCGCCCTTGTAGTGGCTGTCGCGCAGATGCGGCGGCACCGCTCCCGCCTGACCGGCCCGGACGTCCGCCAGGGCGGCGTCGATGGCCAGATACGCGGCGTTCGACTTCGGCGCCAGGGCGAGCGCGATGGTGGCCTGGCTCAGCGTGATCCGCGCCTCGGGGAAGCCGATCATCGCCACGGCCTGGGCGGCGGCGACCGCGGTCGGCAGGGCCGTGGGGTCGGCCAGGCCGATGTCCTCGCTCGCCGAGATCATCAGCCGGCGGGCGATGAACCGCGGGTCCTCCCCCGCCTCGATCATGCGCGCCAGATAATGCAGCGCGGCGTCGACGTCCGAGCCCCGGATGGACTTGATCAGCGCGCTGGCGACGTCGTAGTGCTGATCGCCGTCCCGGTCGTACTTCACCGCCGCCCGGTCGACGGACTCCTCCAGCGTCTGGAGGGTGATCTCCTTCTCGCCCTTGGCCAGCGCGGAACCGGCACCGGCCTCCAGGGCCGTCAGCGCACGCCGGGCATCGCCGCCGGCGATCCGCAGCAGATGCCCCTCGGTGTCCTCGGGCAGGGTCACCGCGCCCGCCAGCCCGCGCGCATCGGTCAGCGCACGCCGCAGCAGCCCGCGCAGATCGTCGTCCGTGAGGGGTTCGAGGGTCAGCAGCAGGGAGCGGGACAGCAGCGGCGAGATCACCGAGAAATACGGGTTCTCGGTCGTCGCGGCGATCAGGGTGACCCAGCGGTTCTCCACGGCGGGCAGCAGGGAATCCTGCTGGGCCTTGCTGAAGCGGTGGATCTCGTCGAGGAAGAGGACGGTCTCCTTGCCATAGCCGCCCGAGGCCCGCCGCGCACCGTCGATGACCGCGCGGACCTCCTTGACGCCCGCCGTGATCGCCGAGAGCTCCACGAAGCGCTTGTTCGTCGCCTGGCTGACGACATACGCCAGGGTCGTCTTGCCGATACCGGGCGGCCCCCACAGGAACACCGAGGACGGGCCCGCAGGCCCGCCGTTGCCCTCACCCACCAGCCTGCGCAGCGGCGAGCCCGGCTTGAGCAGATGCTGCTGGCCCACGACTTCGTCGAGGGTGCGCGGGCGCATCCGGACGGCGAGCGGGGACCCCGCGGGGTCCTTCTCCTGGCGGTCTTCGGCAGCGGCGGTGAACAGGTCGGGCTCCACGATCACGAGCCTAAGCCACCCCACTGACAACGCCCCGGCCGCCGTCATGGACGGGGCCGGGGCGCGGACAACGCGGCGGGCGGGACCTCAGATCAGGCTGCTCCAGTACGACCACCACTTGGTGAGGATCAGCAGCGCGATCACGCCGTACCAGAGCACCGGCACGACCCAGTGGAACTCCAGCACGGTCCGGCGCAGCCCCGCGGGGGCCGGGATGATGCCGTGCTTGATGTTGTGCACGGTGGTGTACCAGAACATCAGGATGGTGACCATCCAGGTCAGCGTGCACCACAGGCAGAGCGAGTTGATCACGTACAGCGACTGGGACATCAGCCACATGCAGAAGACCGTGCCGAGCAGCGTGCCGATGTTCAGCCCGATCCAGTACCAGCGGCGGAAGCGGCCGCCGGCCAGCAGGGCCATGCCGATCGCGACAACCGCGCCGAAGGCGACCAGCCCGGCGACCGGGTTCGGGAAGCCGAAGACCTCCGCCTGCTTGCTCTGCATGATGTTGCCGCAGGAGATGATCGGGTTGAGGCTACAGGCCGGCTTGTAGTGCGGGTCCTTCAGCAGCTCGAACTTGTCCAGGGTGATGACCCAGGCCGCCAGCAGACCCAGCGCGCCGGTGATCACCAGGAGCAGGGCGTATCCGCGACCCGAGCCGATGGTGCCCGGGCCGCTCGCGCGGTCGTCGTCGGTGGACACGTCGTCAAGCGCTGTCGTCGTCATATCGCCGTTCCGTCGATCCCTGGGAGTCGGGGCTGAGCGCGGGCCCGAGAGTGGCCACGCCGTTCATTCTGCCCCAACTCCACCATGACCCACTGTGCGATGAGCATAAAGAAGAGGCGCCCGCACACAGCGTTCTCTCAGCATTCGCGGGGCCACCGCCCCGTCTGCCGCCCGCACGCTGCCCTCCGCCACCGGTGCGGCCGCGCCGGAAACCCTTCGCCGGGATGACGGCACCGCCGCCGTTGACACCGGGCGCCCGGCGGACGGAGGGCCCGGCACGCACGAGGGGCCCGGCCGGCCGATCGCCGTCCGGGCCCCTCGGGTCCGCCGTCCCGCGGGCTCAGCCCAGCGTGCGCCGGACCTCGTCGGCCACGGCGTCCAGCGCGACCGCGGTCTGCTCACCGCTCTCCAGGTCCTTGAGCTGGACGACGCCCTCGGCCAGGTCCCGCTCGCCGGCCACCAGCGCCAGCCGCGCGCCGGAGCGGTTGGCGGACTTCATGGCGTTCTTCAGGCCCTTGCCGCCGAACGCGAAGTCGGTGGCGACGCCGGCCCGCCGCAGCTCGGTGACCACGCCGAACAGCACCCGGCGGGCCTCCTCGCCGAGCGGCACCGCGTAGACGGCCGTGGCGGCGGGGATGTCGAGCGTGACGCCCTCCGCCTCCAGCGCCAGCACCGTGCGGTCGACGCCCAGCGCCCAGCCGACGGACGGCAGCGCGGGGCCGCCGATCATCTCCGAGAGACCGTCGTAGCGGCCGCCGCCGCCCACCGCGGACTGCGAGCCGAGGCCGTCGTGGACGAACTCGAAGGTGGTGCGGGTGTAGTAGTCCAGGCCGCGGACCAGCTTCTCGTCGTCCTCGAAGGCCACGCCCGCCGCGGTCAGCAGCTCACGCACCTGCTCGTGGTACGCCTTGCATGCCTCGCAGAGGTAGTCGCGGAGCTTGGGCGCCCCGTCGAGCTGCTTCTGTACGGACTCGCGCTTGTCGTCCAGGACGCGCAGCGGGTTGATGTCGACCCGGCGCCGGGTGTCCTCGTCCAGGTCCAGGCCGCGCAGGAAGTCCTGGAGCGCGGCCCGGTAGACGGGGCGGCACTCCTTGTCGCCCAGGGAGTTGAGCAGGATGCGGAAGTTCCGCAGCCCCAGCGCGCGGTACGCCTGGTCGGCCAGGATGATCAACTCGGCGTCCAGCGCCGGGTCTTCGGCGCCGATGGCCTCGGCACCGACCTGGGAGAAGTGGCGGTAACGGCCCTTCTGCGGACGCTCGTAGCGGTAGTACGAGCCGGAGTACCAGAGCTTGACCGGGAGGTTGCCCGCCTTGTGGAGGTTGGCCTCCAGCGCGGCGCGCAGCACGGACGCGGTGCCCTCGGGGCGCAGCGCCAGCCGGTCGCCGCCCTTGGTCTCGAAGGCGTACATCTCCTTGGTCACGATGTCGGTGGACTCACCGACACCGCGCGCGAACAGCTCGACGTTCTCGAAACCGGGCGTCTCGACATAGCCGTACCCGGAGTTCTTCAGCGGCGCGGCGATCGCCTCGCGCACCGCGAGATAGGTGGCGGACTGCGGCGGAATCAGGTCGTACGTGCCCTTGGGGGCCTTGAAGGTGCTCACGGAAGGTCTCGTCACATTCCTCGTCGTGGAGCGGCGCGGAAGCCGTCTCCGAGGCCGGCGGGCGCGGGGGTCTGGGGGTGTCCCCCAGAGGACACAGCCCGCAGGAAGGGGTTGGTGGCGCGCTCGCGGCCGATGGTGGTCTGGGGGCCGTGGCCGGACAGGACGACGGTCGAGTCCTCCAGCGGCAGGCACACACGGGCCAGCGACTGAAGGATCTCGGCGTGATCGCCGCCCGGCAGGTCGGTGCGTCCGATGGAGCCGGCGAAGAGCAGGTCGCCGGAGAAGAAGACCGGCGGAATGTCCGCCTGCTCAGGCATCCTGAACGTCACCGACCCCTTGGTATGGCCCGGGGCGTGCGCGACGGAGAACTCCATCCCGGCGAGTTCCAGGGCGGCACCGTCGCTCAGCTCCTTGACGTCGTCCGGCTCCCCCACGGTGAGTTCGCCCATGAGCTGCTGACCGATGGAGCGGCCGAGGGCCTTCTCCGGGTCGCTCATCATGAAGCGGTCCTCGGGGTGGATCCAGGCCGGGACGTCGTGCGCGCCGCACACCGGGACCACGGAGGCGACATGGTCGAGGTGGCCATGGGTGAGAACGACCGCGACGGGCTTGAGCCGATGCTTTGCGACCGCGTCCTCGACGCCTTGGGCCGCCTGGTGGCCCGGGTCGATGATGACGCACTCCTCGCCGGCGGCGGGGGCGACCAAGTAGCAATTGGTGCCCCAGGCCCCGGCGGGGAACCCGGCAATCAGCACGTTCGTCCTTAAAGGTCGGTGGTGGGGGTCGGTCCACGGGACCGCTCCCGGAACATCTCGGCAGCTCCAGAGCCTACCGGCGGGACTCCCGGCAGAGCGAACCCGTATACGGTACGGCCACGGCGACGACAGCGATCGGTGATCGGACGAAGGAGACGACCGGTGGTCAGCAGAGATCAGCGGCGGCGGCAGCTCGCCAGGGAGAAGTACGAGCGCCAGCAGCAACGGCGGTCCACGGCAC
Organism: Streptomyces sp. NPDC127097; assembly: GCF_042724075.1. NCBI lineage: Bacteria > Bacillati > Actinomycetota > Actinomycetes > Kitasatosporales > Streptomycetaceae > Streptomyces > Streptomyces sp. NPDC127097. The sequence continues at coordinate 15,212 of NZ_JBHXFI010000025.1, read as the reverse complement.
AGCGGAAGACCAAACGCCGCAATGTGGTCATCGCCTCCGCCATGGCCGTCGCCCTGGCCGCCGGCGTCACCGCCTACGCCACCACCGGGCTGGCGGGCACCGGCAAGGACGCCGACCGGGCGGCCGCCCCGTCCCCCTCCAAGGCCCCGGACCCGTGCGGCAAGCCCGCCAAGGGCACGCCGTCCACCAAGACCTGGAAGAAGGAGCCGGCGATGTCCGTCGACACCTCGGCTTCCTACTCCGCGAAGCTGGCGACGACCTGCGGCACGATCGAGCTGAAGCTGGACGCCGGCAAGGCGCCGCACACGGTCAACTCCTTCGCCTTCCTGGCCGGTCAGGGCTACTTCGACCACAGCAAGTGCCACCGCCTGGTCGACCAGGGCATCTACGTCCTCCAGTGCGGCGACCCGAAGGGCACCGGCCAGGGCACGCCCGGCTACACCATCCCGGACGAGAACCTCAAGGACCCCCGGCTCAAGGGCGGCGTCTATCCGGCGGGCACGGTCGCGATGGCCAACCGCTACGACGGGCAGAGCGACAAGACCCGCGACTCCGGCGGCAGCCAGTTCTTCCTCGTCTACCAGGACAGCAAGCTGCCTCCCAACTACACACCGTTCGGCACCGTCACCGGCGGTATGGACGTGCTGAAGAAGATCGCCAAGGCCGGTTCGACGCCCGACCCGCAGACCGGCAACACCGCACCGAACGCCACCGTCGTGATCGACCGGGCAACCGTCAAAAAGTCCTGACCTGCCGGGCGACCTGGGGCGGTACGGCGGCCCAGCCACGCGAACCGCGGAATTTCGGTCGTGCTGGATGCGGACAGCCGACCGCCGGTCGCCTAGATTGGCGTTGGGTAGGGTGCCTGCTCCGACGGCTGCCACCCTCACCCGCAATTCAGCCCGTCGGACCGGTCAGGGCGCGGCTCTGCCGGACAGAAACTGTGGACGATGCCGGGGGGCCGCACGCCCCCGTCGGCATCATGTGGAGGAGGCGCTGTGAGCAGCGACCCATGGGGCCGCGTCGACGAGACGGGGACCGTGTACGTGCGTACCGCCGATGGCGAGCAGGTCGTCGGATCGTGGCAGGCGGGAACTCCCGAGGAGGCCCTCGCCTACTTCGAGCGCAAGTATGAGGGCCTGGTCGTCGAGATCGGCCTCCTCGAGCGCCGGGTCAAGACCACCGACCTGTCGGCGAAGGACGCCACGACCGCGATCGAGCATCTGCGCACCCAGGTCGACGAACACCACGCGGTGGGCGATCTGGACGCGCTGAAGAAGCGGCTCGACAAGCTCGTCGAGGCCGTCGAATCGCGCCGCGAGGAGCGCAAGGCACAGAAGGCACGGCAGAGCCACGAGGCCCGGGAGGCCAAGGAGAAGCTGGTCGCCGAGGCCGAGGAGCTGGCCGCCAGCGAGCAGTGGCGGGCGGCCGGTGAACGTCTGCGCGCGCTGGTCGACACCTGGAAGGGCCTGCCGCGGCTCGACCGCAAGGCGGACGACGAACTCTGGCACCGCTTCTCGCACGCCCGCTCGGCGTTCTCCAAGCGGCGCAAGGCGCACTTCGCGTCGCTGGACGCGCAGCGCGAGGAGTCCCGTAAGGCGAAGGAGAAGCTGGTCGCCGAGGCCGAGGCGCTGTCGAACTCGACGGACTGGGGGGCCACCGCGGCCCGCTACCGCGAGCTGATGGCGGACTGGAAGGCGGCCGGACGCGCCCAGCGTGAGCACGAGGACGATCTGTGGAACCGCTTCCGCGGCGCCCAGGACGTCTTCTTCCAGGCGCGCGGTGAGGTCTTCGCGGAGCGCGATGCCGAGCAGCGGGAGAATCTGACCCGCAAGGAGGAGCTGGCCGTCGAGGCCGAGAAGCTGCTCCCGGTCTCGGACCTGAAGGCCGCGCGGGCCGCGTTCCGCTCGATCAACGAGCGGTGGGAGGCCATCGGCCATGTGCCGCGGGACGCCCGCCCGAAGATCGAGGGCCGGATGCACGCCGTCGAGCGGGCCATCCAGGAGGCCGAGGAGAGCGAGTGGCGCCGGACGAACCCTGAGGCCCGGGCCCGCGCCGCGGGTCTGACCGGCCAGCTCCAGGACGCGGTCGACAAGCTGGAGAAGCAGATCGACACGGCACGGGCGGCGGGCAACAACGCCAAGGCCGACAAGCTCGGCCGGGAGCTGGAGGGCCGCAAGGCGCTGCTGGACCAGGCACTCAGGGGCCTGGAGGAGTTCGGCGGTTAGCGCGGAACAGCAGGCGGCCCCGGTACGGAATCCGTACCGGGGCCGCCTGCTGTGTACGCCGTTACGGCCTGCGGGCCGACGTCACCCGGTAGACGTCGTACACGCCCTCCACGCTCCGCACGGCCTTCAGGACGTGCCCCAGGTGCTTGGGGTCGCCCATCTCGAAGGTGAAGCGGGAGGTGGCGACGCGGTCGCGGGAGGTCTGGACGGCGGCCGACAGGATGTTGACGTGCTGGTCGGACAGGATGCGGGTGACGTCCGACAGCAGCCGGGAGCGGTCCAGCGCCTCGACCTGGATCGCGACCAGGAAGACCGAGGACTGGGTGGGCGCCCATTCGACGTCGAGTATCCGCTCCGGCTGCCGGGACAGCGAGTCGACGTTGACGCAGTCGGCGCGGTGCACCGAGACGCCGTTGCCGCGGGTGACGAAGCCGATGATGGGGTCACCCGGCACCGGCGTACAGCAGCGGGCCAGCTTGACCCACACATCGTCGACGCCCTTGACGACCACCCCGGGGTCGGCGCTGGAACGGCGCTTGGAACGCGGCCGGATCGGCGTCGACTCGGCGATGTCCTCGGTGGCCTCGTCCTGGCCGCCGAGCGCCTGCACCAGCTTCTGGACGACGCTCTGCGCGGCGACATGGCCCTCGCCGATGGCGGCGTAGAGCGAGGAGATGTCGGGGTAGCGCATCTCGTGCGCGAGGGTGACCAGGGAGTCGCCGGTCAGGATCCGCTGGATCGGCAGGTTCTGCTTGCGCATGGCGCGCGCGATGGAGTCCTTGCCCTGCTCGATGGCCTCGTCGCGGCGCTCCTTGGAGAACCAGCCGCGGATCTTGTTGCGGGCCCGCGGGGACTTGACGAAGCCGAGCCAGTCGCGGGACGGTCCGGCGCCCGGCGCCTTGGAGGTGAAGACCTCGACCAAGTCGCCGTTGTCCAGGGTCGATTCGAGCGGGACGAGGCGCCCGTTGACCCGCGCCCCTATCGTGCGGTGGCCGACCTCGGTGTGCACCGCGTACGCGAAGTCGACGGGGGTGGCACCGGCCGGCAGCGCTATGACATCGCCCTTGGGGGTGAAGACGAAGACCTCGTTGCGGGACAGGTCGAAGCGCAGCGACTCCAGGAACTCGCCGGGGTCCTCGGTCTCCTTCTGCCAGTCGAGCAACTGCCGCAGCCAGGCCATGTCGTTGACGGTGTCCTGGCCCTTGCCGGCGTTCTTCGGTACGTCCGTGCGGATCTTGGAGGCGCCGGCGACCGCTTCCTGCTTGTACTTCCAGTGCGCGGCGATGCCGTACTCGGCACGGCGGTGCATGTCGAACGTACGGATCTGGAGCTCAACGGGCTTGCCGCTGGGGCCGATCACGGTCGTGTGCAGCGACTGGTACATGTTGAACTTCGGCATCGCGATGTAGTCCTTGAACCGGCCGGGGACCGGGTTCCATCGCGCGTGGATGGTGCCGAGCGCGGCGTAGCAGTCGCGGACGGTGTCGACGAGGACGCGGATGCCCACCAGGTCGTAGATCTCGGCGAAGTCGCGGCCGCGCACGATCATCTTCTGGTAGACGCTGTAGTAGTGCTTCGGGCGGCCGGTGACGGTGGCCTTGATCCGGGCGGACCGCAGATCGGCCTGGACCTCGTCGGTCACTATGGCCAGGTACTCGTCCCGCTTGGGCGCCCGCTCGGCGACCAGCCGCACGATCTCGTCGTACATCTTGGGGTAGAGGATCGCGAAGGCGAGGTCCTCCAGCTCCCACTTGATGGTGTTCATGCCCAGGCGGTGGGCGAGCGGAGCGTAGATCTCCAGCGTCTCGCGGGCCTTCTTCTCCTGCTTCTCCCGCTTGAGGTAGCGCATGGTGCGCATGTTGTGCAGCCGGTCGGCGAGCTTGATGACCAGGACGCGCGGGTCCTTGGCCATCGCGACGACCATCTTGCGGACGGTCTCGGCCTGCGCGGCCTCGCCGAACTTGACCTTGTCCAGCTTGGTGACGCCGTCGACCAGCAGCGCGACCTGGTCGCCGAAGTCGCGGCGCAGGGTGTCCAGGCCGTACTCGGTGTCCTCGACGGTGTCGTGCAGCAGGCCCGCCATCAGCGTGGCCGGGTCCATGCCCAGCTCGGCGAGGATGGTCGTCACCGCGAGCGGGTGGGTGATGTACGGGTCGCCGCTCTTGCGCTTCTGGCCGCGGTGCCAGCGCTCGGCGACCTGGTAGGCCCGCTCGACCTGGCGCAGCGTCGCGGTCTCGATCTTGGGGTCGTTGCCGCGGACGGCCCGCAGCAGCGGCTCCAGGACCGGGTTGTACGGGCTGGAGCGCTGGACGCCCAGCCGGGCCAGTCGGGCCCGTACCCGGTTCGGGGAGCCGGAGCGGCCGGCGGGGGCGGGCGGCAGCGGCTTGGTGGCGGCGGGCTGGTCGGCCTTGGCGGGCGGCTTCGGCGCCCGGGACGGCGCGGAGGCCGGCTGGGACGAGGAGGCGGCGGGCCCCGGCTTGGGCGCCGTACTGGGCCGCTCGGCGGGCGCCGGGGACGCGGAGGTCGGGCCGGCCGGCGGCCGGGGCGTGGCGGTGCCGTCGGGCGCACCCTGCCGCTCGGGCTGGGGCGCGTCCGAGGAAGCCACGTCCGTGGGCTTCGGCTCGTCCGGGCGCGCGGCGTCGGATCCCGTCGGACGCAGTCCGGGGGAGAGCGGCTGGGCCTCGTCTGGCAAGAGCACTCCTCAGGCGGTTCCGGACCCCAGAACCTCTAACGGGTCGGGGTGCCATGGTATCGACCCCTCGGCCGCGACTCCCCCGCGGCCATGGGTCCGTACATGACACAGCAGCGGGGGCACCCGGATTCTTCCGGCTGCCCCCGCTGCGGAACCGCTGCCCGCGACCGGCTCAGACCGTGATCAGGGCCTCCAGCGGAGCGCCCTTGAGCCCCGGCTCCAGCCGCTGCCGCCCGGCCAGGAAGCCGAGCTCCAGCAGCACGGCCAGGCCCGCGACCTCGGCGCCCGCGCGGCGGATGAGCTGAAGCGAGGCGTCGGCGGTCCCGCCGGTGGCGAGGACGTCATCGATCACCAGCACCCGGTCGCCCGGGGTCAGCGCATCGGTGTGGATCTCGATCTCGGCGGTGCCGTACTCCAGCTCGTAGGACTGCCCGAGCGTCGCGCCGGGCAGCTTGCCCGCCTTGCGGACGGGGACGAAGCCGACGCCGGCCCGGACCGCGACCGGAGCGGCGAGTATGAACCCGCGCGCCTCCAGGCCCACGATCTTGTCCACCCGGTGCCGTCCGCACAGCTCGGCGAATGCCTCGGTCAGCGCGCCGAAGGCGGCCGGATCGGCCAGCAGCGGGGTGATGTCCTTGAACATCACCCCCGGCTGCGGGTGGTCGGGGATGTCCGTGATCCGGCTGAGCAGAAGCTCGCGCAGCTCTGCCGGGGCGCTCATCGGCGCTTCCCCGAGGGGCGGCCGCGTCCGCGGTTACGGGAGGCGGGCTGGTGGCGCGGTCCGACGACCGCGGCACCGTCCGCGGCGTCCGCCGGGGCGGGGGCCGACTCCTCGGTGTCCTCCTGGCTCGCCTCCTTGGCGGCGGCCGCGGCGCGCTTCGCCTTCACCCGCTTGGCCAGCGCCTTCATCTGCGGCTCGCGGTTCTTCAGGTCGGCGACCAGCGGCGTCGCGATGAAGATCGACGAGTACGCACCGGCGGCGAGGCCGACGAACAGGGCCAGCGAGATGTCGTTGAGCATGCCCGCGCCCAGGAAACCGCCGCCGACGAACAGCAGACCGGCGACCGGGAGCAGCGCCACGACCGTGGTGTTGATCGACCGCACCAGGGTGCTGTTGATCGAGCGGTTGGCGATCTCGCTGTACGTGAAGCGGGTCTGCTTGGTGAGGTCCTTGGAGGCTTCCTTGAGGCTGTCGAAGACGACGACCGTGTCGTACAGGGAGTAACCGAGGATGGTCAGCAGACCGATGACCGTGCCGGGCGTGACCTCGAAGCCGACCAGGGCGTAGACACCGACCGTGATCGTGAGGTCGTGGATCAGCGCGATCAGGGCGGCGAGCGCCATCCGCCACTCGAAGGCGATCGCCAGGTAGAGCACCACGAGGACCATGAAGATCCCCAGGCCCAGCCATGCCTTGTTGGCGATCTCCTCACCCCAGCTCGGGCCGACCAACTGGGTGTTGACGTCCTTGACCGGGATGTTCAGGTCCTTGGCGAGCTCTTCCTGGACCGGCACCGCCTGCTTGGTGTCCAGGCCGCTGATCTGGATGCGCACCGAACCGCCGCCGAGCTTCTGCACGACGGCCTGGTGGCCGCCCGCCGCCGACTCGGCCTGGCTCTGGACCTGCGAGGTGGAGACGGAGGTCTTCGCGGTGAAGACCGCGCCGCCGGAGAACTCGATGCCCATGTTCAGGCCGCGCACCGCCAGGCCGACGATGGCCGTGATGGTGATGAGGATCGAGATGCCGTACCAGATCTTCCGCTTGCCGATGAAGTCGTAGCCGACCTCGCCGCGGTAGAGCCGGGCGCCGATGTTTCCGAGCTTGGACATCACGCCTCCTTCGTCTGGGTGGGGGCGGCGCCGCGACGACGGCGCAGCGGCGGCTTGGCGCCCAGGCGCTTGGGATCGAGACCGGACCAGGGGTGCCCGTCGGCGAAGAACTTCCGCTGGGCCAGCATCGTCATCAGCGGCTTGGTGAAGTAGAAGACCACGATGACGTCGAGGACGGTGGTCAGGCCGAGCGTGAACGCGAAGCCCTTCACCTTGCCGACGGTGACGATGAACAGCACCGCGGCGGCCAGGAACGACACGAAGTCGGAGACCAGGATCGTACGGCGGGCGCGGGGCCAGCCGCGCTCGACGGCCGGGCGCAGGGTGCGGCCCTCGCGGATCTCGTCCCGGACGCGTTCGAAGTAGACGATGAACGAGTCGGCGGTGATACCGATGGCCACGATGGCGCCGCAGACCGCCGGGAGGTTCAGCGCGAACCCGATGGTCGGGCCGAGCAACGTCATGATCGTGTACGTCAGGATCGCCGAGACCAGGAGGCTCGCCAGCGCGACCAGCGCCAGCCCCCGGTAGTAGGCGACGAGGTAGACCACGACCAGTGCGAGGCCGATGGCGCCGGCGATCAGACCGGCGTGCAGCTGCTCGCCACCGAGCGCCGCGGTGACCGTGGTCTCGTCGTCGATCTTGAAGGAGAGCGGCAGGGAGCCGTAGGACAGCATGTTGCCCAGGTCCTCGGCGGACTGCTGGGTGAAGCCACCGGAGATCGTGGCGTTGCCACCGTTGATCGCGTTGCTGACCGACGGGGCGGAGACCACCGCGCCGTCCAGCACGATCCCGAACTGGTTCTGCGGCGGCGCCTTGGCGGCCAGCTTGCCGGTGACGTCCGCGAACTTCTTGCCGCCCTCGGAGGTGAAGTCCATCTGGACGATCCAGCCCTGGCCACCCTGGCTGTCGAAGACGGCCTTGGCGTCGCTGACGTCCGTGCCCTCGACGCCGACCGGGCCGAGCACGTACTTCTGCGCGCCGTCGTCCTTGCACGCCACGACCGGGTCGGACGGCTTGGCGTTCGCGGCCTTCTCACCGGCGGCGGCGCGGCTCTGCTTGGTGGAGCAGTCCAGCGCGTTGAGCTGCTTCTGGAGGGCCGGCGGGATGTCCGCGCCGGGCGTCGGCGGCACCGCGGGGGTGGAGGGCTTGGCCGGGCCGGAGGGGGTGGGCTTGGCGGACGGTGCCTTCTTCAGCGCGTCCGTCACCGCCCGGCCCTGCGTCGTCGGCTTGGCGTTCGGCGACTGCGAGGCCGAGGCGCTCTGCTGGGCGCCCGGCTGGTCCTTGGCCGGGTCACCCGCGGCCTTGTCGCCCTTGGCCTTGCCGTTCGCGCCGCCCTTGGAGGGGCTGGGCTTGGGCTCGGGGGTCTTGGTGCCCGCCGTGGTGGTGAGCACCGGCCGGAACCCGAGCTTGGCGGTGGTGCCGACCTGCTGGCGGGCCTGCTTCGCGTCCGTCCCCTTGGGGATGTTCACGATGATGTGGTCGGTGCCCTGCGTCTGGACCTCGGCCTCGGACACACCGAGACCGTTGACCCGCCGCTCCATGATGCCGGCGGCGGTTTTCATGTTGGTCTCGTTGATCGCGTTGGGCTTGCCCGGCTGGTTCTGCGCCGCCAGCGTGAAGCTGGTGCCGCCTGCCAGGTCGATGCCCAGCCGCGGCGTCATCGTGCCGGAGTAGAACATCCCTCCGATCAGCCCCGCCATGGCGATGAGGACCAGGAGCAGGGTGCGGCCCGGATGCCCCTGGCTCGCGGGCGCCCTGCGGCCCTTCTTCGGTGCTGCCACCTTCTCGTATCTCCCTGTCCAACCCCTCGGACCGGGATGCCGGCCGAGGGGCCACGAAGTCTTGTGGGGACGTGCCCCCGCCGGAGCCTAGACCGTCCCGGAACCGCGGTGCACGACACACCACGCGTGCTCCGCGGTTCCGTGGGGGTGGACTACTTCGCGTCGTCGCCGGACTTCTTGTCGTCCTTCGCGGCGTCGGTGTCCGCCTTGACGGTGTCCTTGGCCTCGTCGGCGGGCTTGGCGTCCTTGGCCTCGTCGGCGGGCTGGTCCGCGGCGGGCTCGGCGTCGGCCGGGGCGGCGGTCTTGCCCAGGTCGATCTTGTCGCCCTTCTCGGCCCCGGCGGCGGTGTCGCCGGTCAGCGAGGAGGCGTCGTCCGGGACGATCGGCTCGCCATGGTGGATCGGGTCGGCACCGTCCAGGATGCGGTTGTACTCCTCGTCCGCCAGCACGGCGCCGATGGCGTTCTTGGCGTAGATGGCGTGCACGCCGGGGGCGACCTCCAGGAGGACGGTGTCCTCGTGGACTTCCTTGACGGTGGCGTACATGCCACCGATGGTCCGGATGCCGGTGCCGGCCTGCATTTCATTGCGCATCTGCGCGGCCGCCTGCTGCTTCTTCTTGGCAGACCGAGTCATCAGGAACATGGCCCCGATGAGGACGATGAAGGGGAGGAGAGTCACGATATTCACGGGACGGAAATTCCTTCGCACGACCGCTGATGCGCGATCTCATATACGGGGGTGGGAATGCCGCCCATACGAACGGCATCGGCGGAGTCTAGGCGAGTCCCCACCAGTGGAACAACGCACAGCATCCCACCGCAGTTCCTGACCGGGCGAGTCCCCGCGCCGTCACGCCCCGAACAAGCCCTGCTGGCCGCCGGTGCCCGCCTGCTGCCGCGGCGGGACGAGCTCCAGATGGTCCCAGGCCGCCGGGGTCGCGATCCGGCCCCTGGGGGTCCTGGCCAGCAGTCCTTCCCGTACGAGGAACGGCTCGGCGACCTCCTCGACGGTCTCCCGCTCCTCCCCCACCGCGACCGCGAGGGTGGACAGGCCCACCGGGCCGCCGCCGAACAGCTTGAGCAGGGCCGTGAGCACCGCCCGGTCGAGGCGGTCCAGGCCGCGGGCGTCGACCTCGTAGACCCCGAGGGCCTGGGAGGCGATCTCGCGGGTGATCACGCCGTCGGCCTTCACCTGGGCGTAGTCCCGGACCCGGCGCAGCAGACGGTTGGCGATACGGGGCGTGCCGCGGGAGCGGCCGGCGATCTCGGCGGCGCCCTCGGGTTCTATGTCGACGTCCAGCAGCCCGGCGGAGCGGTGGATGACCCGCTGTAGCTCGGCGGGGGCGTAGAACTCCATATGGGCGGTGAAACCGAAGCGGTCGCGCAGCGGGGGCGGCAGCAGACCGGCCCTGGTCGTGGCCCCGACCAGGGTGAACGGGGGGAGTTCGAGCGGGATGGCGGTGGCGCCCGGGCCCTTGCCGACGATCACGTCGACGCGGAAGTCCTCCATCGCCATGTAGAGCATTTCCTCGGCGGGCCGGGACATCCGGTGGATCTCGTCGAGGAAGAGGACCTCGCCCTCCTGGAGGGAGGAGAGGATCGCGGCGAGATCACCGGCGTGCTGGATGGCGGGGCCGGAGGTGATGCGGATCGGGGCGCCCATCTCGGCGGCGATGATCATCGAGAGGGTGGTCTTGCCGAGGCCCGGCGCCCCGGACAGCAGGACGTGGTCGGCGGTGGCGCCGCGGGCGCGGGCGGCGCGCAGCACCAGGTCGAGCTGTTCGCGCACCCGCTCCTGGCCGACGAATTCCTCGAGGTCCTTGGGCCGCAGCGCGGCCTCGACGGCGGTGTCCTCACCGTCCGCGTCGGCCCCGACCAGCCGGTCGGGCGCGCCCGTGGCGGGGTCCTCGGTGGTGGGCGGTGCGGTGTCGTCCCAGTTCACTGCGGTGTGCCTCGCGGGGTCGGGGCGGCCGGGCCGCCTGCGTGGTCGAACGGTCGGGGGCGCGGGGCCCGGAGGGCGGCGGTCACCGTGCGCGGTTCAGGGTCTGGAGGGCGGCCTTGAGCAGCTGCGGCACCTGGGGGGCTCCGCCGTCGGCGACGGCCGCCTCGGCCTGCGGGGCGACCGCGGCGACCGCTTCGTCCGCCTCGCGGGTGGCGTAGCCGAGGCCGATCAGGGCGGCGTGCAGCTGGTCGCGCCAGCCGGGGGTGACGGCGCTGCCGATGCCCGCCCGGCCGGTGCCCACCGGCTCCCCCAGCCGGTCCTTGAGCTCCAGGAGCAGCTTCTGCGCGCCCTTCTTGCCGATGCCGGGCACGGCGGTGAGCGCCTTCTCGTCACCGGTGGCGACGGCCAGCCGCAGGGCGTCCGGGGAGTGCACCGCGAGCATCGCCTGGGCGAGCCGGGGTCCGACGCCGCTGGCGGTCTGGAGCAGCTCGAAGGTCTGCCGCTCGTCGTCGTCGGCGAAGCCGTAGAGGGTGAGCGAGTCCTCGCGGACGACGAGGGAGGTGGCGAGCTTGGCCTGCTGTCCGATGCGCAGGCCGGAGAGGGTGTCCGGGGTGCACTGGACGGCCATGCCGATACCGCCGACCTCGACGACGGCGGAGTCCGGTGCGAGGGCCGCGACCGGGCCGGAGACGAAGGCGATCATCGGGTGCCCTTCTGGGGTGTCGCCCGGCGGACGCCGGGAGCGCGGACGGGGGCGGCGCGGCGGGCCGCGGCATGCGCCTGCTGGAGGCGGTTGACCGCGGGGGCGCGCCAGATGTGACAGATGGCGAGGGCGAGGGCATCGGCGGCGTCGGCCGGCTTCGGTGGCGCGTCGAGCCGCAACAGACGGGTCACCATCGCGCCGACCTGGGCCTTGTCGGCCCGGCCCGAGCCCGTGACGGCGGCCTTGACCTCGCTGGGGGTGTGCAGCGCGACCGGCAGCCCACGACGGGCCGCGCACAGCATGGCGACCGCGCTGGCCTGGGCGGTGCCCATGACCGTACGGACGTTGTGCTGGCTGAAGACCCGCTCCACGGCGACGAATTCGGGCCGGTGCTCGTCGAGCCAGGCGTCTATCCCGCGCTCGATCTCGACCAGGCGCTGGGCGATCTCGGCGTCCGCGGGGGTACGGACGACGCCGACGCCGACCATCGTCAGCGGCCGGCCGGCGACGCCGTCGACCACCCCGACCCCGCAGCGTGTCAGCCCCGGGTCCACCCCCAGCACCTTCATCGGTCCCCGCCCCTCGCCTATCGGTCAGCTGTGCCTGTCTCGGAAGCGCATGCCCCCTGATCAGCACAGTAGTGGCTGCCACTGACAAACCGACGGGCCGGCGGGGTGTGTCCCCGCCGGCCCGTCAGACGACCGAGTGTGCCGCGCCGGTCAGGCGTCGACCTTGGCCATCGTCTCGTCCGAGACGTCGAAGTTGGCGAAGACGTTCTGCACGTCGTCGCTGTCCTCCAGCGCGTCGATCAGCTTGAAGATCTTGCGCGCGCCCTCTTCCTCCAGCTCGACCTGCATGGTCGGGACGAAGTTGGCGTCGGCAGAGTCGTAGTCGATGCCGGACTCCTGGAGGGCCGTGCGGACCGCGACCAGGTCGGTGGCCTCGCTGAGCACCTCGAAGGACTCGCCGAGGTCGTTGACCTCTTCGGCTCCCGCGTCCAGGACCGCGCCCAGGACGTCGTCCTCGGACAGTTCACCCTTGGGGACGATCACCACGCCCTTGCGGTTGAACAGGTACGACACCGAACCCGGGTCGGCCATCGAACCGCCGTTGCGGGTCATGGCGACGCGGACGTCCGAGGCGGCACGGTTGCGGTTGTCGGTGAGGCACTCGATGAGCACCGCGACACCGTTGGGGCCGTAACCCTCGTACATGATGGTCTCGTAGTCGGCGCCGCCGGCCTCAAGACCCGCACCGCGCTTGACCGCGGAGTCGATGTTCTTGTTGGGCACCGAGCTCTTCTTGGCCTTCTGGATGGCGTCGAAGAGGGTCGGGTTGCCGTCCACATCGGCGCCGCCGGTACGGGCCGCGACCTCGATGTTCTTGATCAGCTTCGCGAAGAGCTTGCCGCGCTTGGCATCGATCACGGCCTTCTTGTGCTTCGTCGTAGCCCATTTAGAGTGGCCGGACATCCGCCTGTCTCCTTCGCGTAACCAACGTCTGAAACGAACGTCTCAGATCCTACCGGGGCCGGGTCACACGGTGTCACTCCCGCCCGTCACCCGGCCACGACCGTGATCAAGCGCCGTGGCCCGCCCCTGGGATCATTTCCGGGCCCGCCGCACCATGTCCACGAACAGGGCGTGGACCCGGTGGTCGCCGGTGAGCTCCGGGTGGAAAGACGTGGCGAGGACGTTACCCTGCCGCACGGCCACGGTGTGCCCGTCGTACGTCGCCAGGACCTCGACCGCACCACCGACCGACTCGACCCAGGGCGCCCGGATGAAGACGCCCTCGACCGGTCCGCCGGGAATCCCGGCGACGTCGATGGCCGCCTCGAACGATTCGTTCTGCCGCCCGAAGGCGTTACGGCGCACGATCATGTCGATGCCGCCGAACGTCTCCTGGTCCTCACGGGCGTCCAGCAGTTTGTCGGCGACCATGATCATGCCGGCGCAGGTGCCGTAGACCGGCTTGCCCGCGCGGACGAAGGCGCGCAGCGGCTCCAGCATGCCGAAGACGACCGCCAGCTTGGACATCGTGGTGGACTCGCCGCCCGGGATGACCAGGCCGTCGATCTCGTCCAGTTCCTCGGGACGGCGTACCGGCCTGGCCAGGGCGTCCGCCTCGGCGAGCACGGTGAGGTGCTCGCGGACGTCGCCCTGGAGAGCCAGCACACCGATGGTGGGGGTGCTCATCCGGTGTCCTACCAGCCGCGGTTGGCGTAGCGCTCGGCCTCGGGGAGGGTGTCGCAGTTGATGCCGACCATGGCCTCGCCCAGGTTGCGGGAGACGTCCGCGATCACCTTCGGGTCGTCGTAGAAGGTGGTGGCCTTCACGATCGCGGCGGCGCGCTTGGCGGGGTCACCGGACTTGAAGATGCCGGAGCCGACGAACACGCCCTCGGCACCGAGCTGACGCATCAGCGCGGCGTCGGCCGGGGTGGCGACACCACCGGCGGAGAACAGCACGACCGGCAGCTTGCCGAGCTCGGCGACCTCCTTGACCAGCTCGTACGGGGCACGCAGCTCCTTGGCGGCGGCGAACAGCTCGTTGTTGTCGTAGCCGCGCAGCCGAGCGATCTCGCCCTTGATCTGGCGCATGTGGCGCACCGCCTCGACGACGTTGCCGGTACCGGCCTCCCCCTTCGAGCGGATCATGGCCGCACCCTCGGTGATCCGGCGCAGCGCCTCACCCAGGTTGGTGGCACCACACACGAAGGGGGTGGTGAAGGCCCACTTGTCGGAGTGGTTGACCTCGTCGGCCGGGGTGAGGACCTCGGACTCGTCGATGTAGTCGACGCCGAGCGACTGGAGGACCTGCGCCTCGACGAAGTGGCCGATCCGGGACTTGGCCATGACCGGGATGGAGACGGCGTTGATGATGCCGTCGATCATGTCGGGGTCCGACATCCGGGCCACGCCACCGTCCTTGCGGATGTCGGCGGGGACCCGCTCCAGGGCCATGACGGCGACGGCGCCCGCGTCCTCGGCGATCTTCGCCTCTTCCGGCGTGACGACGTCCATGATCACGCCGCCCTTGAGCTGCTCGGCCATCCCGCGCTTGACGCGCGCGGTTCCGGTCTCGGGGTTCTGGGACGTGGTGGGCGTGCTGGACACGGTTTGACCTCACTCAGTGCGGGTGGCTGTACTGCTGCGCTCACACAACCGTTTGTGAGCGGACCGGGAAAAGGGCCAATTAGAGGTCAGTGGCTCGTCACCGCTGGGAGTCGCAGCCGCCCGCTCGCGGCTCGCGGCCAGGCTCAGTTCCCGGCCGAGCGATCGTCCAGAACGGCCGGCGGCTCATCGTCCATCTCGAAGGCCAGCGGGAACGGCGCATGACCGGCCAGCCGAAAATACCGCACCACCCGGTGGCGACGAACGGCGCGGGCGGCCCGTACGGCGTCGTTGTGAAAGCGCCGCGCCATCGGGACCCGGCGCACCGCGGCGGTGAGCTCGGCGACCGTCTGCTCACCCCCCGGCGCCTCCCGTACGGCCTCCAGCTGCGCCTCCTCCGCGAAGATCGCCCGCAGCGCCTGGCTCAGCTCACTCTCCGCGACCTCCCGGTGGTCCTCCTCGGCCTGCCGCGCCTCGTGCGCGGCCTGGTAGAGGACGATCGAGGCGGCCGGATCAAGGACCCCCGACGTCCCCACCTCCTGCGCGACGGACGCCCGTCGCAGCAGCTGAGCATCGAGCGCCGCCCTGGCCGCGTCGATACGGGCGTGCAGCCGGTCGAGGCGGCCGGCCGTCCAGCTGAGGTAGATACCGATGAGGACGATCGCGAGGGCGATCCAGATGAGCGTGGTCACGGTCGGTTACGGTATCCCACGTTTTTGTCTTTCCCGCCGTGGTGGTTGCTCGCCGTTTATTGCCCGCTTACGCGGTGCCCCCGCCGTTGCGCCAAGCGCTGCGCTTTGCCTCGGCCGGCGTTTGTGGCTTCCCCGCCGTTGCGCCTGCGGCGGGCGGTGCCGCTGCGCGGGGCTGTCGGGTGCGGTGACGGGCCTCCGCGGGTGGGGTGTGCCGGACTGCTTCGC